>NZ_CAXBFR010000001.1:0-96535 GCF_963975005.1 uncultured Flavobacterium sp.
TCAATAGTAGATTTTCCACCATGTTTAAACCACTCTATATTATAGGAATTGTTTTTTAGATAATTTAACAATAGGTCATCATGATTTCCTCTTATGAAAACACAGTTTTGTTTTTTATCTAAATCCATTAAAAAATCTAAAACTTGAGGCGATTCACTCCAACCATCAACATAATCTCCTAAAAAAATTAAAGTATCATTTTGAGTAACATTAGCTCTTTCTATAACTTGATTTAAAGCTTTTAATCCACCGTGAATGTCACCTATTACTAATTTTCTATTCATTCTTATTATATTTCATTTTCCTTAAAACGCGTAATGCTTCTTTAAAAGCGATGTAAACTTCGGGATTTTCATATTGTTTTAAAACTAATTTAGCATCAATTAACTTTTGTTTGGCCTCATCAAATCCATTTAAGTAACAAATCATTAAAATAGAAGGAATATTTTCAACATCTTTTTTTTCCTGATCATTCAATAAATTTTTTTTATTCATTTTCTGAATCAACGCTAAAGTCGAATTGTAAATGTGAAACAACATTTTTCGATTATATTGCGGTGGTTCAAACAAAAATTCGGAATCCATTTTATAATAACCATTGTCAAAAAAAGTAATTTTTAATTTTTCTAAAGGATAATAACTGGTTTTGTCATTCAAACCTAATTGAACGTATTCGGTAATCATAAAAGAATCATTGTCAAAAGAAATGCTAATTTCGTCTAAAGCAGAATAAAACAACTTCACTTGTTCATTAACGAGCTCAATATCAACTCTTGAATAATACGTTTTGTCTTTAACTTTCTTTTTATTTCCAGCCCAACAAACTACAAAAAGCTCCTTGAAAACTTTGTATTCAGAAGGCAAGTCTTTGTGCGAAATATTTATAAAATGTAAAACACTTTCTAAGGTATGTTCTATGCTATTCCTAGAATTATTTTCAATGCTAATTACAGTTTCAGTGTTGATCTTTGAAAAAGAAACCTTTTCATGGGTAGGCATAGTACTGCTTCCGACTCGAATAAAAGTTGAATTTGCCAGAATTGTATGAATGTTTTTCTTGAATTTAGAAACCTTTCCATTAGGCTTAATTGTAACTAGACCAACAACCTTATCTGAGGACAAATTTGGAAAAGGCACATTCTCATATTGAATTTTTGGGGGATTTTCTAAATAAGCATTTACCAAATTTTGAATGCGACTGTCATCAAAAAAATCATCTCCAACAATTTCATTCGTTTCATCTTCAACACCCACAACAATAAAAGATGAATTTGTTGGGTTTGAATTAGATAAAGCGCAAATGTGTTTTAAAAACTTTGCTTTTCCTTCTTTGCTATGTAAGTTTAACTGACGCTTTTTGTCATAAAAACTGTTCTCATCATTGTGAGCTAGTAAATTTTTGACAAGGAGGCGTTTGTTAATCATGTTTTATAGTTTTCATAGAAAGTTTTTAAGGAACTTCATTTCCTTGGCTTTCTGTCCAAATCGCAAACCAATCTTCTAAATCTAATTTAATTTTTTTAGCATTATTCAATTGCGGAATTCTAGTTAAATTTGTTGTTCCAACTACTGGAATAATATTTGAAGGATGTTGCAAAACCCATGAAAGCAATAACAAATCCGAAGAAACTTCATATTTGATAACTAAATCTGTCAAGATTTTTTTTAATCTTCTAGTTTGTTGTGAATCTTCTTTAAATACTGATCCAAGAGGGTTCCATGCCATTGGTTTTATAGCATTATTTTGCATAAAATCTAAACTTCCGTTCAGCATTGCTTCAGAATTTGTGGCTGAAAATTGAATTTGGTTAAATTCAACAGGAATGACTTTTTGTAATAATTCAGTTTGAGAATTGGTGAAATTGGAAACTCCAAAAGATAAAATTTTACCTTGTGATTTTAATTGATCAATTGCTTTTGCAACTTCGTCAGGTTGAAGTAATGGACTTGGTCTGTGTAATAAAAACACGTCCAAATAATCAGTTTGAAGATTTTTTAATGAGTTTTCTGCACTCCAAATAATGTAATCAGCCGAATAATCATAATGTTTAACCTTATAATTTCTTTCTTCAGAAATAAGTTTTATTCCACATTTAGAAATAAGTTGAATAGCGTTTCTGTCAATTGCAGATTGTGAAAAAGCTTTTCCAAAAGAGGCTTCCGTTGTGTAACCACCATAAATATCAGCATGATCAAATGAAGTAATATTTTGAGCTAAAAAAGCATGAATTAAAGTAGTCATTTCTTGAGCGTTTAAGTTTTTGTCCCAAACACCCCAATTCATAACTCCAGCCACAATTGGCGAAAGTTTTGCAGTCATATTTATAGTATTTTTAAATTTTTTCTTAAAAGTATAAAACTAAATCATAAATCATTCCCAATTAAGGGCTATTCAGATTATTTTTAACGGAATGTTAACAACAAAAAAGTAAAAAAAAGTACAATTTTGAAACGTTATAAAAAATCACATAGTTTTACCCGAGAATTCGGTACTAAATTAATAATAAAATGGAAGAAAACACAATGACTTTGGATATTAGAGCGATCAATGAAAAGATTGAAAGAGAAAGTGCTTTTATTGATTTGCTTACAATGGAAATGAATAAAACAATTGTCGGACAAAAGCATATGATTGAACGATTGTTAATTGGACTTTTAGGACAAGGACATATTTTGTTAGAAGGTGTACCTGGTTTAGCAAAAACATTAGCAATAAATACTTTGGCTCAAGCTGTTGAAGGAAGTTTTAGTAGAATTCAGTTTACACCAGATTTATTGCCAGCTGATGTCGTTGGAACTATGATTTATAATATGAAAGATAATGCTTTTTCAATCAAGAAAGGGCCAATTTTTGCCAACTTTGTCTTAGCAGATGAGATTAACCGTGCTCCTGCAAAAGTACAATCAGCTTTGCTTGAAGCGATGCAAGAAAAACAAGTAACGATTGGTGATACAACTTTCAAATTAGATAAGCCGTTTTTTGTATTAGCCACACAAAACCCTGTGGAACAAGAAGGAACATATCCTTTGCCAGAAGCTCAAGTTGACCGTTTTATGCTTAAAACCGTTATTGATTATCCAAAAATGGAAGACGAACGTGTGATTATGAAGCAAAGTTTAATGGGTAATTATGATAAAATCAATCCAGTAGTTTCTGTAGAACAAATTAAACGTGCACAAGAAGCCGTGAAAGAAGTTTATATGGATGAAAAAATCGAAAAATACATTTTAGATATTGTTTTCGCTACTCGTTATCCAGAAAAATATAAATTAGAAAGTCTTAAGCCGTTAATCAGTTTTGGAGCTTCACCTCGTGGAAGTATCAATTTAGCAATGGCCTCAAAATGTTATGCTTTTATTAAACGAAGAGGTTATGTAATTCCAGAAGATGTTCGTGCGGTTGTTCATGATGTTCTTCGTCACAGAATTGGAATTACATACGAAGCAGAAGCTGAAAATATAACTTCTGTGGATATCATCAATAAAATTGTAAACGAAGTTGAAGTACCTTAGTTGGTAGTGTTCAGTTATTAGTTGGCAGTTGCTTAACGTAAAATAACACACTAAAACTTTAAAATTACTAAAAAAGTTGAATTGTTGACAATTGTACAACACAAAGCTAATCACTGATCACTCAATACTGAACACTGATTACTCAAAAAAAATGGATACAAAGGAAATTCTTAAAAAAGTACGTAAAATAGAAATCAAGACCCGAAGATTGAGCGATCATATCTTTTCGGGAGAATATCACACTTCTTTTAAAGGACGTGGAATGACATTTTCTGAAGTCCGTCAATACCAATTTGGAGATGATGTTAGAAGTATTGATTGGAATGTAACAGCAAAATATAACGAACCTTACGTAAAAGTTTTTGAAGAAGAACGAGAACTTAATATGATGCTACTAGTTGATTGTTCTGGTTCTGAAAGTTTTGGAACTAAAAACCAATTAAAAAGTGAAATTATTGCCGAAATTGGAGCAACATTAGCTTTTTCAGCAACAAACAATAATGATAAAATTGGTTTAATTTTATTTTCAGACGAAATTGAGTTGTTTATTCCACCAAAAAAAGGAAAGTCACACGTGTTAAGAATTATTAGAGAATTAATTGAATTTCAGCCAAAAAGCAAGAAAACCGATTTGTCTCAAGCCTTAAAATTCTTATCAAGCATCATGAAGAAAAAAGCAATTGTTTTTGTGATTTCAGATTTTATGGTGAAAGATTATGAATCAACCTTAAAAATTGTTTCAAAAAAGCACGACATAACTGGAATTAGAGTTTTTGACCAAAGAGAAGAAAGCATTCCAAATATTGGGTTGGTTCAAATGCTTGATGCAGAAACAAACGAATTAATGTATGTAAATACAAATTCAAAACGATTGCGATTAGATTATGAAGTTAATCATAGGGAAAATGTAGATTATTTTAAAACTACTTTTTCTAAATCTGGAGCTGGAGTAATTCACTCAAGAGTTGATGAAAATTACGTAAAAAAATTGCTGAGTTACTTCAAGGCTAGATAATGTTTCAAGATTGATGATAATTGAATTTAGATTTCAGAAATAAAAAAATGAAAAAAAGATTATACATACTGTTTTTATTGATTTCAGCGTTTGGATTTTCTCAATCGATGACTTCTTCAGTAGATTCTACAGAAATAAAAATCGGTTCTCAATTGAATTTGATTCTAAAAGCAAAAGTAACGCTAAAAGATCATGTGGTTTTTCCAGAGCGAAAATTCATTGGTCGTCTAGAAGTTTTAGAATCGTATCCAATTGACACAATCAAAGACAATGACAAACTAGAATTAATAAAAAAATACGGATTAACGCAATTTGATTCTGGAGTTTATAAAATACCTAGCATTGCAGTTCGAATTAATAATAAAGAATATTTTTCAGATTCATCTTCAGTCAGAGTTAATGATGTAAAGGTTGATACTATTGTGCAACCCATGTTTGATATTAAACCTATTGTAGAAGTCAAAAAACCAGCAAGTGATTGGTGGAAATATGTGTTATTTGGTCTTTTAGTAATTGGATTAGGCGTTTTAGCTTATTTCATTATAAAAAGAATTCAGAAAAATAAAAAAGAGGAAGCTAAAGGTTTCGCTTCTCCAATTGAAAAAGCATTAGTCTATTCAGAAAACCTAGAAAAAAAGAGTCTTTGGCAAAACGGAAAAGTAAAAGAGTATTATTCTGAATTAACGGATATTGCTCGTGTCTACATAGAAGAATCACTTTCTGTTCCGGCTATGGAAAGTACTTCAAATGAACTATACAAAGCATTAAGAGCCGAAACAGGAAAAAGAAATATTAAAATAAGTCCTTCTTTATTAAACCAATTTAACGAAGTATTAAAAAACGCCGATTTAGTAAAATTTGCCAAATCACAACCAATAGCTTCAGAAATTGAAGAAAGTAAAATGATAATAAATGAGTTTTTATTGTCATTAGATAAAGCAACTCCTAGAACACAAGAAGAACAAGATAATCTGTTTCAAGAAGAAATTAGAATTAAGAAAGCTAAAAAAGATAAGGTAATTCGTGCTGTACTTTCTATTGTAGTTGTAATTGTGTTTTTGTTTATATCATTAATAGTATTTGCTAGAACAATTGCTTATGATTATTTGAAAGATAATTATATTGGACACACCTCTAAAGAATTGTTAGAAAAAGAATGGGTAATATCAGAATATGGTGATCCAGCCATAAAAATTGAAACCCCAAGAGTTTTAAAACGTACTGTTGACGAAAGAGTGCAGCAAAATTTACCACCAACTGTTAAGTCTGTTGGAAGATTTACATATGGAAGTTTGATTGATAACTTCTCCATAACATTAAACACAACCACTTTTAAAGATTCTGTCGCTTTAGATAAAGACATTGCTATAGAAGCAAATATTAAATATTTAGAATCTGTTGGTGCAAAAAATATTTTAGTAAAAGTTGATGATTATGAGCCAAAGAAAGGGCTTTCAGGTAAAAAGGCCTACGGAACATTTACAGTAAATAATCCTATAGATAAAAAAGAATATAAAATGGCTTATGAAATTGTGATTTTTGCGCAACCAAACTCAGCTCAAGAGTTCTTTTTAATCTATAAAGATGGTGATAAAGATGCAGAGAAGATGATGGAACGCGTAAGAAACTCTATTGAACTTAAAAAAAGTAGTCTATAATGGGAAATATAACCTTTTTAAATCCACATTTTTTCTGGTTGTTTTTAACAATCCCATTAGCTACTGCTTGGTATTTTTATAACAAAAATAATAGAGATGCAAGTTTAAAAATTAGCTCAACAAAATCGTTTAAAAAGAATCATTCATTATTGTCAAAAGTAAAGCCACTATTGTTTTACGCAAGGTTGATGGCTTTAGCATTAATAATTTTAGCATTAGCAAGACCAAGAACTGTTGATGTTTCAGTAAAACAAAAATCAACAAGTGGAATTGATATTGTAATGGCAATAGATGTTTCTGGAAGTATGTTGGCCAAAGATTTAAAACCAAACCGTTTAGATGCACTTAAAAAAGTAGCCTCAAAATTCTCAAATGATAGAATAAATGACCGAATCGGAATTGTAGTTTATGCAGGTGAAAGTTATACAAAAACACCAGTAACGTCAGATGCATTAATTGTACAACAAGCTATAAAATCTATTGAATATGATGATTCAATAATTCAAGATGGAACCGGAATTGGTGTAGGTTTGGCAACTGCCGTAAACCGTTTAAGAGAAAGTAAAGCTAAAAGTAGAATAATTATTTTATTGACTGATGGTGTTAACAATTCAGGAACAATTGACCCAAGAATGGCTGCGGATATTGCTAAAAAATATGGTATAAAAGTCTACACAATCGGAATTGGAACAAACGGTAGAGCCATGTTTCCATACGCAAAAGAGCCAAGTGGAAAATTCTTATACCAAATGATGGATGTAGAAATTGACGAAGGATTAATGAAGGAAATCGCAAAAAAAACAGACGGAATTTATTACAGAGCAACAAGTAATGAAAGATTAGAAGCTATTTATGACAACATTAATAAGCTTGAAAAGACAGAAATAAAAGAAAAAAAATTTACTAATTATAACGAATTGTTTAGACCATTACTACTTGTAGCTTGTGGTTTATTGTTGATAGAAGTACTATTAAGAAACACAATTTTAAGAGGATTTATATAAAATGTTTCAACTAGAAGAATCAAAATATTTGTATTTATTGCTGATAGTGCCAATTGTGGTAGTGTTTTTCGTATTCAATTTTTATTGGAAAACTAAAAAGCAAAAAGAGTTTGGTGATTTAGATTTGGTAAAAAAACTGATTCCAGAATATTCTGGTTTTAAGTCAATTCTTAAGTTTTTATTGGTTGTTTTGGGATTGAGTGCTATAATAATTGCTATAGCAAATCCAAGATTAGGAACAAAAATGGAAACGATAAAACGTGACGGAATTGATATTGTCTTTGCGTTAGATGTTTCTAAAAGCATGTTAGCTGAAGACGTTGCTCCAAATCGTTTAGAGAAGTCAAAACAAATCATCAACCAAATTATTAATAATTTACAAGGAGATAGAATTGGTTTAATTGCTTACGCTGGAAGTGCTTATCCTATTTTGCCAATGACATCTGATTATAGTATTGGAAAAATGTATTTGCAAAACGCGAATACTAATATGCTTTCATCACAAGGAACTGCTTTAAATCAAGCGATTAATCAAGCGATCAATTTCTTTGATGATGACCAACAAAGTAAGTTGTTGATTTTAATTTCTGATGGGGAAGACCATGGTGATGATTCAAAAGAAGCTCTAGAAATTGCTAAAGAAAAGGGCATAAAAATTGTAACAATAAGTGTTGGAACAACTAAAGGTGGACAAATTCCAATCAAAGAAAATGGCAAAGTTTTAGGCTACAAAAAAGATTCAAACGGTGAAATAGTTGTAACCAAAATGAATGCTGAATCACTAAAATTAATTGCAGAAGCAACTAAAGGAAAATATCTAGACGGAAATAATACTAAATCAGTTGTAGATAATTTGCAAACTGTTTTAAATTCAATTGAAAAAAACGAATCTGAAACACAACAAATAGCTGAATTTAAATCGCAATATCAATGGTTTTTAGGTTTAGGATTTCTGCTGTTATTTATAGATTTGCTGATGTTTGAAAGAAAAACAGCCTGGTTTCAAAAATTAAATTTATTTAAAGAGAAAAGAGATGAATAGAGTAATTGTTTATATAGTTTTATTAGTTTCTTCTTTTATTTTTGCACAAGAAGATCACAAAGATTTGTATAAAGGAAATGAATCTTTCAAAGGAAAGAAATACATTGCTTCAGAGGCAGATTATAGAGTTTCGGCTTCATCCGATAAAAAGGTAAAAGCAGCTTCTTATTATAATATGGGAAATAGTATTTATAGACTAAATCAACCAGGAGAAGCTAAGTTCAAGTTTTTTGAAGCAACAACTTCCGCTAAAACTAAAGATGAAAAACATAAGGCTTTTCATAATTTAGGAAACACTTTAATGTTAGAAAAAAACTATCAAGGAGCAGTTGAATCTTATAAAAATGCTTTGCGTAATAATCCTTATGATGAGCAAACGCGTTATAATTACGCTTTAGCAAAAAAGTTTTTAAAGGAAAATCCTCCAAAAAGTGGTGGTGGCGGAAATGATAAGGATAAAAACAAAGATAAAGATCAAGAAAAGAATAAAGACCAAGATCAACAAGATAAAAAGGACAAAAAAGATCAAAATAAAGAAGGAGATAAAGAGGATAAAGGAAATCCTAAACCACAAGGAGCTGACAAACAAAAAATTGAAAACATCTTAGAAGCAGTTAATAACGCTGAAAAGAAGATTCAAGAAAAAGTAAATTCTCGCAAAGAAAAAGGAGTTCGTGTTCAAACAGATAAAGATTGGTAATAATTAGATACTGAAATAAATTCAGCATAAAATGAAAAAGATTTTTTTAATTTTCGTGATTTTAATCCAATTCACTGCCTTGGCTCAAGTAAAATTTGAAGCAAGAACAGATAAGGATATTTATGCTTTAAACGAAAAGATTCTACTTACTTTTATGATTAACAATGATGGAGATAACTTTGATCCACCAAAATTAGAGTCTTTTAGAGTTGAAGGTCCTTCAATTAGTAAAGGAAACAATACTTCAATTTCTATTAATAACGGAAAAGTAAATAGTAGAAGAGAAATTTTCACTCAATTAAATTATTACCTTACTCCAAAGTCAAAAGGAACTTTTACTATCCAGCCAGCAACAATCGAATATGAAGGAATAATTTACAAATCAAATCCAGTTGTTGTAAGAATTGTTGATGCTATACAAATGCCGGTTGATCCAAATGATCCATTAGCTCAAGTTGGAGAAGGTGTTTTTTTAGTGGCTGATATTTCTAAACAAAATCCTTATGTAAATGAACCTGTAACCGTAGTTTATAAAGTGTATTTTGATCCAAGATATGGTGTAAATAATGTGCGTGAAACAGAAAATCCTGCTTATAATGGTTTTTGGAGTCAGTTTCAAGATATGAAAAACCTAAAAGCAGTTTTAGCAAAATACAACGGAAAAGACTATGCAATGGTTGAATGGAGAAAAGTTATATTATATCCATTAGAATCAGGAAATAAAAACCTAGATCCTTTAACAATTACAATGGATGTAAATGTACCCGTTAGAAGAACTTCTCCTTATGAAAGTCCTTTTCAAACGGTTTCAAAAACTATTTCGGCTGGTGCAAGAACAATTAATGTAAAGCCTTTGCCAGAAGCTAACAAACCAATAGATTTTAAAGGAGCAGTTGGAGACTTTGCATTTAAAATTGTGCCTTCGAAAAAGCAAGTTAAGTTTGGTGAATCATTAGATTTAGTTGTTGAAGTTTCAGGAAAAGGAAATTTAAAATTATTTGAATTACCAAAACTTGAATTACCAACTGCTTTTGATGTTTTCGAACCAAAACACAACGAAGAAGTAAATACACCGTTATCTGGAATGATTGGAAAAATTTCAGACACTTACACAATTGTACCTCAATCCAAAGGAAAATTCCCGATAAAACCTGTTGTATTTTCTTATTTTGATTTGAAATCTAATTCATACAAAACTATCACTTCTGATGAATTTGTTGTAGATGTTATAGATGGGCCAGGTTTAGCAACAGTTGCCTCAAATAATCCTGATAAACAAGATATTACTAAAACGGAAACCTTTCAATTCATAAATAGAAAAACAAGTTTTGAACCTATAAATAAAAGCACACCATTTGGATCAACTATTTATTATTCATTATTGCTATTGCCGTTGTGTTTTATTCCAATTTTATTCATAGTGAAACGCAAAACAGACCAATATGTAAGTGATGAACACGGAAATAGAATTCGAATGAATAACAAATTAGCGAAGAAATATTTAGGGGAAGCTAAAAAACAATTAGGAAACAAAGTGCCTTTCTATTTGGCTATTGAAAAAGCATTACACAATTTCTTAAAAGCTAAATTGAATATTGAAACGTCTGAAATGGATAAAGAAAACATCCAATTATTACTATTGCAGAAAAATGCTTCTCAAGAATCTGTTGCTAATTTTATAAATACAATGAAATCAGCTGAATTTGCAAGATATGCACCTTCATCAGATGATACTATGAAAATGGATTTTGAAAAAGCAGTGGAGAGTATTTCACTATTAGAAAAAGAATTAACTCAAACTAAATCAGTTTAATAAAATGAAGAATTTAGTTTACATATTTATACTATTGTTCCAATTTTCATTTGGACAATCAGCCGATGAATCTTCTCAGAAAGTATTTGAGATTGCAAATGAAATGTATAAAAAAGGAGATTACGAAAATGCGATTCAGAAATATGAATTTATTGAAAAAAGCTTGAAACAAGAATCAGCTGATTTATATTTTAACCTTGGAAACTCTTATTACAAATTAAATAAGGTTGCTCCTTCAATTTATTATTATGAAAAAGCATTGTTATTAAAACCTAGTGATAAAGCTATAAAAACAAATCTAGCATTTGCACAAAAAAGAACTATTGACAACATAAAAGTAGTTAACGAATTAGGATTTACTAAATTTATTAAAGGTATAACTTCCATTTTTTCTATCAATACTTGGACGTGGTTGAGCGTTGCTTTTTCAGTAATTACCATATTGAGTTTTGGTTTGTTTTTATATAAAGAAGAATCAGGCACCAAAAGAGTTTCATTCATTGGAATTTTTGTTTCTTTATTTTTGGTAATAGTTTCCTTTTTATCAGCCAATTTTTTGACAAACTACAAAAAAATAGACAAACCAGCCATAATTTTTGAAGACACTGTTGAGGTAAAAGCAGAACCCAAAGAAGATGCAGACAATGCTTTCACACTTCACGAAGGTACAAAAGTCTATGTGAAAGAAACATTAGATAATTACAAAAGAATTCATTTAACAGATAAAACTGAAGGTTGGGTTTTGAGTAGTGCTGTTAAGGAAGTTAGGTAGATTTTATTTAAAATAAAGTTTAATTATTTTAATTTTAAATCATTTACTTGTTTACTTAAATCGTAAATCATTTGTTCTAATAATTTTACTTTTTTTGGTAAATTAAGAAATTCATTAATTGATATGTTTTCATCAGCATTAATATTAGAAAAACTTTCAGAAACTTCAGTTTTTAAAGGTGTGCCATGACCTCTTTTTAAATATAAATGATTAACTTCTGGATAAGCATTAAGGATTCTGTTAATCATATCATTAGAAATACCATGTACACCATTATAAACATTGTAAATTGTTGTATTAGAACTGTATTTAAGAGCTTTTCTAAATTCAGGTTTTTTTACTCCTAAAGCTTCAATAACGTTATCAAGGATTTCTTTGTTTTCTAATTTTGTCATCATATAGTTTTTCGAAATGCAATTTAATAATTATCTTATTAATTATATAAATGTTTTTTAAATTTTTAAATTTTCACCGTTATCTGAATTCTGCTCACTGCCAACTTAAGACTGAACACTTTTTTCATACCATTCTTCTATCTGTGGATAAACAAACTCTGAGACTTTCTTGATCGGATTATAAAACATAGAATTATCAAGCGTTTCTTGTTTAGCAATCATGTTATTTACATTGATTTTTTCAAACAATAAAATAACAATACTCAAAGCCAAAATAGTTTTAAGCATACTAAAAACGGCTCCAGCTAATTTGTTAATCCAACCTAAAAAAGCAAAATCAGCAATTTTTGTCAAGACTTTAGCCAAAAGATGAATTCCGGCTACAACAGCAATAAAAGTCAAAGCAAAAGCTATAATTGCAATATATTTTGGATCCCAAGAAACATTATTTTCAATAATAGATTTCGCAAAATTAGAAAATTTTAAAGCAACAAATATTCCTGCCAACAAAGCAACTAAAGAAGCCAGCTCAACAAATAGGCCATTTTTAATTCCTTTATATAAAGCATAAGCTAAAAAAGCAGCAAAAATTATATCAATAAAACTCATATAATATATAATAGATTGTAAGACATTAGAGAATAGTCAATGGAACAAAGATAAAAGAATTATCGAAAGTCAAATTACTAGTTACTATCTTTGCAAAAATTGTTATTAGTTAAAGTTAGGTTAGATCTAACTTCTAACTTCTAACTTCTAATTTCAAAAGATGTCAAGAGACGAACAATTAAAAGAACGTTGGGAAACAGTAGTTTCGTTATTATCAAACAAATTTGCTGATGGTGACACGCTAGATCTTGATGCCATTATATACTTAATAGGAGTTCAAGAATTGGGAAAATTTAATCAAGAATTCAAAAAAGATGAGAAAGTAAACCTTATGCACATTGCTATTTGTCGTTTGCTTGAGCCTTATGGTTATTACGAATTTGATTATTTTGATGCTGAAGGTTGGCCTCACTATACTGTAAAAGAAGAACTACCAACACTAAAAGCTGGAGAACAATCGGTTTTAATGAAAGATGCAATTGTGAATTACTTTCTTGAAAAAGAAGTTATAAAATAGTGTTCAGTGTTCAGTTATTAGTGTTCAGTAAAAAAAACCTATAACCTAATACCGACAACCTAAAACCTTTTCACTAAATTTGCCCTTTACAAAATGAAAGATGATAGACAAGATTAAAATACACATTGAAGAAGCCAAAGCTTTCAATGCTGAAAACAAAGAAAAGTTAGAAGAGTTTCGTATTAAATATTTAGGTAGCAAAGGATTACTTAAAGAATTATTTGCCGAATTTAAAAATGTTCCTAACGAAATGAAAAAAGAATTCGGTCAAGTAATCAATCAATTGAAAACGACTGCCGAAGAAAAAGTAGCTTCTCTTCAAGAAGTTTTAGAAACAAAAGACGAAGCAAAAGGAACATATGGCGATTTAACGCGCCCAGGGGAACCAGTTGCTATTGGTTCTCGTCATCCTATTTCTATTGTAAAAAACCAAATCATTGATATATTTTCAACTTTAGGATTCAATGTTTCCGAAGGACCAGAAATTGAAGATGATTGGCATAATTTCACAGCCTTAAATTTACCAGAATATCACCCAGCACGTGATATGCAAGATACTTTCTTTACACAAACAAATCCCGATTTGCTTTTGCGCACACATACTTCATCTGTGCAAGTACGTTACATGGAAAACAACAAACCACCTATCAGAACTATTTCTCCAGGTCGTGTTTTTCGTAATGAAGCGGTTTCGGCTCGTTCACATTGTATTTTCCATCAAGTAGAAGGATTATACATTGATAAAGACGTGTCATTTGCTGACTTAAAACAGACTTTGTTGTACTTCACGAAAGAAATGTTTGGAAAGTCAAAAATTCGTCTTAGACCTTCTTATTTTCCATTTACAGAACCAAGTGCAGAAATAGATATTTATTGGGGTTTAAAAACAGAAACAGACTACAGAATCACTAAAGGAACCGGCTGGTTAGAAATTGGTGGTTGTGGAATGGTTGACCCAAATGTTCTAAAAAATTGCGGCATTGATTCTGAAGAATATTCAGGTTTTGCATTCGGAATGGGAGTAGAGCGTATTGCTATGCTTTTATACCAAATTGGAGACATCAGAATGTTTTATGAAAATGATGTTAGATTTTTAGAGCAATTTAAGGCAACTATATAATTTACTAGACCTAACAGGTTATCAAAATCTGTTAGGTTTTTTTATTTACATTTATGAAAGCAGATATAGAAATCCCAAAAGTAGAAAACGTTTACATAGTTGCTATCAATGAATTTAGCGATGATTTTCAAGAAAATTGTTGGTATGCCTATTTATTAAATGCAACAGATGAAACGCTAGAAATGGCTATGATTGTTTCAAAAGCTCACGGTTTAATTAATGGTGAAGAACGAAATACCATGCAATTACGTCACGCATTTGCAACACTTGCACCACAAACAGCTGTAAAAATGGAATTTTTAGAAAACAGTGTTTTACAACTAAACAATGAGTTTTCATTGTCCTATTTTATAGGAAATAAGATGTATGATAAAAATTTTGTATTTAAAGCCAACTCTATAAATATAAACGATCAAGTTGATTTACCTGTCATAAATAAACAAGGCATAATTGGTGTTTAAGAAATAACACTATTGTATTCCTCATAAAAATTCCTCAATTTTATAGCAAATTAAAACCTATAAAATGAGGAATTTTCTTTTTACTATACTTTTTATTACAAGTAGTGTATTTGCACAAGATTTTGCAAAACACGTAAATCCATTTATTGGAACTGGTGGACATGGACATACTTTTCCTGGTGCAACAACTCCTTATGGCATGGTGCAATTGTCCCCAGATACACGAATTGATGGAAGTTGGGACGGTTGCTCTGGTTATCATTATTCAGATAATTTGATTTATGGATTTTCTCATACTCATTTGAATGGAACTGGAGTTTCTGATTTTGGTGATATTATGTTGATGCCCACAATGGGAGAACCTTCATTTGATAAAGAAAAATATTCTTCTGATTTTTTACATCAAACCGAAAATGCTTCAGCCGGATATTACAGTGTAAAATTAGAAAAACATAATATTGATGTTCGATTAACTTCTTCAACTCGTGTTGGCTTTCACGAATATACATTCAATCATGATGGTCAAGCTAATATCATTTTAGATTTGAACCATCGAGATAAATTATTGGAAGGAAGAATTAGAGTAATTGATGATAAAACAGTTGAGGTTTTAAGAAGAAGTGAAGCTTGGGCAACCAATCAATACGTTTACGCTCGAATTGAGTTTAATGTCCCTTTAGAATTACTTAAAGCATCGACAGAATCGAATAATACTAACAATGAGTTTCCTAATAATATAGTAAAAGCAAGTTTCTCAAAACAAGTCCAAAAAGGAGAAAAAATTCTAGTAAAAGTATCACTTTCTCCAACAAGTTATGAAGGAGCAAAATTAAACAGTTCTGAAATTAAACATTGGGATTTTGAAAAAGTAAAGAAAGATGCAGAAGTACTTTGGAATAAAGAATTGTCAAAGATTGAAGTCAATTCTGATGATAAAGAAAAATTAGCCATTTTCTACACCGCTTTATATCACACCATGATGCAACCTAATATTGCTCAAGATTTAGACGGAAAATATCGTGGTCGTGATAACGAAATTCACACTGCTGAAGGATTTGATTATTACACCGTTTTTTCACTTTGGGACACGTTTCGAGCAGCTCACCCTTTATATACTTTGATTGATAAGAAACGAACTTCCGATTATATTAATACGTTTTTAAAACAATACGAACAAGGTGGAAGATTGCCGGTTTGGGAATTAGCTTCCAATGAAACCGATTGTATGATTGGATATCATTCTGTTTCAGTAATTGCAGATGCTATGGCAAAAGGAATTACAGGTTTTGATTACGAAAAAGCCTTCGAAGCTAGCAAAGCATCAGCGATGAGAGATGTTCTAGGATTAAAAGCTTACAAAGAAAACGGGTTTATTTCCATGGATGATGATCACGAAAGTGTTTCAAAAACATTGGAATATGCTTATGATGATTGGTGTATTGCTCAAATGGCTCAAATTTTAAATAAAAAAGAAGATTACGAATACTTTATGAAACGTTCGCAGAACTGGAAGAACATTTTCGATTGGAATACTGGTTTTATGCGTCCAAAGAAAAATGGAGGTTGGGACAAACCTTTTGACCCAAGAGAAGTGAATAATAATTATACAGAAGGAAATTCATGGCAATACTCATTTTTTGTACCTCAAGATATTCCTGGAATGATTGAAGCTTATGGTGGAGCAGAACAATTTGAAGCCAAACTAGACGAAATGTTCAACAGTGAAAGCAAAACTACAGGAAGAGAACAAGTTGATGTTACAGGTTTAATCGGACAATATGCGCACGGAAACGAACCAAGTCACCACATGGCTTATTTGTATAATTATGTTGGAAAACCAGAAAAAACCAACGAAAAAGTAAAATACATTTTAGAGAATTTCTATAAAAACACACCAGATGGTTTAATTGGAAACGAAGATTGCGGACAAATGAGTGCTTGGTATGTGTTGAGTTCGATGGGTACATATTTTGTAACACCAGGCACATTAGTAGATATATATGATAATGAAATGTTTTTCGAAAAAATCAAATTAACAAATGACAATAATGAATCAATTATTCTTTCAGAAAAAATTAAAAAAGAGTTAAAAGAAAAAGCTGTTGAGGAAGCGAATAATCGAGTTGAAAATAATAATTATCTTTTGGATGAAAGCTTTAAACCTGAATTAATAATTTCTGTTCCTGTAATTGAAGCTGAAAGTAAATCATTTAAAGATAAATTAAAAATTGAAATAAATTCTCAATTTTTAAACGATTCTATTTACTATATTATTCAAGAAAAAAATATAGATTATTCAACTATTAAAATGACTTATATAAAATACAAAAAGCCATTTTTTATTGATAAAACAACAACGATTAATGCTTTTATTAAAGATAAAAATAGTCAAAGCAACACCATTTCAGCCCAATTCTTCAAAAAGCCAAACGACTTTACAATTGACATTAAAGGAAAATACAATCCACAATATCACGCTGGTGGTGAAGATGGTTTGTTAGACGGAATTTACGGCAACGAAAACTGGAGAAAAGGCGAATGGCAAGGTTTTCAAAACCAAGATTTCGAATGTGTAGTAGATATGCAATCTACACATAAAATAAGTTCAATCACATCGAATTACTTACAAGATACACGTTCTTGGATATTAATGCCAACCAAAGTAGACTACTATATTTCTGAAGATAATGTCACATTTAAAAAAGTTGGAACTATTGAAAATACAGTTAATTCTAAAAATTATGAAACCATAATAAAACCTTTTGAACTAAAATTTAAATCACAAAAAGCTAGATATGTAAAAGTCGTAGCCACTAATTTTGGAAAACTTCCAGAATGGCATCAAGGTTTTGGAGGTGATGCGTTTATTTTTATAGATGAAATTGAAGTGAAGTAAAATATAAAAACCATTTAGAACTTATAGCCTAGCTTCTAAATGGTTTTATAATTTTATTTGAAAATTAATCTAATTTATCAGTCAATTTAGCAAATACTTTTTTGGCTTCTTTACCTTCATACAAAATTTGATACACGGCATCAATAATTGGAGTTTTAGCACCATATTCTTGATTCAATTTATAAGCACTTTTAGCAGCATAATAGCCTTCAGCAACCATGCTCATTTCCATTTGTGCTGATTTAACGGTGTAGCCTTTTCCAATCATGTTTCCAAACATTCTATTTCTAGAAAACACGGAATAACCTGTAACTAATAAATCTCCTAAATAAGCAGAATCATTAATATTACGTTTCATTTTATGTACTTTTCGAATAAATTTTTTCATTTCACGAATTCCGTTACTCATCAAAACCGATTGAAAGTTATCTCCATAACCTAATCCATGAGCAATTCCGGCAGCGATAGCATAAATATTTTTTAACATGGCTGCATATTCAGTCCCAATAATATCATCTGAAGTTTTGGCCTTGATATAATCTCCACTTAAATTAGTTGCCATTATTTCGGCTTTATTTAAATCTCCACATGCAATTGTTAAATAAGATAAACGTTCCAAAGCAACTTCTTCCGCATGACAAGGACCAGTGATTACTCCAATATTTTCATACGGAATATCATATTTTTTATGAAAATGTTCCCCAACAATTAAACTAGTTTCAGGAACAATTCCTTTAATAGCAGAAAAAATGACTTTATCTTTTAAACTTTCTGTAAGTTTTTCCAATTCACCACTCAAAAAAGCAGAAGGAATAGCAAATATTACATAATCAGCAAAAGCAACAGCTTCATTGATGTCATTGGTTAACTTAAGTTTTTTAATGTCAAATTCAACTGAACTTAAATAATTAGGATTATGTTTTTGATGTTTTAAATGTTCTAAAGCATAGACATTTCGCATGTACCATGCAATTTCAGTTTGGTTTTCACATAACATTTTGGCAATTGCTGTTGCCCAACTTCCGCCACCAATAACTGCAAACTTTGGATTTGAATTCATTTCTCAATCGATTAAGTAACCAAAATTAGCAAATTAAAACGCATTATCAAATCAATTGTTAAAAGTGTTAAGGGAAAGTTTAACAAAATTTTAAATTTCTTAGTACAATTTAAAATTCATCAAAGCGTTTTTAGTTGAGTAATATGTTCAAAATATTACAAATACATAAATTAGTTGGGTTAAGTTAATTTTTGTTTTGGGGTTAAAAGAAAAGCGTTCAAGTTGAAAAACCTGAACGCTTTTTGATTTTAATTATAACTCTTTTTTCTCTCCATTGGATAAAGCCAAACTACAGTAAATATAAAGTGTTGAAAATCTAATATCCGAAAACCGAGCATCGAAATTAATAACTCATTTCCACAATTTCTCTTACTTTGTCTGGAGTAATGTTTTGTTTTTCTCCTAAAGCTTTCCAGCCTCTTTCTTCAAAACGATTTACTATGAAGTCAGCAGTTTTTGAAAAATCTTCATCTGTGTTTTCAGATAATTTAGTTTTCATTCCCATAGTGTGGAAAAAAGCTACTGTTTTTTCAATCGCTTTTTCTGCAATTTCTTCTGTTGAACCTTCTTGAATATTCCAAACACGTTTTCCGTATTGCGCTAATTTGTCTTTCTTAGTTTCAAACATTATTCTGTATAAGTTTGGACCAATGATAGCTAAAGTTCTTGCATGATCAATTTCGTATAAAGCTGTTAATTCGTGACCAATCATGTGTGTTGCCCAATCTGACGGAACACCTTTCTGGATTAATCCATTTAAAGCCATTGTTGCACACCAAACAAAGTTAGAAGCCAATTTGTAGTCTTTTGGATTTTCAACTACATCTGGACCAATTTCAACTAAAGTTTGTAAAATGCTTTCTGCTATTCTATCTTGTAAAATAGCATCATGCCTGTAAGTCAAATACTGTTCCATTGTGTGTGTAAAAGCATCTACAACACCATTTTGTAATTGTCTTTTTGGTAAAGATGTAATTACAGTTGGGTCAACAATGGAGAATTTTGGAAATAAAGCACTTCCGCCCAAAGTTAATTTTTCTTGTGTTTCGTTAATCGTAACGACTGCTCCTGAATTCATTTCTGATCCTGTTGCTGGTAAAGTTAAAACTGTTCCAAAAGGTACTACATTGTCACCTTCTTTGAAAAGAATTCTTTTTCTTAAAATTTCAGCGGCATCACCTTCGTAGTTTACAGCTGCAGAAATAAACTTTGTTCCATCAATAACACTTCCACCACCAACTGCTAAAATAAATCCGATTTTTTGTTCGCGGACGATTTCAACAGCTTTCATTAAAGTTTCATATCTCGGATTTGGTTCTATTCCACCAAATTCTACAATATTATTTTCTTCAAATTGTGTTGCTAAAGCAGTTTTTACTTGGTCGTAAACACCATTTTTGAAAATACTTCCACCACCATAAGTGATAAGAATTTTTGTATTTGCAGGTACTAAATCTTTTAATTTTTCAATTTGTCCTTTACCAAAGACATAATTTACTGGATTATATAATTCGAAATTGTTCATTTTATTATTTTTTTAATTGTTCTAATAATTTTTGAGCTACTAATTTAGAGGAAGCAGGGTTTTGACCTGTTATCAGTAAACCATCTTCAACTGCATAAGGTGCCCAATTTTCACCTTTACTATATTCTGCTCCGTTTGCTTTTAAAGCATCTTCTAATAAAAATGGAACTACTTTGGTTAAACCAACAGCTTCTTCTTCTTCATTAGTGAAACCAGTAACTTTTTTACCTTTAACTAAATACTCTCCGTTAACTTTTACATCTTTTAAAACAGCAGGTGCGTGACATACAAAAGCAACTGGTTTATTGTTTGTGTAAAATGATTCGATTAAAGATATCGAATTTTTATCAGATACTAAATCCCATAATGGTCCATGACCACCTGGATAAAATACAGCATCATAATCGGCTTGATTTATCTCAGCTAATTTAACTGTATTTGCTAATTTTTCTTGTAACGCTGCATCAGCATCAAATCTTTTAGTGTCTTCTGTAGCTGAACTTGGATCAGCACTTTTTGGATCAATTGGAGGTTGTCCACCTAATGGGGAAGCAATTGTTATTTCTACTCCTTTGTCTGCTAATTCATAATATGGAGCTGCAAATTCTTCTATCCAAAATCCTGTTTTTTCTCCTGTGTTTCCTAAGTCTTCGTGACTAGTTAAAACAAATAATACCTTTTTCATAGTTTCTTTTTTTGTTATTTGATTTTCTTGTGTTGTTGTTTCAGTTGTGTTTTCTTTGTCTTTACAACTTACTGACAAAATTACGATTAATGCTACTGCTATGCGTTTCATGATTTGTTATTTATTTTACAAAATTACATCATATATGGTATTAGTAAAAATAATTTAAATTATGTTTGTGATAAATATATTTATATCATGGTGAGTTTAGAATGGTACAGAACTTTTAAATCCGTTTACAAAAACGAAAACTTTTCACAAGCTGCAAAAGAATTGTTTATTAGTCAACCAGCTGTTAGTCAGCAAATAGCAATGTTGGAAGCACATGTAGGTTATAAATTATTCAATCGAAAATCAAAAGGAGTAGAACCAACAGAATATGCAAAGTTATTAAATAACTTAATTATTGAAGCATTGGATCGTTTAGAAAGTGTTGAAAATGGTTTCCGTGAAAAAGCATTTAGTTCGAATAGATTAGTTTCAGTTGGTATCTCAAAACATTTGTTTGCTAGTATCGGGACTAAACTAATTTCAAAATTTGATTTTATTGACTTTACTTATGGTGAAAATGAAGAATTATTCAATTTAGTCAATGATAAAAAAATTGATTTTGCTATTGTAACCCAAAAATTCGTCACTTTTGATACGGTTCAAAAAGAGTTGGGGAAAATCAAGCAAATAATCGTTGCAAGTAATGATTTGGATTTAAAAGGTGTTATGAATGAAATCAAAAATCAAAAATATTCATATGTTGAAAATTGGTTAAACGAACAAAAGTGGTATAATTTTGATGCTCGAATTCCGCACGTGAAGTTGTTTTGGTTGCATGTTTTTGATAAAAAAAGACCTTCCATGGTTTCTAACTATATTATCCCATCTGAATCGGAAATGTTAGCTACTTTGGCAGAAAACTCAGGTGTTTCAGTTGTTTGGGATATTAATGCAAAGCATTACTTAAATAAAAATAAAATTCAATTGGTTTGGAATAGTTCAAAAATGCCATCCACAGAAGTTTTTTTATTGGCTCGAAAAAATGATACGTTGAATGCAGTTTTAGATGAAGTAAAAGAAGAAATTAGAACTTATATGTTAGAATAAATTACTTCTTATAAAATAAATTATGTTCGACATATTCCCAAACTTCTTTAGGTAGCATGGGAACAATATTTTTGTCATTTTTGATGCTTTCGCGAATAAATGTCGAAGATAATTCAACTATCGGAGCACCAATCCTGTGAATTTTAGGATGATTTACAAATTGATCATCCATTTCACCAGAATTCAATCTTGGATAAACATAAATAGCATGATTTTTCAAGATAACTTCATAGTTTTTCCACTTGTGAAGCGAATTCAAGTTGTCTTCACCCATGATTAAAGAAAATTTGTGCTGTGGAAATTTTTCAAACAAATGAGCTAAAGTATTTACCGTGTAATTTGGTTGAGGTAATTTGAATTCAATATCTGAAGGTTGAATTTTTGGAAAATCTTTAGTAGCCAAATGCACCATTTCTAAACGATGATAATCATCTAAAAGTGTATTCTTCTTCTTGTGTGGATTATGAGGCGTAACAACCATCCAAATTTGATCTAAATCAGAATGTTCAGCCATATGATTGGCAATAATCATGTGACCCACATGAATTGGATTGAATGTTCCGAAATATAAACCGATTTTCATTTTTTTTGTTTCACAGAGTTTTACAAAGTTTTTCACAGAGTTTTACAAAGTTTTGTGTCTCTTTGTGTTTAACTTAGTAATACTTTGTGCTATATTTTTTATTCTTTTGTCGCACAGTTAGAATTATAAAACTCGACTATCTCATCATAGTTTTTCTTTTTAAATTCTTTTTTTTCTACTTTAGTTACTATTTCTAGACAATCTGTAAAATAAGAATTTATGAACTTTTTAAAACTATTACCTACATAACCAAAAGCGGCACATTGTTGAGCAATTTCTTCCGTTTGTTTTTTTAAATAATAAGTTGAAGAGCTTCTAAATCCACCCATTCCACTTCCACCAAAATTTGAGCTATATTGTGTTGTGTTTTCTGTATAAAGTCTTAAAAAACCATCAGCTAATATTTCAAGTATAACAGGTTTTTTATTTTCTTTAATAACTACATATTCAAATTTTGATTTTTTACCTTTTTTGTCTATTACTGTTGCTTCTTTAGCATTTTCATAATCATAGGTTATACTTTTTTCTTCAAGTGAAGATCTAAATTTAATTTTATTTGAAACACTTACATAGCCATTTAAAATTGTACCATCGATTAATGTAACGGTTCCTTTTTCTTTTTGTGCAAAAGAGAAATAAGTTGATAATGCAAAAATAAATAAGAGTACTTTTTTCATGATTTTATTTTTTAATAAAATTTTTCACCAATTGATAAGCTTCTTCCTTAGCTGTATCTAAATCGTAATTTTTAATGATTTTGTCAAATTGAGGTGCAGTTGCTAATTCAACAGAAGCTTTTGCAACACGCATATTTATTTTGTCTTCACTTTCTGTGGAACGTAATTTTAACCTTCTTTTTAATTCGTCTACGCTTGGTGGTTTTACAAAAACAGCTAAAGTTTGTTCTGGAAATTTATGTTTAATACGTAATCCACCAACAACATCAATATCAAAAATTACATGTTTTCCTAAAGCCCAAATTCGTTCAATTTCAGCTTTTAAAGTTCCGTAAAAATTATCCGTGTAAACTTCTTCCCATTCTACAAAGTCTTCGGCTTTAATATGATTTTTAAATTCTTCCCAAGAAATGAAATAATAATCTGTACCATTAATTTCTGTTCCTCTCGGTTCACGCGTTGTACATGAAATTGAGAATTCTAAATTTAATTCTTCTTTTTCTAATAAGTGTCTTACTATGGTAGTTTTTCCAGAACCTGATGGCGCTGAGAAAACAAATAATTTTCCTTTAGTCATTTTATGCTGAACTTGTTTCAGCATCTCGCGATGCTTAATAATATTTAATTTGAACTTGTTTCAGCATCTTTCCATGCTGAAAATTTATATTTTTAATCTTTATATGTGCTTTTAAAGCACATTCAATACTTGTTCCTTAATTTTCTCCAATTCATCTTTCATTTGCACTACTAATTTTTGCATTTCGGTATGATTAGACTTTGAACCCATTGTATTGATTTCTCTACCAATTTCTTGGGTAATGAATCCAAGTTTTCTTCCTAAAGCTTCTTCGTTTTGCATTGTTTCTAAGAAATATTTTAAATGATTTCCTAAACGAACTCTTTCTTCTGTGATGTCATATTTCTCCAAATAAAAAATCAATTCTTGTTCAAAACGATTTTCATCAATAGTAGCTTTTAGTTCTTCTAATGCTGTGCGAAGTCTAGTTTTTACTGTTTCAACTCTTTCAGCATCATAAGAAACGGCTTCATTCATCAAGTTTTCAATATTTGAAATTCTTAACTTAAATTCTTTTTCCAAAGAAAGCCCTTCATCACTTCTAAAAGTGGCAATATTGTCCAAAGCTTCATTAATTACTTTTTCAATTTGAAGCCATTCTGTTTTGTCTAATTCTTCGCGTTCTGTTTTTAATGCATCAGGCATTCTGACAGCCATTTTCATTAATTCAGTTTCATCTGCATTAGGAATAACTTCTTTCATTTGATTAATATATCCTTTAACAATTGGTACATTAATTTTAGCGGAAGTTTCTTCACCAGTTACTTCTATATATAACGAAAAATCAATTTTTCCACGTTCTAATCTTTGTGCAATTGTATTTCGAATTTGTAATTCCATTTCTCTATAAACAGAAGGAGTTCTTACGTTTAAGTCTAATCCTTTACTGTTTAATGATTTAATTTCTACTGTTATTTTTTTGTTTGATAATTGCATAAATGCTTTACCAAAACCTGTCATTGATTGTATCATATTGTGTTTTAAAGAATTCAAAGATAATAAAAAGTGTTCAGTCTTTAGTTTTTTACTCTTCAGTAGTTTTTAGGTTCTTTTTATGAGTAACTAAATACACTCCAACAAAAATTAAAATAGCTGAAATTACCTTAATAAAATTAAGTTCATCTTTTTGAAGACTAATTGCAATTATTGAAGCAAATAATGGTTGTAAATAGATAAAAACCGATAAAGTTGTAGGCTTTAATTCTTTCATTGCCATCAGATTAATTAAATAAGCTAAGAATGTTGTAAACAAAACTACAAAACCAATATTGTAATAAATAGTAGTTGGAATGCTTTCCCAATTAATTTCTATAAATTCTTGATAGCCAAAAGGAAGTACAAACAATAATCCGAAAGTATAAATCCATTTAATAAATGTAAAAGCATGATATTTAGTGATCAGTTTTTTAATAATAATCAAATAAACGGCATAAGCTGAAGCATTAATAAAAACTAAAAAGTTACCAAAACTAGCATTTGGACTGTTTTCAATATCTTTTCCATAAAGTATTAAAATTGAAGTTCCTGTAAGTCCAATAAATATTCCAATGACTTTTTTGAGTTTAATTTTTTCTTTTAGTAGAATTGCCGATAAAATCAAAACCAAAATAGGAGCAGTAACCATAATTACTGATGCACTAATCGGTGAAGTCATGCTTAATCCCTTAAAAAAAGTCAGTTGATTTATCGCGACACCAAATAAAGCAGCTGCAATTATTCTTGGAAAATCATTTAAAGCAATTTTTTCTTTCGGACCAAAAAAGGTTAAGAGCCAAAATAAAAAAGCACCACCAATAGCTCTTATTAAAATAAAGCCATAAGGTTTTACATAAATAGGCATAACTTCTTTAGCAAAAATAAAAGTTGCACCATAAATTAAAGCGACAAATGTTGCGCCAATTAAGGCTAAGATCCTTTTAGACATTTTTTAAAGTCTTCATTAGTTTTAAAATATTAGGTTGTGTGTTTCCTATAAATATTTCATTTTTTATTATAAAAACAGGTCTGCTTAAAAAGGTATAATGTTCTAAAATCAATGCTTTGTAATCGTCTTCAGTCAGTTTTTGATTTTTTAAATTTCTTTCTTTATATAATTGAGCTCTTTTACTGAACAAGGCTTCATAACTTCCAGCTAATTCGTGCATTTTTTCTATTTCTTCAACTGTAATTTTATCTTGTCTGATGTCTTGAAATTCTAATTCAATTCCTTTTGGTAAAGATTTAATGATTTTTCTACAAGTATCACATGAAGCTAAGTAGTATATTTTATCCATTTGGTCTAAAATTTTAATTTGAATGCAAAAATACGGTAGTTATTGTCTTTAAAATAATTATTTTTAACAAAATTCTACAAATGAAATTCAATACTAAAACCATACACGGTGGACAACACCATGAAAAAACAACAGGTTCAGTAATGACTCCTATTTTTCAAACATCAACTTTTGCACAAACCAGTCCAGGTAAACCTATTGGTGAATACAAATATGCAAGATCAGCAAATCCAACTAGAACAGCTTTAGAAGATTCTTTAGCAAGTATAGAAAACGGAACAAGAGGTTTAGCTTTTGCTTCGGGTTTAGCGGCTACAGATGCTGTAATGAAAATGCTAAAACCAGGTGATGATGTTATTGCGATAGACAATTTGTATGGTGGAACCTATAGGATGTTTACCAAGGTTTATCAAGATTTTGGAATAAAGTTCCATTTTGTTGACATGACTGATTTAAAAAAGCTCGAATCTTTAATAAATAAAAAAACAAAATTAGTTTGGCTTGAAACACCTACAAATCCTTTAATGAAATTAGCTGATATTGCTGAAGTTTCTAAAATTACTAAAAGGCATAAATTACTTTTAGCTGTAGACAATACTTTTGCAACACCTTATCTGCAAAAGCCTTTGGATTTAGGTGCTGATATTGTAATGCATTCAGCAACAAAATATTTAGGAGGACATTCAGATGTGATTGCTGGTGCTTTAATCGTGAAAGATAAAGAACTCGGCGAAAAATTACATTTTACACAATTTGCAACAGGTGGAATTTTAGGACCAATGGATTGTTATTTGGTTTTAAGAGGAATCAAAACCTTACATTTGAGAATGCAACGCCATTGTGAAAATGGAATAAAAGTAGCTGAATACTTAAGCTCACATTCAGCAGTTAAAAGAGTTTATTATCCTGGATTAGAAAGCCATCCAAATCACGATATTGCAAAAAAACAAATGATTGGTGGTTTTGGAGGAATGGTTTCATTTACTTTTAAATCTGGAAAAATGGAAGATGCTGTTGCTTTTTTTCAAAAATTAAAAGTATTTACTTTAGCAGAGTCATTAGGCGGAGTAGAATCTTTGGCAAATCATTCAGCCACTATGACTCACGGTTCTTTAACCAAAGAAGAAAGAGCAGAAATTGGAATTACTGATGATTTAGTTCGTTTGAGTGTTGGAGTAGAAGATATAGATGATTTAATTGATGATTTAGAGCAAGCGCTATCTTAAAAAGAAAACTAAAAACCATCGCTATCCTGTAGTGATGGTTTTTTTCTTGAATTCGTATACTATTCCTATTCCCATAATTTGTTTTAGTTGAATTTTTGGGCCAGAAATAACTTGAATGTTATCTACTTGTTTTTTGGTTTTTATGTCGTCATCATAAATTAATTGTGTTCCGATACTTGCTTTTACATATTCATTTACTGTCATTTCAAACTGTATTTGCCAATTAACATCTATGTTTCCAAAATGGTTTAAATAATCAGAATATAAAGAAATGCGATTCTCAAACATAATGTTTTTATAAATTTCTGTTTCCCATTCGTTGCTAACTAAAACACCTAGTTCGGTTCTTGATTTTTTTCCTAAAGAAACTATATTCCCATTTTCATCATAAATTGCTTTATCTACACCAAAAGCACCTTCATTTGCTAGCCTTTGATTAAGAACTAAAGTTGTTTTATGAGTTAAAGGAGATAAATAAAATCTAAGATGTTCTTTTTTGTTAAAGTATTCAGCACCAATTCCTAAGAAAAAATAAGCAGGTGCAAAAGGAGCAGAAATAGAAACATCGGTATTTGGATAAGCATATCCATTGTAAAATTGCGTATTGAAATTAAATTTTCCGGCATAAAACCATTTTGAAATAGTATCATTCCTAAAAGAAACTGTTGAGTTAATTTGTAATTGATCATCTGTCTTTCTCAACTCTTGTCCTTCTTGTTTGTTTATTCCATATCGAAAAATTAATTCGTTGTCCCAATTGAGTTTCTCAATATTGTAATCTCTTTTAAAATTTCCTTTCAAAAGTCCAGAAATCGAATTGTTTCCACCTGCATTCCAGTTTACAAATGAAATTTGTGAAATATCAAAACCAACTTTATTTTTTGATTTCCAATATGATATTGTGTCAGGCAATTTAGTTCTTATAACTTGAGAAAACCCATTTTGAAAAAGGAGTAATGAAGCTATGATAAATATTATTTTTTTAAACATGTTTATATAGTACTAATAGTTTTTAATATAGATATAACGTCAATTTTGCAAATCTGTTGTAATTCATTAACACTTCCTTGTTCCACAAAATTGTCAGAAATGCCTAAATTAACAATTTTGTTAGTATAAGTATTTGAAGTGGCAAAGGAGTTTATTAAACTGCTAAATCCGCCAATAATAACGCCATCTTCAATTGTAATTATTTTAGAATTCGTTTTAAAAATTTCATTTAAGGTCTTTTCGTCAATAGGCTTAATAAAAGGGAAATG
The DNA here is from genome assembly GCF_963975005.1 of uncultured Flavobacterium sp. Classification (GTDB taxonomy): domain Bacteria; phylum Bacteroidota; class Bacteroidia; order Flavobacteriales; family Flavobacteriaceae; genus Flavobacterium. The sequence continues at coordinate 28,479 of NZ_CAXBFR010000001.1, forward strand.
ATAATGCGATATTTTTTTAATTTGACTGAATTCAGCAATAGCTTTTTCTATATTTGAAGCTATAGTTCCAGTTGAAAGAATTGCTATTTCAGAACCTTTTTTCAAACATTCAGCTTTGCCGATTTCAATAATCTCAAAAGGCTTTTTCCAGTCCACAATTTCTCCTCTTCCTCTTGGATAACGAATTGCAATCGGATGATTTAGTCCTAAAGAAGCTGTGTACATGATGTTTCTTAATTCAATTGCGTCTTTTGGGGCATAAATTATTAAATTAGGAATGCAATTTAAATAAGCAATATCAAAAACACCATGATGTGTTGCTCCATCTTCTCCAACTAAACCTGCTCTGTCTAAACAAAAAATAACAGGTAAATTTTGCAAAGCCACATCGTGAATAATTTGATCATAAGCACGCTGCATAAAAGTGGAATAAATATTACAAAAAACCACCATGCCTTGCGTTGCCATTCCAGCAGCTAAAGTTACAGCATGTTGTTCTGCAATTCCGACATCAAAAGCTCTTTCAGGAAACGCTTCCATCATGTATTTCATAGAACTTCCGCTTGGCATTGCAGGAGTGATTCCAATTATCTTTTGATTTTTTTCTGCTAATTCAACTAATGTATGCCCAAAAACATCTTGAAATTTAGGCGGCAAATTTTCTTCATTTTTAGGATGAATTTTACCTGTTTTAGCTTCAAACTTCCCTGGAGCATGATATTTAACCTGATCTTTTTCTGCCAATTCTAATCCTTTCCCTTTAGTAGTAATAACATGTAGGAATTTTGGACCTTTTATTTTTTTTAGTCGTTCTAATTCGGCTAATAATTTTGGTAAATCGTGACCGTCAATTGGTCCTGAATAATCAAAATTTAAGGATTTTATAATATTATTTTGTTTTGGATTTTTCCCTTCTTTAACAGCTGTCAAATAATTTTTTAAAGCACCAACACTTGGATCAATTCCAATGGCATTGTCATTTAAAATTACTAATAAATTGGCATCAGTTACTCCAGCGTGATTTAAGCCTTCAAAAGCCATTCCACTTGCTATAGAAGCATCACCAATTACGGCAATATGTTGTTTTTCAAAATCACCTTTTAGTTTAGAAGCAATTGCCATTCCCAAAGCTGCCGAAATTGAAGTTGAAGAATGTCCAACACCAAAAGTATCATATTCGCTTTCACTTCTTTTAGGAAAACCCGAAATCCCGTTTAAAGTTCTATTAGTTTCAAAAACGTCACGTCGTTCAGTCAAAATTTTATGACCATACGCTTGATGACCAACATCCCAAACCAATAAATCTTCAGGTGTATTGAAAATGTAATGTAAAGCAATGGTCAATTCTACAACACCTAAACTTGCTCCCAAATGGCCTTCTCTTTGTGAAATAACATCAATGATGAATTCACGCAATTCTTTGGCCAATTGAGTAAGTTGATTTGGAGTAAGTTTCTTCAAATCTTTAGGATTGTTAATATGTGAAAGTAAATTTTCCTTCATTTGACAAAAGTACTAACTTGAAATTGTATTTTTGCTATTATGATAGATATTTTCACCGATGATTATTTTATGAAGAAAGCTTTGCAAGAAGCTGAAACGGCTTTTGAAAAAGGAGAAGTTCCTGTTGGTGCAATAATTGTTATTGATAACAAAGTCATTGCAAGAAGTCATAACCTAACAGAATTGCTTAATGATGTTACAGCTCATGCTGAAATGCAAGCGATTACAAGCGCTGCAAATTTTATTGGAGGAAAATATTTAAAAGGGTGCACGCTTTATGTTACCTTAGAACCTTGCCAAATGTGTGCTGGTGCTTTGTATTGGAGTCAAATTTCTAAAATAGTTTATGGCGCTTCCGATGAAAATAGAGGTTTTGTAAAAATGGGAACACAATTACACCCCAAAACAGAAGTTGTAAGTGGAGTTTTAGAAAAAGATTGTTCACTGTTGATGAGAGCTTTTTTTAGAATGAAAAGGTAATTTTTGTAAGTTAAGCTTTAATTTTTTTTATATCTTTAGACAATAATAAACTCAATATTAGAGTTTTGTTTTTTATTAGATAAATCTTTAAAAATAATTGCTATGAAGTTAAATCGCTATTTACAGTTGATCGTATTGTTAATTGTGAGTTACTCTTGTGGAAAAAAATCAGAAAATTTCAATTCGGATTTTAGTTTGTATAAAGATTACATTCTTAATTTTAGTTCTGGATTAGTTTCTGCAGAAACCGATTTTAGAGTTGTTTTAGCTTTTGATAATAAAGAATGGACGCCAAATCAAGAATTAGACAGTGATTTGTTCTCAATAAGTCCAAATGTATCAGGAAAAGTTGTAGCGCTTTCTTCAAATACAGTTGCTTTTATTCCATCAGAAAAATTAAAACAGGACACAGAATATCAAATAACTTTTCATTTAGATGAAGTTAAAGATGTGCCTAAAAAGTTAGAAGAATTCAATTTTACAATAAAAACTATAAAGCAAGATTTTTTAGTAAACACATTAGATTTACAATCGTATAGCAAAGAATATCAATATCTTAATGCTACAATTGCTTTTAGCGATAACATGGATGTTGAATCAGCCAAAAAAATAATTAAAGCGAGCCAAGGGGATAAAAATTTAAAGATCAAATTTGATAAAGATTTATCAAATACAAAAGAATATAAATTTGTTATCGATAGCATTCAACGAAAAGTAGAGGATAGCAAAATAAATATTTTATGGGATGGCTCTGCTCTTGATATTGATCAACAAGGAACAGTAAATTTTGATATTCCAGGAAAAAACAATTTCAAAGTTATTTCAGCTCAAATTCAAGAAGACAATGCGCAAGTTTTATTGATTAATTTTTCTGATCCCATAAAAAAAGGCCAAAATTTAGATGGTTTGGTTCAAGTTGAATCAGCGTCTAATTTAAAATTTGCTACTGCAGGAAATCTTTTAAAAGTCTTTTTTACTGAATCTTTGAAAGGAGAATTATTAGTTGAAGTTTTTCAAGGCATTCAAAGTGAAGATGGTTATAAAATGAAATACGATTTTTCAGAAAAAGTAACTTTTGACCAAGTAAAACCTGAGATTAGATTTGTAAAAAGCGGAACTATACTACCAAGTTCAAACAATTTAAAAATCAATTTTGAAGCAGTTAATCTTAAGGCTGTTGATGTAAAAGTATATCAAATTTATAAAAACAACATACTACAATTTCTTCAATATAATGAAATTAATGGAAGTCAAAATCTTAGGAATGTAGCCCAACCAATAGCAAAACAAACCATAATTTTAAAAACAAACAATTTAGCTAATTATGGCGATTGGAATGCATATGCATTAGATTTGTCTAAAATAATTGCAGTTGATCAGGGTTCAATTTATAGAGTAGAATTAACCTATAAAAAGAAATATTCATTATATAAATGTACTTCAACAACTATAGACGAAGAAGAAGAGGAAGCTGTAGATGAAGATGAAGTACGTTCTAACCAATATTATTATGATGATGACGATTACTATTATGACGATTACAATTGGAATGAAAGAGATGATCCGTGCTCAAATTCATACTATTATAACAACAAAATTTTTACGAATGTAATTGCAACCGATTTAGGAGTAATTGCTAAAAGAGGTGAAAACGGTTCTTACTTTTTTGCTGTAAATAACATCATTACAACTGAACCTGTCGCTGGAGCTGTTATTGATTTATACAACTTTCAACAACAAAAATTAGCAACTATAAAAACGGATGCTCAAGGTTTGGTAAATGCAGATATTACTAAATACGCTTATTTTGCTATAGTGACGAATGACAACAATACAACTTATGTTAAATTAGATGAAGGGCAATCACTTTCGGTAAGTAACTTTGATGTTGGAGGAGAACAATTACAAAAGGGATTGAAAGGTTATATTTATGGGGAAAGAGGAGTCTGGCGACCAGGTGACACATTACACATAGCTTTTATGTTGAATGATAATGAAAGTAAATTAGAAAAAACACATCCTCTAAAATTCAAATTGTCAAATCCGCAAGGAAAAGCAATGTATGTTGCGGTTCAAAAATATAATGAAAACAATCATTATAAGTTTAAAGTTGTGACTAAAGATTCAGACATTACTGGAAATTGGGAAGCTAAAATATCAATTGGTGGAGTTCATTTTTATAAAAGTATTAAAATTGAAACCATAAAACCGAATCGTCTAAAAATCAAAAATAGTTTTGCTGATGGAAATTTATCGGGCAACAAACCCAATAACGGAACCATTGAAGTAGCTTGGTTGCATGGATCAATTGCAAAAAACTTAAAAGTGGATATGCAAGCCAAATTTATGCAACAAGTAACTGCTTTTAAAGGGTTTTCAAACTATGATTTTGATGATGACGTTAGAAGTTTTTCATCAGAAGAAGTCAATGTATTCTCTGGAAAAGTGGATGATTTTGGAAAAACAAATGTTACCATTCAACCTAAAATTAAAAATCAAGCACCCGGAAAATTGAAAGTCGTTTTTCAAACCAAAGCTTATGAAAATGGAGGTGACTTTAGTACAGATGTAGTAACAGCAACTTATTCACCCTACAAAACTTATGTTGGAATTAAAAGTCCAGAACCGAATAAGTACGGAATGTTAGAAACTGAAAAAGTAAATCGTTTTGACATCGTTACCGTAGATGAAAATGGCAAACCAAAAGCAGTCAAAAATCTTGAAGCACGAGTGTATAAAGTTGATTGGCGTTGGTGGTGGAACAGTTCAGGTGATGATTTATCTAAATATAATTCTTCTCAAGTTACAACGGCTTACAAAAATTTTAATGTAAGTACGAATGCTTCAGGGAAATCAAGCGTTCAATTCAAAGTATCTGAAAACGATTGGGGAAGATACTTGATAAGAGTAATTGATAATGAAGGTGGTCATGCAACAAGCAAAACGGAAATTATCGATTGGCCAATTTGGTCAGGAAAAACAAAATCTGGTGATGCTTCAACTGCAAACATGCTAGTGTTTACTTCTGATAAAACAAAATACACAGTTGGTGAAAAAGCAACCGTTTCTTTCCCGTCAAGTCAAGGTGGAAGAGCTTTAATTTCAATTGAAAATGGTTCTAAAGTAGTTTCATCATTTTGGGCAATGACAACAAAAGGAGAAACAAAAGTTGAAATTCCTGTTACACCAGAAATGGCTCCTAATGTGTATGTAAATATTTCATTATTAAAACCACATGCTTCAACAGTAAATGATACTCCAATTAGAATGTATGGAATTTTACCGATTGAAGTGGTTGATAAAAACACTTTACTTCAACCTGAAATTGCTATGGCAAGTGTTTTAAAACCTGAAACTAAAACTACTATCAAAGTAAGTGAAAAAGAAGGGAAAGAGATGACTTACACATTAGCAATTGTAGATGATGGTTTGTTAGATTTAACACGATTCAAAACACCAAATGCTTGGGATAAATTTTATGCTCGACAAGCTTTAGGTGTAAAAACTTGGGATGTTTATGATGATGTAATTGGTGCTTATGGTGGAAAAATAAACCAAATTTTCAGTATTGGTGGAGATGAAGATTTAGGTGGTGGAAGTTCCAAAAAAGCCAACCGATTTAAACCTGTTGTTATTTATTTAGGGCCTTTCAAATTAGAAAAAGGACAAACAAAATTACATACAGTTGAATTGCCAAATTATATAGGTTCAGTTCGTACAATGGTTGTAGCTGGTGATGCCAAAACAAACGCTTATGGAAGTGTCGAAAAAACAACTCCAGTAAGAAAACCTTTAATGGTGTTGGCTTCCGTTCCAAGAAAAATTTCTCCAAACGAAAAAGTAACTTTACCAATTACGGTTTTCGCAATGGAAAATCATGTGAAAAATGTAACAGTTCAGTTAAAAACCAATAATGCTGTTCGATTGACTTCTGCTTCAAAACAGAATGTAAGTTTTAGTTCACCTGATGAAAAAATGGTGTACTTTGATTTAGAAGTTGGAAATGTTTTAGGAATCGGAAAAATTGAAGTAATTGCTACTTCAGGAAATGAAAAAGCTACTTATGAAGTCGAATTAGATGTTACCAATCCAAATCCAATAACAAATGATTTTGTAGATGTGGTGATTGAACCCAATTCAAGTAAAACTATTCAATGGAATACTTTTGGAGTCGAAGGAAGTAACAAAGCTAGGTTAGAAGTTTCTTCTTTTCCAACAATTGATTTTAATGGTCGAATTCAATATTTGATTCAATATCCTCATGGTTGTGTAGAGCAAACAACTTCAAGTGTTTTTCCTCAATTGTATTTAGGTGATGTTATGGATTTAGATGGCAATAGAAAATCAGAAATGCAAAAAAACATCAACGCTGGAATTCAAAAATTAGGAGGTTTCCAACAAGTAAATGGTGGATTGTCCTATTGGCCAGGAAGTTCTAGTGCTGATGATTGGGGAACTTCTTATGCAGGACATTTCCTTTTAGAAGCGGAGAAAAAAGGCTATGTTTTGCCAATTTCTTTCAAACAAAAATGGATTTCGTACCAACAAACAGAAGCCAAAAAATGGAGGTTTAACCAACAATATCATAATGATTTTGCACAAGCTTATCGTTTGTATACTTTAGCTTTAGCTGGCGTTCCAGATATGGGTTCAATGAATCGTTTAAGAGAAACTTCTGGAATTTCAAATGAATCTAAAATAAGACTAGCTGCAACTTACGCAATCACAGGACAGAAAAATACAGCTTTAGCTTTGTTAAATTCAACTTCTGTTGATAATTCAAATGATAGAAATTACTATTATTATGGCTCTTCTGAAAGAAATAGAGCGATGCTTTTAGAAACGTATTTGTTAGTAAATGACAATCAAAAAGCATTTGGTTTAGCTACTAAAATTGCTAATTCACTTTCTTCTAAAAATTACATGAGTACGCAAACAACAGCTTATTGTTTATATGCTATGTCAAAATTTGCCATTAAAAATGGTGGAAAAGGAATCAATGCTTCTTTCACTAATAACGGAAAATCCGAAACAATAACTTCCAACAAATCTATTGCAGATAGAAAGTTATTGGTAAAAAACGGTTCAAATAGCGTGACGATTAAAAACAACAAAGACAATACCATTTATGTCCGTGTTTTAAACAGCGGAATTTTACCTGTAGGTGAAGAAAAAGTTATGCAGAATAACTTATTCGGAAACATTACATTCAAAACTAGAAATGGTAACACAATTTCTTTAAACGAAATCAAACAAGGAACTGAAATTGTGGCTCAAGTTACTATCAGAAATCAATCCAATGATAATATTGACAATGTAGCGTTATCTCAGATTATTCCGTCAGGATTTGAAATCATGAATTCACGTTATACAGATTTTGGTGATTTTGCTCAAAATAAGGCTGATTACATCGATATTCGTGATGATAGAACACAATTCTATTTTGAACTTCGAGCAAATGAATCCAGAACATTTACGGTTTTATTAAACGCAACTTATTTAGGAGATTATTATTTCCCAGGTATTCAATGTGAAGCTATGTATGACAACAATTATATAGTAAGAACAAAAGGAGAATGGGTGAAAATTGTAAAGGATTAAAAGGTGTTTCAACGAATAAAAAAATGGATACTAAACAATAAAATAAAAACTACCATCATCCTTTTTTTGATGGTAGTTTATTACTTTTCATTACCCAGAAAATTATTTGAAAATAATTATGCAACAGTCATAGAAAGTAATGACGGACAATTATTAGGAGCCAAAATTGCCAAAGATGGTCAATGGCGTTTTCCTGAAAGTGATAGCATTCCCACAAAGTTTAAAGAATGTATCATTGCTTTTGAAGACCAACATTTTTATCAACATTTTGGATTTAATCCAGTTTCCATGTATCATGCTTTTTTGCAAAATCGAAAAGCCAATAAAGTGGTTCGTGGGGGAAGTACCTTAACGCAACAAGTCATTAGATTACATCGAAAGGGCAAAAGCAGAAGCTATTTAGAAAAAATAATCGAACTCATTTTATCTACACGTTTAGAATTTAGACATTCAAAAGATGAAATTCTACAATTATATGCAGCTCATGCACCTTTTGGAAGTAATGTTGTCGGATTAGAAATGGCTTCTTGGAAATATTTTGGTTTGCAACCCAATCAATTATCTTGGGCAGAAGCATCAACTTTAGCGGTTTTACCCAATGCTCCAAGTTTGATTTATCCTGGGAAAAATCAAGAAAGATTGCTTAAAAAACGAAATATTTTACTCAAAAAACTATTTTCAAATGAAGTAATTGATAAAGAAACTTATGAATTAGCACTTCAAGAAATGTTACCTCAAAAACCTTTTGATGTACCACAAATTGCTCCTCATTTACTCGAAAAAATAGCTAAAACAAATCGTGGAGAGAAAATCAAAACTACAATTAATACGCATGTTCAAGAACAAGCTAATGAAATTGTAAGGCAATATTATAATTTGTACAAACAAAACCAAGTTTACAATATTTCTGTTTTGGTTGTTGAAGTAAAAACCCGAAATGTTGTTGCTTATGTAGGAAATAGCCCAACGGATAAAAATCATCAAAAAGATGTGGATATTATTTCAGCACCAAGAAGTACAGGAAGTATTTTGAAACCTTTTTTGTATGCTTCTATGTTAGATGATGGTGAACTTTTGCCAAATACTTTAATTCCAGATATTCCAACACAAATTTCAGGATATTCTCCCCAAAATTATAATTTGACTTATGATGGTGCTGTACCAGCAAGTAAGGCTTTATCACGTTCTTTAAATATTCCAGCTGTTTTGATGCTTCAAGATTATTCTGTCAATAAATTTTATGAGCAGTTACAAAAGTTAAAATTGAGTGATATCAACAGACAACCAAGTAATTATGGCTTGTCCTTAATTTTAGGTGGAGCAGAATCAAACTTATGGGATTTATGCAATTCTTATGCGTATATGTCAAGCACGTTGAATCATTTCAATAAAAACAATGACGAATATAGAACTAATGAATTAAGTAGTTTAAACCTAAATTTCAATAAAAAATTAGATTTTGGAAAGTCAACGCGACAAAAAAATGTATTTGGAGCTGGAGCCATTTGGCAAACCTTCAATGCTATGAAAGAAGTCAATCGTCCAGAAGGTGATGAGGCTTGGCGTTTTTATGATTCTTCACTAGAAATTGCTTGGAAAACAGGAACAAGTTTTGGAAGTAGAGATGCTTGGGCAATTGGTGCAACCAAAGAATATGTAGTTGGAGTTTGGGTTGGAAATGCAACTGGTGAAGGAAGGCCATTATTAACTGGAGTAGAAAGTGCAGCGCCGATTTTGTTTGATGTTTTTCATTTGTTACCCAAATCAAAATGGTTTGAAACCCCTTTTAATGATTTAGAAGAAGTTAAGGTTTGTTCTGTTTCAGGCTATTTAGCCCAAGAAAATTGTCCATCAAAAAATCAATGGATTCCGAAAAGAGCTAAGAAAACAGAAAATTGTCCTTATCATAAATTAATTCATTTAGATAAGAGTGAACAATTTAGAGTAAATTCAATTTGTGAAAGTGTTGATGCTATAGTTTCAAAATCTTGGTTTGTTTTGCCGCCATTAATTGTTTTGGTATTTAGATAATAAGTATTTAGGAAGTACAAAAACATTCCATGAAATGCCAATCATAGCTAAAACAGGCTTTCATATTGTAACGGTAGTTGATGAATTAGGAAATGAAATTAGGAGAAAAGTAGAATTTGAACAATAAAAAAACCGTTTAGAACTAAATCTAAACGGTTTTTTAATAATCTTACTTGATTGCCTTTCCTTTGTCATCAAAGAAATGATATTCAAGATACGTGTAAGCGTCACGAGGTATAATTTTCACCCATTTTTTATGTTCAAAAAACCATTTTGAACGTATTGATGGAAAACCTTTTTCAAGGTATGCTGCCACAAAAGGATGCACATGAAGTGTAACTTTTTTATGGGCTTTAATAATTTTTTCAAGGCTAAACGCAATTTTATCAATAATCAAAATTGGAGCTTCAATTTCCCCATTTTCATTGGGATCTTCTTCTCTTGTTTTGATATTTACTTCTGGTCTAACTCTTTGTCTAGTAATTTGAATTAATCCAAATTTGCTAGGAGGCAAGATTTTATGCTTGGCCTTATCGTCACTCATTTCTTCTTTTAAGAAATCGTATAAAACTCTGCGGTTTTCTGGATTTTGCATATCAATGAAATCCACCACAATAATTCCACCCATGTCTCGTAATCGCAATTGTCGTGCAATCTCTGCAGCAGCAATCATGTTTACTTCTAAAGCAGTATCTTCTTGATTACGAGCTTTGTTTGATCGATTTCCACTATTCACATCCACTACGTGTAATGCTTCTGTGTGTTCGATAATCAAATAAGCTCCTTTACTCATCGAAACTGTTTTTCCAAAGGAAGTTTTAATTTGTCTTTCCACGTTATATTTCTCAAATAAAGGTAAGTCTTTCGACTGATAGTGTTTTACGATAGACACTCTGTCTGGAGCTATTTCTTGCAAATAGTCCTTGGTTTGCAAATACAATTCTTCATCATCAATATGAATACTAGTAAAAGTATCATTAAATACATCTCTCAAGATGGAGGAAGCTTTATTAACTTCTCCTAAAACTTTTGATGGATGATGAGCAGTTTGCAGCTTCTTACACATACTAGACCATTTGTCTAATAGGTTTTGAAGATCTTTGTTTAGTTCAGCTACTTTTTTGCCTTCGGCTACTGTTCTTACAATAACACCGAATCCTTTTGGTTTAATAGATTGAACCAATCGTTTTAATCGTTCTTTTTCTTCTTTTGATTCAATTTTTTGAGAAATTGAAACTCTATCCGAAAACGGAACTAAAACAACAAATCTACCAGCTAACGAAATTTCTGAAGAAATACGGGGGCCTTTTGTAGATATTGGTTCTTTAACTATTTGAACAAGAAGTGATTGATTGGCACTGATAATATCAGCTATACTACCATCTTTATCAATTTCTTTTTCAAAAGGAAAATTTTTGAGTGAATAATCTTTTATTTTACCTGCGCTTACAAGTTTTATAAACTTCATCATTGAAGGAAGATTTGGACCTAAATCATGATAATGCAAAAAAGCATCTTTTTCATAACCTACGTTTACAAAAGCAGCGTTTAAACCGGCTACTGGCTTTCTTATTTTTGAAATAAAAATATCGCCAACAGCAAAATTACTACCACTACTGTTTTCTTCTTCTTTGTGAAGTTCAATTAGTTTTCCATCTTTTAATAAGGCAAAATCTACAGCGTCTGAACTTGATCTAATAATTAATTCTTTGTTCAAAAGAGTACATTTTTATCCATACTTTATAAAGTTAGAAATTAGAAGTTAGAAGTTAGAAATATTCTAAATTCTGAATTCTAAATTCTGAATTCCATTAGTACAGATGGATTAAACAATAATTTTTACAGGATTTTTACCCGATAACCAATCCTTACAATTGGTTTTTTTCAAAGAACATCTTTTTTTTCTAAAAAAGAAAAAGTAGTTAAATACTACTTTTTCTTCTTGTGACGGTTAGCTCTCGCTCTTTTTTTACGTTTGTGCGTTGCTACCTTATGTCTTTTTCTTTTTTTACCGCTTGGCATAATGTCGTTAGTTTAGATTAATAAATAATTATACTGCTATTTCTGTTTTTGTTTTAACTCCTTCTACAAACACCTTAGCTGGTTTAAAAGCTGGAATGTTGTGTGCTGGAATCTTTATTGTTGTGTTTTTAGAAATGTTTCTTCCCGTTTTTTCAGCTCTAGTTTTGATGATAAAACTTCCGAAACCTCTTAAATAAACATTGTCTCCTGATTCTAAAGAATCTTTTACTTCTTCCATAAATGTCTCTACAGTAGCTTGAACATCTCCTTTTTCAAGTCCTAATCTGTCAGAAATTTTTGCTACGATATCTGCTTTCGTCATTTTTCTTGCGTATTAATTTTATTCTAATTTTTTTGAGAGTGCAAATATAGGAATTAAAAAAACAATATTTCAAGCATAATCAATTATATTTTAATATAATAAAAGTTAATTTTGCGCCAACAACAAATTTTATGTCTTTTTCTAACTCTTTAATTTATTGGTATTTACAAAACAAAAGGGATTTACCTTGGCGAAATACTACCGATTCCTATACTATTTGGCTTTCAGAAATAATTCTTCAGCAAACTAGAGTAGCACAAGGAACGCCTTATTTTGAGACTTTTATCTCTCATTTTCCTACTGTTTTTGATTTAGCTAAAGCCAATGAAGAACAAGTATTAAAACTTTGGCAAGGATTAGGGTATTATTCTCGAGCAAGAAATCTTCATGCTACAGCAAAATATGTAGTTGTTGAATTAAATGGAGTTTTTCCAACATCATATAAAGAATTAATTAAATTAAAAGGAATTGGTGAATATACAGCAGCTGCAATTGCTTCTTTTTCTGTAAATGAAAATGTAGCAGTTTTAGATGGAAATGTTTATAGGGTTTTGGCAAGGTATTTTAATGTTCACAATGATATTTCTGTGTCATCAACCAAAAAAGTGTTTCAGGAATTGGCTAAAGAAGTACTTCCTAAAAAAGACGCACATATATACAACCAGGCCATTATGGAATTTGGTGCTTTGCAATGTGTGCCCAAAAGTCCAAATTGTTCTGACTGTGCTTTGTCTGATAGTTGTGCTGCTCTTCAAAATAAAACCGTAAACATTTTACCCATTAAATCTAAAAAAACAAAAGTGACAAATCGTTACTTTAATTATATAGTTTTTGAAGATTTGAATCGTAATACTGTAATTAATCAACGTTTAGGTAAAGGTATCTGGCAAAATTTATATGAATTTCCAGTAATTGAACTAGATTCAATAATTCATGAAGATGAAATATTTAACTTAATAAGTGATAAATATTCTGACATTACAAGCATTACATTTCTACCAGCTTTTGATGTTATTCATAAATTATCACATCAAACTTTATATATTCAATTTGTTAAAGTTCAGTTGTCTAACCAATTAGAAAATTTTATTTCAATGCAGGATTTAAAAAAACTTCCTTTTCCTATAGTTATTCATAATTTTATAGAAAGATATTTCAGCTAATTAAAATATTTAGTACATTTGATATAATTAAAATTATAAGCCATGAGCGGAACGTTGAACAAAGTTATGTTAATAGGTCACTTGGGTGATGAAGTAAAAATGCACTATTTTGATGGGGGAAATTGTATAGGAAGATTTCCTTTAGCCACAAATGAGATTTATATCAATAAAAGCACTGGTGAAAAAATCACTTCTACTGAATGGCATAATTTAGTAGTTCGCAATAAAGCCGCTGAAATTTGCGAAAAATACTTATCAAAAGGAGATAAAATTTATGTTGAAGGAAGAATAAAATCAAGAAATTGGCAAGCTGAAGACGGTTCAACTAAATATACTACAGAAATTCAAGTAACAGAATTTACTTTTTTGTCAACCAAGAAAGATTCGGATGTTAACAAACAAAATATCCCTTCAAATGAAAATGATAGCACAAAAAAGACTAATTTTGACGCACAAAATGAAGCGCCAAATCAAAAAGACGATTTACCTTTTTAATGTTTAACCAATACCTACGAATTTGGACTCAGATCCTTCCAGTTTTATAAATACAATAGATTTTAGTTTAGTTTTTGGGCTAGTTGGAGTAGCCTTTTTATTGTTGTGTTCTGCTTTTATATCCGGTTCAGAAGTAGCTTTGTTTTCTCTGGATCAAAAAAATCTAGATGATCTAGAAGCAAATGATAGTCACAAAGGGAAATTAATTTCTGATCTTTTAGGTAGGCCCAAAAAATTATTAGCCACTATTTTAATAGCTAATAACTTTATAAATATTGGAGTTGTAATTTTGTTTACTTCCATAAATGAAAAATTATTTAGCGCTATTACTTCTTCAACGCTACAGTTTTTAGTTGAAGTAATTCTTTTGACTTTTTTAATATTGCTTTTTGGGGAAGTTTTGCCTAAAATATATGCCAGTAGAAATAACGTGAGTTTTTCTAAAACAGTTTGTATTCCTATTGCTTTTTTAAATAAAGTTTTGAGTCCTATTAGTGTTCCAATGCGAAATATTACGGTCTTTATAGAGAAAAAATTTAGTGTCCAAAAAACAAATTTTTCGGTTGACCAATTATCACAAGCTTTAGAGTTAACAGATCAAAAAGAGACAACTTCAGACGAGCAAAAAATTTTAGAAGGTATTGTGACTTTCGGAAACACAGATGTTAAACAAGTAATGAGTCCTAGAATTGATATTTTTGCTATTGAATTTTCTGAAAGTTTTACAGAAATAATGTCAAAAATCATTGAAAAAGGATATTCTCGAATTCCAGTTTACAAAGAAGGAATAGATCATATCGAAGGAGTTTTGTTTATTAAAGATTTAATTCCATACATTGATTATAAAGATTACGAATGGCAAACTTTATTAAGAGAACCATTTTTTGTTCCTGAAAATAAAAAGTTAGACAATCTTTTGAAAGAATTCCAAGGCATGAAAAACCACCTAGCTATTGTCGTTGATGAATATGGTGGAACTTCTGGATTGGTTTCTTTGGAAGATATTCTAGAAGAAATTGTAGGTGACATTAGCGATGAATTTGACGATATAGATATAAGTTACACGAAAATAGACGATAAAAATTATCTCTTTGATGGAAAGGTAAGTTTAAAAGATTTTTATAGAGTTGTTGATGTCAATGAAGAAAAGTTTGAAAATGCAAAAGGAGAAGCAGAAACTTTAGCGGGTTTCATATTAGAAATATCTGGAAATTTTCCAAGAAAAAATGCCAAATTAGTATTTGATACTTGTAAATTTAGCATAGAAAATGTAGACAAACGAAGAATAAAACAAGTAAAAGTTACGTTACCATAACAAACTGATTATAATGAATAAATTTTTTGCTTTTGTTGGATTAGCTATTTGTTTGCAATCATGTAATGAAGACGCCATTCCTAGGCCAACAAGTCAATTGCGTTTAGATTATCCTACACCTACATATATTTCAAAAGAATCAAAATATCCATTTTCTTTAGATATTAATGATTTTTCTACGATTCTTTCAAAAGATAATGGAGCAATAGAAGTGCATTATCCAAAAATGAAAGCAACGGTTTATTTAAGTTATAAAACAGTGAATAATGATTTGGAAAAATTATTAACTGATGCTCAAAAGCTGACATACAAATTACATGTTATGAAAGCTGACGAAATCACTGAACAGCCTTTTGTAAATCCGGATAAGAAAGTATATGGTATGTTTTACACTGTTGGAGGTGATGCTGCATCGAATGCATTATTTTACGCTACTGACAGTACTAAAAATTTCGTTACAGGAAGTGTTTATTTTTATACTAAACCTAATTACGATTCTATTTTACCGGCATCAAGTTATATAACAAACGACATGAAAAAGATGTTGGAATCTATTAAGTGGAAGGAGTAGTTTTTAGTGCTCAGTGGTCAGTTTTTAGTTGGCAGTTTTATAAATTAGAAATATGTGTTTTTATCATATTATCAACCATAAACTACAACTTATAACTAATAGTCAACATAAAAATTCTTGGTAAAATAAAAGTAGTGTTATTTGAAATTAAAAAATCTGAAAAAGAATTAGTAATAATTTTTCCATTATTCAAATAATTTTGTGCTTTTAGTTCAAAAGTAAATGGATTATCTTTTTTGTGATATAAAAGTGATGCATTTGCGACGTTAAACTTAGAATTTTGATTGTTACTGTTATTGTTAAAGGTAATTTCATAATCAGTTTTAAATGTGAAACTTTTTAAGAAATCAACATCAAAATCAAAATTGAAAGAATCTGTTTCAAAAGACGATTTTGTTAAACCACTAAACTGACTAAAACCTTTATCATAACCAACACTTATACTTGGCCAACTTTTAGAAGCAGTTCTTATGTTTATTCCAACATTTTGATTGTTTCTGTTATTAGAAGTAAAAATTCCATTTAGATTTTGAAAATAATTAAACCAACTTAAATTTGAATTAAGTCTAGCTTTAAAACGGTAAATTTTCTTTTCCACAGAACCATTAACTCGCCAAGAAGTTTCTGGATTATCAGTTAAAATCGGTGTTGTAAATTGATTGATTCCATCTAATTCAATAGCATTTCTTGTGGTTTTTGTTTTCTTAGTATAATTGATGTTTCCAAAAATCATAATTCCTCTATACATACTCATTTTATTGTACCTCAAACTTGCACTATGAAAACGTTCATTATTCAATAAAGCATTTCCTTTAAAAACCGAATTATAACCTTGTAAAGTATAACGTTCTACTAATTGAGAGGCTTCAGGAAAATCATTAGTTAATTTATAATTAAATTTTAAAGATTCTGAACTATTGAATTCATATTCACTATTCCATTGAGGTTCAAATAAGTTTTTATTGATGACATAATCATCTGTAATCTGTTTGGTTTTTAAATGATACGAATGCAAGTATAAACCGGGTTTATTAATCCATTTTCCTATTTTGAACTTGTATTCAAATCCTGCATAAATATCATTTAAAGTATAATTCAAATCATTACCAAAACCATTTAAAGCAAAATCGTTTATGGAACCATTTGTAAGGAATTGTTTTTCTGAAATTTGCAAAGATGAATTTTCAATATTAGCTCCAACATTGGTGTAAATATGATTGAAATTATTAAGAATCCAATAATGTTTTAGCAAAGCATCAACAGCATTGTTTTTTATGTTCTTAATTTGATTGATGTTGTAAAATGTATCGTTCTGTAATGGAATTAGTCCTGTTAAGAATTCAGCATCTGTTAGCCAAGTATTTTGTGGTTTGCTGTTTTCGTAAGTATGATTAACCACAAAAGTTGTAGTATGATTTATGTTTTTGTATTGTTTGTGCCATTCGATATATTGTTTTAAACTCGAATTATCGGCTTTGTTTATGGTTTCAAAAGTTGAACTTGTATTATCTCTTACTGAATTGATGAAGCTATTGTTGTTATTATTATTGGCTTGAAATTGTACGTTATAATAGACTTTTTGCGATTTATTTGGTGTGTAGTTTAGTTTTACATTTCCAATGCCTAAAAGCGTTTTATTTTCACCATTTGATGTTTTATTTTCTAATGTAAAACTGCTGTTTTGTAAATATTCATTGTTAGTTATAGAAGAACTTGCCGTGAATAATTTTGAAAATATGCCATAACTATCAACATCTAATTTTGAATTTATTTCTTGACGAAAATTCAAAGCTGCAAATTGCGATTTATTTTCAATAATGTTTTGGTTATCCATTGAAAAGGAATACAAATTAGTCAGTGATTTTCTTCCTGAAAGAAAACTACTTGCACCACCTTGAAAACGCATCAAATCTTGAAAAGAAAAAGTGCTTTTACCAATGTTATTAATATCACCAATAAAACTAACATTTGTTTTTGGACTGTAATAAAACAAAGCACTATGTAAAAGATGGTAGCCATTATCGTTACCAACTTCAGCTCCAGCATCTATATCACCAAAGAGAAATTTCTTTTTATCTTCTTTTAGTTTAACGTTCATGGCTAAATCTTCACTATCTGATACTTGTTTTAGAAAACCAACTTCATTGAAATTATCAATGACCTCTATTTTATCTAAAGCATCAGCAGGAATATTTTCTACAGCTAACTTTGTGCCACCACCAAAAAAAGATTTGCCTTCCACAAGCATTTTGGTAACTTTTTTACCTTGCACAGTTACACCACCATCTTTGTCTACTTCTACGCCTGGCAATTTTTCTAAAATTTCCTTCATTTTGCGTTCGTTACCTTTTGCAAAGGCTGAAACATCATAGATGAGAGTGTCTTTTTTTACAATAACGGGTTTATATTCATAAGAAATAACAATTTCTTTGAGTTCTTCTCCTGTTTCTTGTAGAATGAAATTGTGTATTTTTAATTCACTGTTAGGTTCAATTATAAGTACTTGGTCTTTATAACCTATATAGGAAACTTTAATTTCATATTTAACGCTACTCTCTAAAACCAATTTAAACCTACCTAAATGATCTGCAATAGCAAACTTTATCCCAGTATTATCTTGCAGTGGTTTTGCTATAACATTGGCTCTTTCTAGCGGTTTGTTTAGAGAATCTGAAACGATGCCTGTTAGGGTTCTTTCTTGGGAGAAGGAGGAAAGAGATAATAGTATTAAAATGAAACAATTAATTTTGTTTTTTGTCTTCAACTTTTGTTTTTTGCTTAAGTATTCTTTGTTTTAAAATATTTTCATACTCATTAAATTCAATTTTTTTTGTTGATTCAGGTATTTCAATATTATTTTTTTTAAATTCAATTTTTTTTACTCCATATGTAATGTTTTTATCTTGTAATTCTAAAATTAATCCAGGTAAACCGCAATAGCCATTTGGTCCAAAGCTGTAAGGAAGTTCAGGGCAAAACCAAGCGGTTACAATCCTTTTTACTTCTTTACCTTTTCTGTTTATACTTTTTAAAGTGTATTCTGATTTATAGCAAGTAAAACCATTTATAATTTTAGATTCATTATATATTAACCAATCATTATAATATTCTTTTATGACTAGAAACTCATTTTTTTTAAACATTCCATATTTATTTTCAGTAAAAAAAAATATTTTTTTTAAAAAGGAATTCATATAAATGGGATTTATATAATTACACCAAGATAAAGCAATTTCTACATCTTTAGATTCATTTATTTCCATGAAATCTAATAATTCAAATTTAGATATTGAATCATTAAATTTTAAAGAAAAAACTAGATAATCAGAACCTTTTACAGCACTATTTAGTATTTTCTTTATTGAATTATTTTTAATTGTTGTGTCATTTTCAATTTTTATATGATAAAATATTTCACCAGATTTTTGTGAAAAGGAATAAATGCTAAAGAATAATATAATTAAATGTTTTTTCATTTGTTTTTAAAATAATTAGGGTATCTGAATTACTAGATACCCCTTAGTTAAAATTTATCCACCATACATTTCATCTAAACAAGCTTCCCATGCATGATTTGCAACAGCATTAGCTTCTGCAAATGTTGCATCGTAGTAATCCATTAAAAAATCAACGTCATCGCTCCACTGATCGGTGCAAGGTGTTTCGCTTTCTTTTACTTTCTCCAATTGATTATTCAACTTCTCTTCACCACCAGTACTTGCCATACCAGCAAAAGAGAACGCTACTAGTGCTACTGCACTAAACATAAATTTCTTCATTTTTAAATGTTTTTAAAATTAATAATTTTTTTGATACAAAACTATTTCTGCAGATATTTTGTAAGGCAAATATGAAAAAAAAAAACGATTTATGCAAGAGTATGTTGTGTTAATTATCGTACAAAAATGCTTTTCATCTAATTTACGGTCTAACCGTAATTTTAAAAAGGTTTTGCCGTAATTATTTGTTAATTAATTATTTGTATTATGTAATTACGATTTGGTTTTAAAATTATTATTGAATCTTGGCTACTAAATTTAAAACTTTAATTTCATATTTAACGCTACTCTCTAAAACCAATTTAAACCTACCTAAATGATCTGCAATAGCAAATTTTAGTCCAGCATTGTCTTGCAAAGGCTTTGCTATAACATTGGCTCTTTCTAATGATTTGTTAAGCGTGTCTGAAACTATGCCTGTTATTGTTCTTTCTTGGGAAAAGGCGAAAAGAGTGTATAGTAATAATAATAATAAATATTTTGTTTTCTTTTTCAAATAATTATTTTTTTTACAAATAAAAATTTATGAATCTCTGGTAAAATTATAAGCTTTTCAATATTGACTTTTTATATTATAAAAGATAATAAAAATCAATTTCTCACTTTTATTAAATCGTCTTTTAACAGTTTAAATATCTCATCTTCTGTTTTAACCTTTAATTTTGGAATTTTATTTATTTTTTCATTTGAATTCAAAATTATACTTTCTAAAGCAAAAATCACTTTTCCATTTTTTTCGTAGCCTTCAAAAACAATGCCTGGTAGGCCATAAAATTCATCTGGCCCATAACTAAACGGAAAGTCTGGACAAAACCAAGCTTCTAAACCTATAGTAGTAACTTTATCTTTGATTTTTCCATCTTTTTTATCGAATTCTAAAGTTATCCTCTTAACAGAAGAGTTTGCTTTATAGCAATTAAAATTATTTATTAATTTTGTTTCAGATGTAATTTTCCAATCAGTAATATTTTTACCGTCTTTTATTAAAAATTTTTCACCAAAAAAATCAAATTCTTTATAGCTTCTAATTAGTGTGTCTTTTTTTTGTAGGTATCTAGTATTTCCACCTCCGTATAATATTGCTCCTTTATCAAAACTATCTTTATAGACTTTTTCCATTGAGCTAAAAAGACTAACAGTATCATTAAAAACTAATGTATATTGAGTTTGTTGAATCGAACTCAGTAAGTTTTTAACTCTATCGATTTTTATGTCTTCTGTTTTTTCAGTACTAATTTTTTTGTAAACAAATGTATTGGTTTCGCTTTTTTGCGCACAACAAATAAAAAAATTTAATAAAAATAAACTCAAGTATTTTTTCATATCATATTTTATAATTTAGCAGACTTAGAAAAAAATTTATAAGTCTGCTGTTAGCTTTAACCTATTAGAATTACTACGTTTCCAGTTGCTCCACCATTTGCATTACATAAGTTTTCATAATACATTACTGTTGAAACAAAATCAGTTAGTGTCATAGCACCAAACGCCTCAAGTTCAATTAGTGCGTTTTGATTTCCATAATCACGACAATTACTATGCTCTGTTAATTTAAGTGTTTCAATTAATTCTAATTTATCTTCTCCACCAGTATTAGCAATACCAGCAAAGGAGAACGCAATAAGTGCTACTGCACTAAACATAAATTTTTTCATAATTTGATTTTTAAAATTAATAAATTTTTTGTTACAAAAGTATTTCTCGAGATATTTTGTTAGGCAAATATGAAAAAAAAAAAAACGATTTATGCAAGAGCATGTTGTGTTAATTATCGTACAAAAATGCTTTTCATCTAATTTACGGTTTAACCGTAATTCTGAAAAGGTTTTGCTGTAAGTATTTGTAAATAAATGGTTTGTAAATGAAAAAATGAAATCCTTTTTTGGAAGAATTTATTATAAAAAATTAAGTTCTTTTGTTAAACTATTCTTTGTTTTCAAATCGATCTTCCATTATTTTTTTAATTTTATTGTTGTAATCTTCATCTGTGATTACTTCTCCTTTTGTAGGAAGTTTAATGGGTTCTTCAATTTTATGATCTAATATGATTTTTTCAACTCCAAAAACATTATTTCTAACTTGTAATTCTAAAATTAAACCTGGAAGTCCTCCATAGCCAACTGGTCCAAATGAATAGGGTAATTGTGGACAATACCAAGCCACAACAGGATGCCTCAATTCACCTTTTGAATTGATTACAATATATTCGTTTGTGGCTTTATAGCATTCATAGCCATCTATTAATTTTGATTCGTTTAAAAATTTCCAATTCATATTTAAACTATCAATAATAAGGAATTCGTTTTTTTTAAATAAACCTTCTGTATTACTTCTGTAAACCTTGTAATTATAAATATATATGTCTTCTTTACAATTGCAAAAGGCAACAGCCATATTTCTATTATTTTCTTCAGCGCTCATGGTTTCTTGCATTTTGAATCTAGCAATAGTGTCATTAAACTCTAAATTTAATTTAATATGTTTTGCTTGTTCAATGCCTTTTTTATATAAGTCACCAAGTGTTTTGTTTTCCATAAATTTCTTGTCCTCTAAAAGTTTAAAATTATAAACTACTAGTTTGTCTTGTGAAAAACTATTTAAAGTAATAAAGATTAAAAAAATTATTTGTTTCATCATTTAGTTTTATTTTAAACGTCAAAAATATGGGAATTAGTATTTAAATTTAAATAAAAAAAATCCTACATATGTAGAATTTTTAGATTTTGTAAGAAATATTGCAAATGCATTACTACGATTTCACTTTAGAAACTTTATATAAATCTCCACCAGCAACACCTTCAACGGTTTTTGTAAGTTTTTCTTGGTTTAATTTGTCAGCATCATAAGTTACTGTTGCTGTTTTTGTTTCAAAATCAACTTTTGCTTCTGTTACTCCGTCAACTTTGTTTAGTTTACTTTCAATTAAGCTAGCACAACCAACTGCGCAAGTCATTCCTTCAATTTCGAAAGAAGCTGTTTTAGGGTTTGCAGCAATTGTTTTAGGGCTTTCTGTTGCAATAGTTTCTGTTTCTACAACATTAGCTTCGGTTGATGTTTCTTTATCGTTTTTGCAACTAATTGTAGCTAAAGCCAAAGTTGCAACTAAAAGGGTTTGTTTTACTATTTTCATGATAACTTTATAAGATGTTTTACAAAGATACAAATTCTGTTTTTTTTAAATGTTACAATTATCACAAACGAACTAATGTGTAATTTATATTAATATCAAAATAAAGTCGCATTTTTGCACTTTATAAATTTTAACTTACTGAATTAAATTCAGCATAAACATGGAAAACAATAAAAAATGGTATTTACTAGTCTTTCTGGGCTGTGTTTGGGGAAGTTCTTTTATTCTAATGAAATTAGGGTTAAAAGGTGTAAATCCTATTCAAATGGGAAGTTTAAGAATTTTATTTGCAGCTGCTTTTTTAATTGTAATTGGGTTTAAACATATTGCAAAAATCCCTTTACATAAGTGGAAATATATTGCTGTAACTTCTATGTTTGGTACTTTTCTGCCTGTTTACTTATTTGCCGTTGCCTTGTCAAAAATTGATGGTTCAATCAGTTCGATTTTAAATTCACTAACACCATTGAATACTTTGATAGCTGGAATGTTATTTTTTCAATTGGACGTTCAAAGAAGACAAATTTTTGGGGTAATTATTGGTTTTGTAGGTTGTGTTTTGTTGGTTTTATTTGGAGAAGGACAAAATAATACTGAAAATTATTACTATGCTTTATTGATAGTTTTAGCTTCTATTTTTTATGGAATTAATGTCAATTTAATCAAAAAATATCTATCGGATTTAAAGCCTTTGACTATTAGTACAGGAAACTTCGTTGTCCTTTTTGTTCCAGCTTTAGTTGTGCTTTACTTTTCTGGTTTTTTTGAAGTTGCTGACGAACCAAAAGTTATAACTTCATTAGGATACATAGCTATTTTAGGAGTTATAGGAACTGGGTTGTCTAATATTTTGTTTTTTAAATTAATACAAATTTCTTCACCGGTTTTTGCTTCATCGGTGACTTATTTAATTCCCGTTGTAGCCATTATGTTGGGTTATTTTATTATGGATGAAACCTTAACTTTTGTCCAAGGAATTGGAGCGTTAGTAGTTTTGTTAGGAGTTTATTTTTCGAGTAGAAAATAAAAATTGAAGTTTATCGATTGATTCTTTTTAAGTTTTAGAATCCATCTTATAAAAAAAGCCATTCTTTTTACGGAATGGCTTTTGAATTTATGTTGAAGATTCTTTATTCAAAATCTTTAGCAGTAACACCTTCGTTGATTTTTACATCTTGAGTAACAAATTCTAATTCCATTCCAACATTCATTACAACGTTATATGGGAATTTGATTCCTTTAACTTCTTTATAATCATTAAAGTTTGTTACTTGAGTCATAGTTTGACCACCTTGTTCTTGTTCAACTGATTCGGCAACTTTTAAGCCAGATTTTACATCATACATCATGGTTTTTTTACCAATTGTTAATGCATAAGCATCTGAGCCATTTATTGTTTCAACACCTTTTAAAACAACATCTTTATTGTTAGCTAATAAAAGTTCAGGAAAAGTATATGCCATTGCTTGCATTTCTTTTAATTTTTCTCCTTCAAAGTCTTTTCTTTGTCCTTGTTGATTTGCATAAGCTCCTTTTTCTGTAACAACCATTTTCATAACTGTCATCCCAGACATAGACATTTCTGAAGACATTTTGTTGTCACTAGTAGTTTTAGCAGTAAGTTGTAATTCTTGTCCTTGTACAGTAGCTTTTGATATAATGACAGTAGATTTTACAGCTTTTAAAGCTTTCTCACCACCAATGGCATTTATATAGTTTTCTAGCACTGTTTTTGCTGTAACTCCTTTAGGAATTTCTTTTTTGATAACAGGCTTGTCAACTTTATTTCCAAAACGATCAAAATACATAACTGGAATTCCAGATTTTTCTAATCCTGGAACAACATCGGCCGCTTTTCCAACAACAACTATTCTTAAGTTGTCAGCTAAAAAGTATTTGTTTGCAGCAGCCTTAATGTCTTCTGCAGTCACAGCATTGATGTTTTTAATGTATTTTTCATAAAAATCATCTGGTAAGTTTTGAGTTTCTTTGTTTAGTGCATAAAAAGCAACCGTTTCAGGTTTTTCGATTTGCATTACAAAGTTTCCAACGTATTTAGCTTTTGCGTTTCTTAAATCTTCGTCAGAAACTAAATCCATTCTCATTCTTTTAACTTCATTCAATATTTCTGCAATTGCACTATCAGTAACTGAATTTCTTACAGAAGCACCAGCTCTAAATTTTGAAGTGTATTTTCCTGATCCAATTGATGAATAAGAACCATATGTCCAACCATGTTTTTCACGTAAGTTTAAGAATAATCTTCCTTCTCCACCGCCACCAAGAATTTGGTTAGCTAAAAGAGCAGCATAATATTCTTTGTCAGTCATTTTTAAATTTGAAGTATTTATCACTGCAATTTCTGATTGAACTGCATTTGACATGTCTATAAAGTTAATTTGACTATATTGTAAATCTGTAGGCTCTGTGAAAGTAAGTTGTGGAGCAGTTGCTTTTTTCCAGCCTTTAAACGCTTTTTCAACTTGTTTTTTGATGTCTTTTAATTTCACATCACCAATAATTACTAAATAAGCATTTTCAGGAACAAAATTAGTATCATAGTTTAATTTTACATCTTCTAGAGAAACATTGTTTAAAGTTTCTTCGCTAACATATTCACCTCTAGGATGGTTTTTCCCATAAACTAAAATATTTTCAACCCTTCTTGCATTAGCTGTTACGTTTTTTTCATCAGACTTAAGGTTCTCAATCATTTTAGATTTTTCCTTGTCAAATTCTTCTTGCGAAAATTTAGGCTCTAAACTACCTTCTGCCATTAACTCGAGGATTCTTTCAGAATATTTAGATAGTCCGCTTGCTCTAGCGCCACTTGACGAAAAGTTAATGTTTGCTCCTAAAAAGTCAATTTCTTCATTAAAAGCTTCTTTAGAAGTTTTTTCTGTTTCATTTCCAATCATTGCACTCAACATATCGTCAACCCCTTTTTTGCTACCTTCAGCATAAGGAGTATTGTCTATTGTTAATGTGTAAGAAACTCTTGGTAATTTTGAGTTTTCAACTACTAAAACTTTTAACCCATTTTTAAGGTTAAAAGATTCAGGTTTTTTTATGTTTATACTTGGCGCTGGACCAGATTTTGGCATCGGTCTATCTTGTGCTGTCAATGTTGTCATAAAGAACAAACTAGTTACT
Organism: uncultured Flavobacterium sp.; assembly: GCF_963975005.1. GTDB lineage: Bacteria > Bacteroidota > Bacteroidia > Flavobacteriales > Flavobacteriaceae > Flavobacterium. The sequence continues at coordinate 54,044 of NZ_CAXBFR010000001.1, forward strand.
ATATATAATAATTTTTTCATAATATGTGTTCTTATTTTTGAGTTTTATCAGTTGCAGGCATGTAGTTTAAAAGTAATCTTTGATTTGGATTCAAATATTTTTTAGCTACATCTCTAATTTCTTCTTTAGTGATTGATTTGTAAATATCCAATTCGGTATTGATTAAGTTAACATCACCATATAGCATGTAATAAGTAGCTAAATTACTTGCAATCCCTTCGACACTAGTATTACTGTTTACGTATTGATTTTCAAAAATATTTCTCAATTTTTCTAAATCTTTGTCTGAGATTAAGTCCGTTTGAACTTTTACAATTTCTTCATCAATTTCTCTGTTGATGTCTTCTTGTGTAAATCCTTCCATAGGAATACCTAATAGAATGTACATGCTATGGTCTTCTTGGCTAAAGTTGAATGCTCCTATTTGAAGAGCCATTTTCCTGTCGTCAACAATTTTTTTATAAAGAACAGAACTTTTTCCATCTGATAAGTAAGTAGATAGCATATCAAGAACTCTAGCTTCTCTAGTTTTCATTGATGGTGTTCTATAAGTTTGAATAAACATTGGTTTTTGAATGTTTGGATCTTCCCAAGTAGCATTAATTGTTTGTGTAATTGGAGCTTCTTCTACTTTGTTTCTGTTTATGGTTGCTCCTTTTGGAATTGAACCAAAGTATTTTTGAATCCATTCTTTAGCCTGTCCTTTGTCAAATTGACCAGCAACAACTAAAACAGCATTGTTTGGAATATAGAATTTTTTATTAAATGCCTGAAACTCTTCTAAAGTTGCAGCGTCTAAATGTTCCATTTCTCCAATTGTTGTCCATTTATAAGGATGTGTTTTGAATAAGTTTTGTTTGACAGCTTTAATTAAATTTCCATAAGGTTGATTGTCAACTCTTAATCTTTTTTCTTCTTTTACTACTTCGTTTTGTGTATCAACGCCAATTTGGTTAATTACTGGATGCATTAATCTTTCTGATTCCATCCATAAAGCTAATTCTAAATTATTAGAAGGGAAAACCTCATAATAATAGGTTCTATCATCAGAAGTATTAGCATTGTTCTGACCACCATTTGCGGTTACAATTTTAAACCATTCTCCTCTTTCAATATTTTTAGTTCCTTCAAATAAAAGGTGTTCAAAAAAGTGAGCGAAACCTGTACGGTTAGGTTGTTCGTCTTTGGCACCTACATGATACATAACAGATGTAATTATTACAGGAGCAGAATTATCTTGATGTAGAATAACATGTAAGCCATTGTCTAAATCAAATTCTTCAAAAACTACGTTTTGAGCGTTAGAAATGCTTCCTATCATAAGTATTGAGCTTAGCGCTATTAATGATTTTTTCATAAAATGAAATTATTGTTTTTGTATAAGTTGCTAAATTCGTAAAAAAGTTACAATTTTTTATTAAAAAAGACTTAAAAAAATAACTCCACTAAAGTATTGTGTGTATAGTAATTAGTTGTATATTTGCAACCTTAAAAAAATTAATTTAAACACATTGTTATGTACGCAATCGTAGAGATAGCAGGGCAACAATTTAAAGTTAGCAAAGACCAAAAAGTTTTTGTACACCGTTTATCTGAAGATGAAGGTTCGAAAGTTACTTTCGACAAAGTTCTTTTAGTAGACGATAATGGTACAGTTACTCTAGGCGCCCCAGCTATAGAAGGTGCTTCTGTTGAAGCCAAAGTGTTAAGACACTTAAAAGGAGATAAAGTAATCGTTTTCAAGAAGAAAAGAAGAAAAGGGTACAAAAAGAAAAATGGTCATAGACAATCATTATCTCAAATCGTAATTGAAGGAATTTTAGCAACTGGTTCTAAAAAGGCTGCTCCTAAAAAGGAAGAAGCAAAAAAAGAAGCTCCAGCTAAAGCTCAAAAATTAGTAGAAACTCCTGCTGCTGAAGCGAAAGCTCCAAAAGCAAAAGCTTCTAAAAAAGGAGATGATTTGAAATTGATCGAAGGAGTTGGTCCTAAAGCTGCTGAAGTATTAGTTGCTGCTGGTATTGATACTTTCGCAAAATTGGCTAAAACTTCTGCAGAAAAAGTAAAAGAAATTTTAGATGCTGCTGAAGCTAAAGTACAACATTTAGATCCAGGTACTTGGGCACAACAAGCTCAATTAGCTGCTGATGGTAAAATGGACGAATTAAAAAAATTACAAGACGAATTAAACGGTGGTAAAGCTGTTTAATTTTAATATTAACTTATAAAACCAAAACATCATGGCTCACAAGAAAGGTGTCGGTAGTTCGAAGAATGGTAGAGAATCAGAATCGAAACGTTTAGGCGTTAAGATTTATGGTGGTCAAGCTGCTATTGCTGGAAACATAATCGTAAGACAAAGAGGTTCTAAACACAATCCGGGTGAAAACGTTTACATGGGTAAAGATCATACTTTACATGCAAGAGTTGACGGATTAGTTAAGTTTCAGAAAAAAGGAGAGAACAAATCATTTGTATCTATAGTTCCTTTTGAAGCATAATTAGTTAATCTTCAAAAAAATAAAAATCCCAATTCGAAAGAGTTGGGTTTTTTTTGTTTATTTACTTTTATCCTGAACTTGTTTCAGGATCTTTTCATGAGATTTCTGATGCTGAAATTAATTCAGCATTACAATGATAGGAATATTTTATGAATTGAAAACGATACTGCAATAGGGATAGCAATGGCAGCTTTTGCAAAACTTTGATAAATGGTTTTGCAAAACTAGAATGAATAGCGCGGTGCCTTGGCAATTGCTCAAAAGAAAACCCTTACATTGCTGCAAGGGTTTATTCTTAATTGAGATGCTAAATCAAGTTCAGCATAACAAAAAAATATACTAGTATCTGTAATATTCTGGTTTAAATGGTCCTTCAACAGGTACGCCAATATATGATGCTTGATCTGGTCTTAATTCTTCCAATTCAACGCCTAATTTAGCTAAGTGAAGAGCTGCTACTTTTTCATCTAAATGTTTTGGTAACATATAAACTTCATTTTTGTATGCAGCAGTGTTAGTCCAAAGTTCTAATTGAGCTAATGTTTGGTTTGTGAATGAATTACTCATAACAAAACTTGGGTGACCTGTAGCGCAACCAAGGTTAACTAAACGACCTTCGGCTAAGATAATGATGTCTTTTCCGTTAATTGTGTATTTGTCAACTTGTGGTTTGATTTCATTTTTAGTAGCACCATGTGTTTTGTTTAACCAAGCCATGTCGATTTCGTTATCGAAGTGACCAATGTTACAAACGATAGTTTTATCTTTCATTTGCTCAAAGTGAGAACCTAAAATAATATCTTTATTTCCTGTAGTTGTGATGATAATATCTGCATTACCTACAACCGTGTTTAGTTTTTTAACTTCAAATCCGTCCATTGCAGCTTGTAAAGCACAAATTGGGTCAATTTCAGTAACAGTTACAATAGAACCTGCACCTTTAAATGAAGCAGCAGTTCCTTTTCCAACATCACCGTATCCACAAACCACAACTCTTTTCCCAGCTAACATAAGATCAGTTGCTCTTCTTACTGCGTCAACTGCAGATTCTTTACAACCATATTTGTTATCGAATTTAGATTTAGTAACTGAATCATTTACGTTTATAGCAGGCATGTGTAAAGTTCCGTTTTTCATTCTTTCGTATAAACGGTGAACTCCAGTTGTAGTTTCTTCAGATAATCCTTTAATATCAGCAATTAATTCAGGAAAACGGTCAAAAACCATATTTGTTAAATCTCCACCATCATCAAGAATCATGTTTAATGGTTTTCTGTCTTCACCAAACCATAATGTTTGTTCGATACACCAATCAAATTCTTCTTCATTTAATCCTTTCCATGCGTAAACCGGAATTCCAGCAGCAGCAATAGCAGCAGCAGCATGATCTTGAGTTGAAAAGATATTACAAGAAGACCAAGTAACATCAGCACCAAGAGCAACTAAAGTTTCAATTAATACTGCAGTTTGAATTGTCATGTGTAAACATCCAGCAATTCTAGCTCCTTTTAAAGGTTGGCTTGCACCATACTCTTCTCTTAAGGCCATTAATCCTGGCATTTCAGCTTCAGCTAATTCAATTTCTTTTCTTCCCCAGTCCGCTAAAGTGATATCTTTAACTTTATAAGGTACATAATTTACGATTTTTGTACTCATCTATTGTATATTTGTATTATTAATTTTAAAGTGCAAAGGTAAGGAATTCCTTTTTATTTTTAAAATTGATTCACTTATTTTGTGAATTGTTTAATAGTATAATCAACTGAAATTCAATAAAATATTCAATGCCACTACATAAAGTTATTTATTTATCTAACAACACTAAATTATATTTGTGGAAAATCACAGAAGACTTAGATACGTTGTCTAAAGATACAAAATTAAAAGATTCTTCAATTGCAAGATTAGAATCCATGAAATCTGAAAGTCATAAAAAAGGGTTTTTAGCTGTTAGAAAGTTGTTGCAACATATTGATTACAATGATTTTGACTTATATTATGATGCATTTGGAAAGCCTAATTTAAAGCCTCAAGGATGTAGTATAAAGGATATGCACATTTCCATTTCTCATTCACATGATTTTTCAGCTATTGCTATTAGTGAAAGAAATATTGGAATCGATATTGAAATTCTCAAAGAAAAAATAATTAGAATAGCTCCCAAGTTTATGGATATTTCTCATATTGAAAATCTAAACGTTAAAGAGCAAATCGAAAAAGCAACTGTCATTTGGGGAATTAAAGAAAGTATTTTTAAAATCAAAAATGAACCTGGAATAAGTTTTCCAAAGCATATTTTTGAAGACAACTTTATTTTTGAAGACAAAGTAGCAACGGCCAAATTAAAATTTAATAACAAAGTAGAAAAATTTACCATTGAATTTGATTCTTATGATGGATATATGTTTGTTTGTGCTTTTGAGAATAATTAATGAAAAATATTTATCAAGAAATACTAAATTCTAAAAACAGGAACGAAAAGTTACTTGCTATTTTAATTGATCCTGATAAAATTCAGTTAGAGCAATTAGATAACTTGATTTTAAAAATAAATCAATCACCTGCAACACATGTTTTTGTTGGAGGAAGCTTTGTTGAAACAAATCAAATAGATTTAATTATCCAAGAAATTAAATTAAACTGTAACTTACCAATCCTTTTATTTCCAGGAAATCCATCACAAATTTCAGCATATGCTGATGGTGTTTTATTTCTAAATTTAATTTCAGGCAGAAATTCAGACTATTTAATTGAACATCAAGTTAATGCAGTTCCAATTCTTGAAAAAACAGCTTTAGAAGTTATTTCTACAGGTTATGTTTTAATTGCAAGCGGAAAAGAAACGGCTGTTGAACGTATAAGTCAAACAAAACCTTTAAATAGAAATGATATAGATTATGTTTGTCAAACCACAAAAGCAGGAGAATATATGGGAAATAAATTAATTTATTTAGAAGCAGGAAGTGGTGCCGAAAAAGCAATTCCGTTAGAGATGATTAAAGAAGTTTCTAAAAAACTGACTATCCCTTTAATTATTGGTGGTGGAATTAGATCTAAAATTGGAATCGAAAATGCGTTTAAAGCAGGAGCTGATTTAGTGGTAATAGGAACTGCTTTTGAAAACAACGCTAATTTTTTTGAAGAATGATAGAGTTTTTATTTTCACAATACAAAGGGTATGAAACAATTGATATTGTCTTAGAAATTATTGCAATTTTATTTGGACTTGCGAGTGTTCTTCTTGCCAAAAAAAACAATATATTGGTTTATCCCACAGGAATTGTAAGTACAATTATTTTTGTTTATTTACTTAATAAATGGGGCTTGGTTGGAGATATGTTAATTAATGGTTATTACACGACTATGAGCATATATGGTTGGTATATTTGGACAAGAAAAACTGATGACAAACCCGAATTTCCGATTTCAAGAGTTACTACGCAAGAAATTTATTATGGCATCATTATTTTTTTGATAACAATAGCTTTCGTAGTAATAGTCTATAAATATTTTAATAAATTTACACATTGGACAGCTTATGTAGACACATTTACAACGGGTGTTTTCTTTGTAGGAATGTGGTTAATGGCAAAAAGGAAGATAGAAAACTGGATACTTTGGATCATTGGGGATATAGTTTCTGTACCTTTATATTTTTACAAGGGATATACTTTTACTAGTATTCAATATGTTATATTTACAATAATTGCAATTTATGCTTATTTAGAATGGAAGAAAAACTTAGCAAAAAAGATATAAAACAAATTCAAGATAAAGGGATTTTGTTAGATAAAATAGAACAACAACTTCAGTTTTTTACTAATGGAATAGCAAAAGTAAATCTTGAAAAGTCTGCAACAATTAATGATGGTATTTTAGTTTTTTCTACTGAAGAAATTGAAGAACTATGTCAATTTTTTGATAAAAACAAAAGTAATAGAACTATAAAAAAGTTTGTTCCTGCTTCAGGTGCTGCCAGTAGAATGTTCAAATTTTTGATAGAATTTTTAACTGAATTTAGTTTTGAAGAAGGAACAATAAATTCATATATAAACCACAAACAAGAACACGATTTGCCTGTTTTTCTAGTTGGGATGAAAGATTTTCCTTTTTATAGCGAAGTAAAAGATCAAGTCATTCAATTAAATTCAAATTATTATGAACTTGAAAAAGATGAAAAAGATTATCTTTTTATAAAAACACTTTTGTCTTCCGAATATTTTAATTTTGCGAATAAACCAAAAGGAATTTTGCCATTTCATACCAAAGATAAAGCAGTTTTAACTCCAGTTGAAGAACACTTAAGTGAGACTTTTTTTTATAAAAAAGAAGGTGAAAAAGCAAAAGTTCATTTTACAATTTCAAAAGAGCATCAAGAACATTTTGAAACTATCACAAAGAATCAGTCTAATATTGATGTTACTTACTCTTATCAAAAAGAATCAACAGATACAATAGCGGTTAATCTTGATAATACACCTTTCAGATTGGAAGATGGTAGCTTGTTATTTAGGCCAGGTGGACATGGTGCATTAATTGAAAATTTAAATCAATTAGAATCAGATATTATTTTCATAAAAAACATTGATAATGTTTCGCAAAATCATATTGTGGATATAATTAAATATAAAAAAGTATTAGGCGGTTTGTTAATAAAAATCCAAGAACAAGTTTTTGATTATTTAGAAAAATTAGAGAGCAAAAATGTTACGGAAGAATTAATAACTGAAATTAAAAGTTTTGCAAAAGAAAAGTTAAACATTTCATTACCCATTAGTTTTGATAAATTTCAATTGGAGTATAAAGTTGAGTTTCTTTTTAATGAATTAAACCGACCAATACGTGTTTGTGGAATGGTTAAAAACGAAGGAGAGCCTGGTGGAGGCCCTTTTTGGGTTAAAAACGAAAACGGATTATCATCATTGCAAATAGTTGAAACTTCTCAAATTAATTTAAAAGATAAAGTACAAAAGAAAATTGCTGAATTTGCCACTCATTTTAACCCAGTTGACTTGGTTTGTGGTATTAAAGATTATAAAAACAAAAAGTTTGATTTAACACAATTTGTCGATGAGAAAACAGGTTTTATCGTAGAAAAAAACAAGTTTGGAAAACCTGTAAAATCTTTTGAATTACCTGGCCTATGGAATGGAGCAATGGCTAATTGGATTACTCTTTTTGTAGAAGTGCCCTTGTCTACTTTTAATCCTGTTAAAACGGTAAATGACTTATTAAAACCTTCTCACCAACCAGAAGATAAAATTGCTTAAATGGATAAATATATTCTTTTAAAAGAACTTAACTACAAAGCTATTAGAAGTAGTGGAGCAGGTGGGCAAAATGTAAATAAAGTTTCGTCTAAAGTAGTTTTGAATTTTGATTTAGAAAATTCTAATGGTTTGACTGAAAATGAAAAAACCTATTTAAAGGAAAAATTAGCTTCAAAATTGACTCAAGAATTTATTTTGATTTTAAATTGTGATGAAGACAGAAGTCAAATAAAAAACAAATCCATTGTCACCAAACGTTTTATAGGGATCATTGAAAAAGGATTAACAAAGCCAAAAATAAGAAGAGCAACAAAAGCAACAAAAGCTTCTAAAGAAAGACGTTTAAAATCTAAAAAGACTACAGCCTTACTTAAACAAAATAGAAAAAAACCTGATTTATAGTATTAAGAATGATGCGGTTAGAAAAAGTTTTAAAAATCTTAATACTTAATACTCAAATCTTAATACTTTCAATTATATTTGCACTGTCTCAAAGGGGTGCTCTAAAAAACGAGCTGAGATTATACCCATAGAACCTAGAACAGGTAATGCTGTTTAGGGAATAGACACAAGCAAATGTGCACGTTTGCTTGTGTCTGGAGTTTTTCAATTTTAATTTTAACCAAAGAATAATTACCCCTTTTATTCGTATAATTTATTTACGAATGAAACAATTATTTGCAAAAAGTACAAAGTACAAAGTACAAAGTACAAAGACTTATTTAAGTCTATTCACTTTATTTTACTCGGCATTTGCCATTTCACAGGAAGTAGAAACAGATTCAACTAAAGTTACACAGCTTAAAGAAGTTGTATTGACATCTGTTCGAGCAAAAGAAAAAGATCCAATTACTTTTACTAATATTTCTAAAGAAGAAATTGCTAAAAGAAATCTTGGACAAGACCTTCCAGTTTTATTAAACTATCAGCCTTCTGTTGTAACTACAACCGATGCCGGAAATGGTGTAGGTTATACTTACATGCGTGTAAGAGGCTCTGATGGTTCTAGAATTAACGTAACATTAAACGGAGTTCCATTTAATGATAGTGAGAGTCAAGGAACTTTCTTTGTTAATTTGCCCGATTTTGCTTCATCCATACAAAGTGCTCAATTGCAAAGAGGAGTTGGAACTTCTACAAATGGAGCTGGAGCTTTTGGAGCAAGTTTAAATGTAGAAACAAAATCTTATCAAGAAGAAGCTTATGCGGAAATTGCTAACTCTGTTGGTAGTTTTGGAACTAGAAAACACACTTTAGCTTTTGGAACAGGCTTGCAAAACAATTTTGAAATAAACGGTAGACTGTCTCAAATTGCTTCTGATGGTTTTATTGATAGAGCTTCAACTAACATGTTTGGGTATTTTTTGAATGCTAATTATGTAAAAGAAAATACACTAATAAAATTTTTGGCTTTTGGAGGAAAAGAGAAAACCTATCAAGCATGGTATGGTCTTGAAGATGAGGAAAAGCTAAAAAATGATAGAACTTATAATGTTGCAGGAATCTATTTTGATGAATATGGAAATGAGCAATTTTATGATAATGAAACTGATAACTATTGGCAAAATCATTTTCAATTGCATTGGTCAGAGAAGTGGAATTCTAAATGGAATTCTAATGTTGCTTTGCATTACACTTTAGGGAAAGGATATTTTGAACAATATAAAGAAGACGAAATGCTTTCGGATTATAATTTACCTGATTTTAATGGAAATTCAATTTCAGATTTAGTTCGAAAAAGATGGCTAGACAATGACTTTTTTGGAGCTACAGCATCCTTAAATTATGATTCTAAAAAGACTAGCTTTCAAATAGGCGGTGCTGCAAATCGTTATTTAGGGAAGCATTATGGTGAAGTAGTAGATACTCAATATTATGTTCCAAATGCGAATCGTTATTACGATAATTTTGGAAACAAAGATGATGTAAATGTCTACGGTAAAATATCACATGAAGTTATTAATAAATTAAGTGTTTTTGCAGATATGCAATATCGAATGGTTTTTTACCAAGCAGATAGTTATAAGTTTGAGGAAGATGTAAATGACACGTTTCGTTTCTTTAATCCAAAAGTAGGATTGAATTATCAATTGAATAATTCCAATATGTTTTATGGTTATTTCGGAATTGCAAACAAAGAACCAAGAAGAGATGATTATGAAAACGGAAGTACAAAATCAGAACGTTTGAAAGATTTAGAACTAGGATGGAAATATAATTCTAAAAAACTGAAAGTAAATACTAATGCATTTTTTATGGACTATACCGATCAGTTGGTTTTAACAGGTGCTTTAAACGATGTAGGTTCGCCAATTTTCACAAATAGTGGGAAAAGTTATAGAGTTGGACTTGAAATTGATGCACAAATTGAAATTACAGACAAATTGTTTTTTCAGCCTAATGTTACCTTAAGTCAAAATAAAAATAAAGATTTCAATTTTCAACGTGATGGTATTTTGAAAAATTTAGGAGATACTAACATTGCTTTTTCTCCAAATTTAATTGCTGGTGGAAACATTACTTTTTTGCCAATAAAGTCACTACAAGTTTCTTTACTATCTAAATATGTTAGCAAACAATATATGGGAAATATTGATGCGAAAAAATCAGAATTAGAAGCTTATTTTATAAATGATTTAAATATAAACTATGAATGGAAAATTAACAAAGGCATAAAATCAATTATTTTGTCTGGATTAGTAAATAATATTTTTGATGTAAAATATATTTCTAACGGTTATTTCTACACTTATGATGATAATTATTCAAATCCTCCTGCAATAACAACAATTGAAGGAGCAGGTTATTATCCTCAAGCGGGCATAAATTTTTTAGCCGGAATGGTATTAAAATTTTAAATGCAAACAAAAAGGGAAGTGTTTAACTTCCCTTTTTGTTTAATTATATACTCTAATTATATTTCCATTTACTTCGGTTCGATATGCTTTCATCGGGTAATTTTTTCCAGGACTCAAGCCCGTGAATAAACTATATTCGGCAGCATCACAAGAACATTTTGCGTTTATTCCGTTTAATGTCATTGTAGAACAATCACTCAATGCTTGATTTGGACAAGCTGCATCATAGGCAGCATAAATGTTGTTTCCTGTATTAAAGACAAAAACACCTCTAATTCCTACACCAGCTGTAGTAATTAAAACACCATTACTAGGATATTTTAAAACATTATAAGCTGGCAAATTTAAATTTATATTTAAATTCACAGAATAATCAGGTAAAAAAGGATTGTTGCTCCCGACGCTATCTTTTTCACAACCTATAAAAAAAGGAATTAGTAGTAATAAGATATATTTCTTCATGGTTTATTTTTAGTCAAATTTAATACTTTTGAATTACTAACAGTCAAAATTATATCTTAAAAAATTTGGGAATCAAAATATTTGTTATATTTGCATATAGGAATCCCACTCGTATGGGATTCTTTCTATTTTTATAAACGATTAAGTTATGAGTACAGTATCTTATTACACAGCAGAAGGGTTAAAACATCTTAGAGATGAATTAGACCAGCTTAAAAATATACAAAGACCAAAAGCATCACAAGACATCGCAGACGCTAGAGATAAAGGAGATTTATCTGAGAATGCAGAATATGATGCAGCCAAAGAAGCACAAGGTCTTCTTGAAATGAAAATTTCTAAAATGGAAGAAGTTGTAGCTAATGCACGTTTAATTGATGAATCTCAATTGGATGTGTCTAAAGTTTTAGTGTTATCTAAAGTAAAAATCAAAAACCAAACCAATGGAATGGAAATGAATTATACTTTAGTAGCAGAAAGTGAGGCTGATTTAAAAACAGGAAAAATATCAGTAACTTCTCCTATTGGAAAAGGTTTGCTTGGTAAATCTGTTGGAGAAATTGCCGAAATAACGGTTCCAAACGGGATATTAAAATTCGAAATATTAGAAATTTCAAGATAAAAATTTAACTATGGCTTCTATTTTTACTAAAATAGTAAACGGTGAAATTCCTTGTTATAAAATTGCTGAAGACGAAAATTATTTGGCTTTTTTAGATGTTAATCCAAATGCAAAAGGACATACCCTGTGTATTCCTAAACAGGAGATTAATAAAATCTTTGATATGGAAGAAGATCTTTATTTAGGTCTAATGCAATTTAGCCGAAAAGTTGCCAAAGCTTTAGAAAAATCTATTGATTGTAAAAGAGTAGGAGTTGCAGTTGTAGGTTTAGAAGTGCCTCATGTACATGTTCACTTAATTCCTTTGCAAGATATGGATGACATGCGTTTTCAGCGAAAGGTTAGTTTAGAAAAAGAAGAATTTGAAGAATTTGCCAAAAAAATAACTTCAAACTTATAATAAAAAGCACCTTTTTGGTGTTTTTTTGTTTTACTTACTATCATGAAATATTTAATTTATTTTTTATTTTTTCAAACAGTTGCTTTTGCTCAAGTTAAAAGCTTCTATTCTGATGTAGAAAAAACAATACAATCTATTCCTGCAAGTCAAAAAAAAGCTACAGCAAAAATTGCAGCTTTTATTCAAGAAAAATTTACTTCTGAAGATTTACAAATTAAAGCAGCATACTATTATGTAATTTCAAATGTTGCTTATGATATTTCTCATGAATTTACAGTGAATTTAGTGATTTCAGATGATGAAATGGTTTCAAAAACTATTACTTCTAAAAAAGGAGTTTGTATTCATTACGCTAAATTTTTTAAGAATATAGTCAACCAATTAGGATATAATAGTCAAGTCATTTCGGGTTACACCAAAAGAGATAATGTTTTAGCAGAACAATCACATGCTTGGTGTGCTATAAAATTAAAAGATGGCAAGTGGTATGTTTTTGATCCAACATGGGATTCAGGATATATTCAAAACGGAAAATTTGTTAGAAGTTTAAATTCTAAATATTTCAAAACAAATCCATCTGAAAGCATAAAATCACACATGCCTTTTGATTATATATGGCAATTTTTAAAGTCTCCAATAACAGAACAAGACTTTGTTAAAGGTGATTTAAATCAAGACGAGAGTCGAAAGTCATTTGATTATAATGAAACTATTAAAACATTTCTAAATCTTTCGGAAAACGAACAATTAAATGAGCTAAAAACAAGAATGATTCAAACAGGTTATAAAAATAAACTAGCCAAAGAGCGATTTGAAATCCTGAAAAAACAACTTGAGGTTTTTTCTTTAAATTTTAATGTAAGAGAGCTGAATGCTATCACAAATAATTATAACAACGGAATAAATTTACTAAATGAATTTATTTACTACAGAAACGCACAATTTAAACCAGTAAAAGAAGATCAGGAAATTTTAGAAATGATTACAAAACCATTAAGTATTTTTGAAGATTGCAGCGATAAAATATATAAATTAGGTTTTGTGGGGCAAGATAATTTATACGATTTAAATAAATTTAAAAGAAGCATAATTGATATAATCGAAGAAGCTAAAAAGCACAAAGTTTTTGTAGATGATTATTTGACTAAAAGTGAAAGAGAACGAAAAAAAATGTTCTTACTTAAGAAATAGGTTTCCCTTTCTTATAACTAATTTGCATAGTAGTTCCTTTGCCAATTTCAGAATGAGCTACTTTTATTTTTCCTTTGTGATATTCCTGAACAATTCTTTTAGTTAAAGACAAGCCTAAACCCCAACCACGTCTTTTGGTTGTAAAACCAGGTTCAAAAACTTTTGAAAAATCGGATTTCGGAATTCCTTTTCCTGAATCAGTAACTTTTATTCTTATATAATCTTCTTTCTCTTCAATAGTCAACGTAAGATTTCCTTTTCCCTTCATTGCATCAATGGCATTTTTGACTAAGTTTTCAATAGTCCAACTATGCAAAGCTGGATTTATAGCAATATTTATTGGTTTATCTGGAGCGATAAATTTAAAATTAATTTGTTTTGAACTTCTATCTCTTAAATAATCAAAAGAAGTTTTAGTTTCTTCAATAATATTTTTTTCTTCTAAAACAGGTTCTGAACCAACTTTAGAAAATCTATCCGTAATGGTTTGTAATCGATTAATGTCTTTCTCTATTTCTTCAATTGTAGATTCTTCAACATTTTCTAATTTCAATATTTCGAGCCAACCGATTAACGAAGACAAAGGTGTTCCTATCTGATGAGCTGTTTCTTTTGCCATTCCTGCCCATAATTTGTTTTGGGTTGACATTTTTGTTGCTCTATAAAAATTATACACTACAGCAGCAAAAAGTATAATGATTAATAAAAGAGCAATTGGATAATATTTAAGTTGATTTATTAAAGTTGAATTACCATAATACAAAAATTGGGTTTTTGTTTCAGAAATTTTGGTTACTATGGGTTTGTTTTGAAGTTTAATGGATTCAATATAATCTTTTAATTCTTCAGGATCATTAATTATTTTACTATCTATATTTGTAGTTAAACTTATAGAATCATTTATGGTAACAATTATAGGAATTCTAGGATTTTGAATAATCTCAAATGGTAATTCTAAATCTGCATTTAAGTCCTCAGAGTTAATTTTTTTTTGTGCTAAAGCCCACAATTCCATCTTATTTCTTTCTTCATTTTTAAAAATCTGAAAAAAATTATAAGTGTTCCATAAAATTAATAGAACAATTAAAAAGGAAGATATAATAATAAACCAGCGTGTTGAGTTGCTTCTTTCGGTAAACTGCATGCAATTTTTTGTTAAATGTACTAAAATTATAGTAAAGATTTAAGACCTTATTTAAACGATTTTAATCTTAAAAAATTATATTTGTACCAAAGTTAATTTATGATAAGTATTAATCCAAAAGAAGTTTCTCCAGCAAAATTACAAAGCTATTTACAAAGTGCTATTGCTCCAAGACCTATAGCTTTTGCAAGTACAGTTGACGAAAATGGAAATCCGAATTTATCACCGTTTAGTTTTTTTAATGTATTTAGTTCTAATCCACCAATCTTGGTTTTTTCTCCAGCGAGAAGAGTAAGGAATAACACTATAAAACATACATTAATAAATTGTGAGGCAACAAGAGAAGTTGTGATTAATATTGTTGATTATTCTATGGTTCAACAAATGTCATTGTCAAGTACAGAATATGCTGATGGTGTAAATGAATTTGATAAATCAGGCTTTACGATGTTAAAATCGGATGTTGTAAGACCTTTTAGAGTTGCCGAAAGTCCAGTGCAATTTGAATGTAAAGTAAATGATATTATTGCTTTAGGAACAGAAGGTGGTGCAGGAAATTTAATAATTTGTGAAGTTGAAAAAATTCACGTAAGTGAAACTGTTTTAGATGAAAATGGAATGATTGACCAACAAAAGATTGATTTAGTTTCGCGTTTAGGTGGGAATTGGTATAGTAGAGCTATAAATGGTTTATTTGAAGTAGAAAAGCCATTGAGCACATTAGGAATAGGAGTTGACAATATTCCTGAATTCATAAAAGAAAGCACTTATTTTGATGGAAACGATTTAGGTAAATTAGGAAACATAGAAGCTATTCCAAATGAAGAAGAAATTGCTATCTTTGTAAAACAGGATTTTGCGGTTAAAGGAGTTTTGAGTTCGGATGATGAAGGAAAGAAACACCAAATGGCAAAAGAATATTTAGATAATAACGATGCTTTGAGTGCTTGGAAAGTGCTTTTGGCAAAAAAATAAAAATAAGTAATATGGAAATTTCAGGAAAAGTAAAAGTAATTAGCGCAGAACAACAAATTAGTCCAACTTTTAAAAAAAGAGAATTAGTTGTAACAACAGATGAGCAATATCCTCAAAGTATTATGATTGAATTTATTCAAGATAAAACGGATTTATTAAATACAATTTCAGTTGGTGAAGATGTAAAAGTTTCTATTAATTTAGGAGGAAGAGAATGGGTTAATCCACAAGGTGAAACAAAATATTTTAATTCGATTAAAGGTTGGAGAGTTGAAAAAATGCAAACTGGTACTCCACAAGGAAGTGTTCCTCCAATGCCTGCAGCTGATGCTTTTGAACCAGCTTCAAACTTTAATGAAGAAGAACACGACGATCTTCCTTTTTAATTAGAAAATTAAAAAGGAAATAAACAAAAATTAAATTCCAAATTCCCATAAGAAAACGTTCATAAGTTCTTGAATGTCTATTTATTGGAATTTGGAATTTTTTAATTGGAATTTTTTCTTATGTATTACGTAACCGATAAATTATATTTTCCACCAGTTGAAGAAGCTTCTTATGAAGGGGTTTTGGCTGTAGGTGGTGATTTGTCTACTGAAAGATTGCTTTTAGCATATAACAGTGGTGTTTTTCCATGGTTTGAAGCTGATGAACCTATTCTTTGGTGGTCACCATCTGAACGAATGGTTGTAAATCCACAAGATTATAAAGTCAAGAAGAGTTTAAGAAATATTATTAATCGCGATATTTTTAAAGTTACCATTAATCAGAATTTTGAAGAAGTAATCACCAATTGCCAGCAAATTAAGCGAGTTGGCCAAAACGGGACATGGATTACACAAGATATGATTGATGCTTATTGTAAATTGCACAAACAAGGTCATGCAAAGTCTGTAGAGGTTTGGCAAAACGATGAATTAGTTGGTGGATTATATGGCGTTGATTTAGGAACTGTATTTTGTGGTGAAAGTATGTTCTCAAAAGTACCAAATGCTTCAAAAGTCGCTTTTGTAAAATGGATTGAATATTTAAAAGTAAACAACTATCGTTTGTTGGATTGCCAAGTGCATAATGATCATCTAGAAAAGCTAGGTGCTTTTGAAATTTCTAGGGATGCATTTATGAAGATTTTGGAGTCATGATTTTTCTTTTAGTTAGGTTATAGTAAACTACAACATTATCTAGAAAAAGTGCAACTACTAATAATCCAACAGCAAAGAATAAAACTTTTAGTTGAAAAGGTACAAATAATAAACCTCCTAAAACACCACCAACAAAGAAAAACAGAATAATCGAAATTTTTAAGAATATAATTCTAGTTAGTCGTTTCAATTCGATTTTCTTTTTAGTGAAAAACAATTGAGATAAATTTATTCCTAAATCTGTAAAAAGGCCAGTAAGGTGTGTTGTTCTAATAACGGATTGTGATATGTTTGTTACTAAGGCATTTTGTAATCCCATAGCAAAAAGTAAACCATAGGCAATATATATGGGATTTAAACCAGTTGAAAGTCCAATAATTGTTAATATTAAAATTTCAATAAACATTGGAAGCGCATGAGAGATTCTGGGTCTTTTTCGCGAAATTATTTCAACAAGTAAGTTGCAGATAAAAGCACCAAAAAGAAAGAATAAAACATATAAGATAATGTGGATAGCTTCTAAGTAATTTTTTAACGATACTTCTTCAGCCAAAAAGGCAAAATGTCCAGTCACATTTGTAGTTAAAGTTGATACTGATAAAACGCCAACGATATTAACGATTCCAGCTACAAATGAAAGCGTAGAGGCCAATCGGAAATTATGCGAAAATGTTCTTTTTCTACCTTTATGACGAAACATAATGTTGGAATTTAAAACTAATTAAAAGTATTCATTTGTTAAAAATGAATTATGAAAACCGTAAGTTAGTGTTAATTTCTAGTAAAACAATCTTCCACATGATCATTTATCATTCCAGTGGCTTGCATGTGTGCATACATAACGGTTGAACCTACAAATTTAAAACCACGTTTTTTTAAATCTTTACTAATAGCATCAGAAAGTGCAGTAGTTGCTGGAACTTCTTGTGTCGTTTTTGGTTTGTTATCAATAGGTTTTCCATCTACAAAACCCCAAATATATTTTGAAAAACTTTCAAATTCTTTTTGAATTTCCATAAAAGCAATTGCATTTGAAATGGTTGCTTTTACTTTTAATTTATTTCTGATAATTCCAACATTTTGAAGCAATTCTTCAATCTTAGAATCATCGTATTGTGCTATTTTTTTATAATCGAAATTATCAAAAGCTTTTCTAAAATTCTCTCTTTTAGCTAAAATTGTATACCAACTTAAACCCGCTTGAAACGTTTCTAAAATTAGAAATTCAAATAAGTTATCATCGTCATAAACAGGTTTTCCCCATTCGTTATCGTGATAATCTCTGTATAAATCGTCTTTTTCGCACCAATAACAACGGTTTTTGTTTTCCATCTATGATTTAATCTTCGTAATATTCATCTTCATAACCGCCATACATATTGCTTACATCACTTAATTTTTGATAAGTAGCACGTGGATGATTTGTGTTAATGCTTTCGTCAATAACAGCTCTAATATAAGGCTCTATTTCTTTTTCTTCAATAAAAGTCTTGGAACGTAATTTTTTAAATGCCTGTGGATTTATTTTTCCGTCTTCCATTACAAAGGCAATTCCGGTAATTTTCTCAGCATTTTTATTGTATGAATCTTCATCAATATCTACAATTTTATAGAAGAAATAATGAATCTCTTTTCTGTTTTGTTTGATGATCCTTTTTTCTAAAAACGTAACATCGTCTTTATCTTTCTTCAAATCATTAAAATAAGTAATACCAGCAAGAGCAATTGAATCTTCGCTATATTTGTTTAACTCCTCAATTTCTTTTGTGTGATGTAACATTTGAAGCGCTACAAATTTTGTCTTTGGTTTTGTTTGTAATATCTCAATGGTTTTTTTATCTACTTGGTTGTTTTTATCCAATTGAATTTTTGCCAAACCTATCGTAACATTGTCTACATCTAGTTTGTTAACTTTTGTGTAAAACTCAGCAACAGCTTTTTCTTTTTTAAAGGGATAAAGAATATTTAAATAACTTGTCAATTCTTCAGTCGGGGCATAACTTCCATCTTCATAATATCCATAACCATTATCTTCCTTAATGTTTTGTTTTTGTTTCCAACTTAAAACACGTTTGTATTCTAGTTTGGCATTTGTTAATAACATTTTTTTGTATGATTTCAATTTCTTTGGATTGCCCAAATTAGATTCAATTAATTTATTGGTAAAATCAATTATGGGTGTGTGATATTCATTTACACTATAAAACTGAAATACATCTGGAAATAATACTTCACTATGCTCAATATCATATTCAAAACTGTTAAATAAACTCGTTACTTCGTATTCATTGTCTGAAAGCGGTAAATCATATTCCAGTAATTTTGCAATAGTTTTGTAAGCATCTTTGCTTTTTTGATTTGTTAAAGCATTTAATATTGCAAATTGTATCGAAGTAGTTACACTTTCTTTCTTGTAGATGTTTTCTAAATACGGAATAATTGCTGGATCTTTAATTCGACCAATTTTTTCATAAAGAGCTACTATTGCTTCATTTTCGTCTTGTTCGAATTCAAAACCATCTAAAAATTCTTTTACTTGTGGTAAATCTTCTTTTGAAATGTCTAAGAAGTAAACTGATTTTAAAGCTGAATATCTAATAGTATCATTATCGCTATATGCGTCTTCAACAAAATACTTGAATTTATTTTCAAATACAGAAGGACTTAGAATCGTATCAAAGGGTTTGAATGAATTAAATGTTTTCTCTACAAAAGCATCGTCATTTTTATAGTCTTTTTCTACTAGCGTTTTCATTAAATAAGACATCCCGTCTTTAAAAACAGCTTTGTATTTAATGGCTTGATTGGAATTAGGTTTGACTGCCATGACATTCATCTCATGAACTGTTTTGTCTTCGTTAGAAGTCAATTTTTCATCGATTAGCTCAATTTTGTTTTTGTCTTTTTTATTCAAGCCAAGCTCTTCATCCCAACGTGAAATGTTATAGCTAAATTTTTTCTTTTTATCTGATTTTTCTTTTGCTAAATCAGCGGGAATTATATCACCAGAAGCCATTTCTACTACGCTTTCAACCGTTTCGACTGCAATCTCGTCTATATCATCATAGTTATTACTTGCAAAATCAGATTTAATATGTTCTCTAAATTCGTTCCAAACAGAATCTAAATTTTTCTCACTATCATATTTGTGATATTGGTAGAAAGATAATTCAACATCTTTACCTGTTGGTGACATGAATGAAAATGCTTTTGATTTTATTTTAAATATATTTTCCTTTTTTTGATAGCTATCATAATCTCTATCAAATCTAAAATCAAGGTATTCGTTTTGTTTTTTAGGAATTTCTATCGAAAACATTGCAGTACTATCTAAATAAACTTTAGTTTCGACCGCTGCACTTAAGTTTTTTACAGCAAATGAACTGAAAAACACATCCGTTTTGTTTTTTGAAGCACCAACAGTTCCTAAAAGATAATATTTGCTACCATTTATAGTTGTTTTTAAATAAATGTCTTTTTCGCCAATCTTAGACTGTGAAACAAAGCTCATTTTCTCTTTATTGAAAGAAGTGTTTGTGGAGTCTAAGTCGTGTTGGTTATAAAATTCGTACTGAATTCTTTTTAATTCAAACTCGGTGTCTTCTAAATTTTCATTATCCCCTAGTGTTTGTTCTAGTATGAAATAATTTGCTTTTTCAGATTCGTCATAAGCTAATAATTTAATATCACCATATTGTTTGTCAAAATCTTTGTTTCCTTGCGTGATATGATAGGAAGGGACTTCAACTTCAAAACCACCTTTTTTAGGAATAAATTTTTCTGTGCTATTTTGATTAGTTTTTATGGTTATATTATCACAAACATACGATTCGTATTGGCGTACATAATCACCTTCACCACCCATAATAACAGCAATTATTTCTAATGGAGTAATGTAATATCTATAGCGTTGAGCATTGTTTGT
Source organism: uncultured Flavobacterium sp. (assembly GCF_963975005.1). GTDB lineage: Bacteria > Bacteroidota > Bacteroidia > Flavobacteriales > Flavobacteriaceae > Flavobacterium. Next base: position 74,531 of record NZ_CAXBFR010000001.1, read on the forward strand.
TTTGGTTTTGCTTTTTATGTCATAAACCATATAGTTTTTTTCCTGATAGAATTTTTTATCTAAAATGTCTCCAGGAATATTTTCATAGAATAAACTGTCTAAAGATTTATGGTTGAATGTTTCGTTGTCTTTTGATATAAAATCCTTTAAAAGACTTCTTTTCACGTTTATATAGCCTCCATTTGCTAAATCTGGAGATTCGAAATTTTCTGCGTTTTCTAAAACTAATTTATAAAGAGGTAATGAAATCATTCCGTCAGTTGAAGTTTTTGTTTCAAATTCAGGTTTGATAAAATATTCTTCAATTTGTTTTTTTGTTTTTCTGCCTTCATCTGTATAATCTCCAAAAACTGGTTTTACAGTGTAGCCTTTTGCTCTTAATGCTTCAATAACTCCGTTTTTTCCTGGTAAATGTGCTGCACCAATTGCAGAAAACAAACTACCTGTTTTCATAATAGAATCCATGCTCTTAACCATGTCAGTATTTCTATCATATAACATAGCTTTCAAATAAGTTTCTGATGAAGATAAAATCGTTAAAGAATCTAACATGTCCAAATCCTTTTCACGATAGTAATCCATCATGGCTTCGTTATAATTTTTATTTTTTAAAAGTTTTTTAAGTTTTTGACGATTTTCTTCAACATCTTTGGGTTTAACTTTAGCTTCGGCTTTCATAATGTTGATAGTTGAAGATTTTACATCTTCTAAACCTAGTGTTTTTTTACCATATTTTCTTCCCGTTCTATAGATAAACATATCAAGATAAGTATCTTCTTGATAATCTTTATTCATTTCGTTTGTTCTTGAAAGTAAGCCAATTAAATTATAATTTGTACCTCTAAATAATGGATATAAATCTTCTTTTTTGGGTTTTGTGATATAGAAATTGCTATAAAAAGCGCCATAACCATAGTTGTTACCATAAACACCACTGAAAATGTTGTACAAATCTGACCAAGTTGTTGGATCGCTTTCGTTGGCAATAAAATCAGCTTCCATTAAATGTTTGAAAAACGCATCTGATAAATGGTACGAAACTTTTTCACTTACGTGCATAGAACCATAAACGTAAGAGTTTTTTTGAAGGCCATTACCGCTAATTTCCCATAAAAGGCTTTGATATTTTTTTTCTTGAGCTTGTGTAAAACAAACAAATAGAAGTGCAATCAGAATGATTTTTTTAGACATAAAAGATATGATAAGTATATGTGATAGTATTTTTCAAATATATGGAATTTTTAAAACATGGTGTAAAATAAAAAAACCTTAATTCTATAACGAATTAAGGTTTTTAAAATTGTTTTATTTGGAAATATTATCCTAAAGCAACTCTTTTGAATCCTGTTACAGTTAAATCTGCATTAACAGATTTTACATAAGCAGCAACACTCATAGAACTATCTTTAATGAAATCTTGGTTTACTAAAGTATTATCTTTAAAGAAACGATTTAATTTTCCTTTTGCGATATTATCTAACATTGCTTCTGGTTTTCCTTCAGCACGTAATTGATCTTTAGCGATTTCGATTTCTTTTTCAATAACAACAGCATCAACTCCATCTTCATTTAATGCGATTGGGTTCATTGCAGCAGCTTGCATAGATACGTTTCTTGCAACTTCTTCAGCGCCATCAACTTTTGATGATAATGCAGTTAAAGTAGCGATTTTGTTTCCAGCGTGAATGTAAGAACCAATAAAAGCACCTTCTAATCTTTCGAAAGAAGCGATTTCAATTTTTTCTCCAATAACTCCAGTTTGTTCAATTAATTTGTCACCAACAGTCATTCCGTTGAAGTCTGATGCTAATAATTCTTCTTTAGTGTTGAATTTTAAAGCTTGGTTAGCTAATTCTGTAGCCAATTTAACGAAACTTTCGTTTTTTCCAACGAAGTCAGTTTCACAGTTTAATGTAATAACAACACCAGCTGTATTGTCTGCATTTACAATAGCAATTGCAGCACCTTCAGTTGATTCTCTATCTGAACGATTAGCAGCAACTTTTTGTCCTTTTTTTCTAAGGTTTTCGATTGCTAAATCAAAATCTCCTTCTGATTCAACCAAGGCTTTTTTGCAGTCCATCATACCTGCACCAGTGATTGTTCTTAATTTATTTACGTCTGCAGCAGTAATTGTTGCCATAATATTTTATTTTTTAATTGTAAATTTAAAATCTTAAAATAAAAAAATCCAAATCCCAACTTTATTAAATTATCAATTAATTGATTCTTTATTGGAATTTGGATTTTTTAAATTCTGAATTTTTATATTATTCTTCTGTTGAAGTTTCTTCAGCTTTAAGCTCTACTTCAGGTTTTGCTTCAGCAACTACTTCGGTTTCAGCAACTACTTCAGTAGCAGCTTCAACTTTTTTGGCTTTTGGAGCTTTTTTTACATCTTTTCCTTCTTCTTGGTCTTCACCGTCAGAAGTTCTTTCAGATAAACCTTCAATAATTGCACCAGTAACTAAAGATAAAATTTTATCGATTGATTTAGAAGCATCATCATTTGATGGAATAACAAAATCTACATCACGAGGATCAGAGTTTGTATCAACCATTGCAAAAACTGGAATGTTTAATTTGTGAGCTTCTTTAATTGCGATATGCTCAGCTTTAATATCAACTACAAAAAGAGCAGCTGGTAGTCTTGTCATATCAGAAATAGAACCTAAGTTTTTTTCTAATTTTGCTCTAAGACGATCAACTTGTAATCTTTCTTTTTTAGATAACGTCATGAAAGTACCATCTTTCTTCATTCTGTCAATCATAGCCATTTTTTTAACGGCTTTTCTGATAGTGATAAAGTTAGTTAGCATTCCACCAGGCCATCTTTCAGTGATGTAAGGCATGTTTGCTGCAGCAGCTTTTTCTGCTACGATATCTTTAGCTTGTTTTTTGGTAGCAACGAAAAGTACTTTTCTACCTGAAGATGCAATTTTTTTCAAAGCTTCGTTAGCTTCTTCAATTTTTGCAGCTGTTTTATATAAGTTAATGATATGTATACCATTACGCTCCATATAAATGTAAGGAGCCATGTTTGGATCCCACTTACGAGTCATGTGTCCAAAATGAACACCTGCTTCTAATAATTCTTTAACGTCAATTTTGTTTGCCATTGTGTAATAGTTTACGTTCCGTGTTATAGCAATCTTCAAGTAGTCACTTTCGTTAGTCTTGAAAATTTAGATGCTAAACTAATCCCTTTTTAATTAAAGGAATATCGACAACTGTGTTTTAAATTCAATTTTGTTTATGCTGAAATATTTTCAGCATCTTTTGTAATCATTCGATACAACCTGAAATAAATCGAGTTCTCTTCGAAAGATACTGAAACAAGTTCAGTATTAACGTTTCGAGAATTGGAATTTTTTTCTTGCTTTTTTCTGACCGAACTTTTTACGTTCAACCATTCTAGGATCTCTTGTAAGTAATCCTTCTGGTTTTAAGATAGCTCTGTTGTCAGCTTCTACCTCACACATAGCTCTTGCAATAGCCATTCTTACAGCTTCTGCTTGGCCTGTTGAACCACCACCATAAACATTTACTTTTACGTCAAAGTTTGTTGCATTTTCTGTCAAAGACATTGGTTGCATAACTTTGTATTGTAATGTAGCTGTTGGGAAGTAAGTTGCAAATTCTTTTTTGTTTACGGTAATTTTACCTGTTCCTTCTGAAACGTAAACACGTGCCACAGCACATTTTCTTCTACCGATTTTGTGAATAACTCCCATTATTTAAGATCGTTTAGGTTAATGGTTTTAGGTTTTTGAGCTCCATGAGTATGCTCAGTACCTACAAATACATTTAAATTTCGGAATAACTCAGCACCTAATTTGTTTTTAGGTAACATTCCTTTTACAGCTTTTTCTACTAATAATGCAGGGTTTTTTTGTTGCATTACTTTAGCAGTTAAACTTCTTTGACCTCCTGGGTAACCTGTGTGACGAATATATGTTTTTTCGTCTAGCTTGTTACCAGTTAGGTTGATTTTTTCTGCGTTGATAACGATTACGTTATCTCCACAGTCAACGTGCGGTGTAAAACCCGGTTTATGTTTTCCTCTTAAAAGTATTGCAACTTTTGATGAAAAACGACCTAAGTTATGACCTTCAGCATCTACAACAACCCACTGTTTATCAACGGTGGCTTTGTTAGCTGAAACTGTCTTGTAGCTTAATGTGTTCACAATAATTTATTTTAATTAAACATTCCATTCCCTTCCGATGATTCGGGTAAGGGAGTGCAAAAGTACAATTATTTATTATAAAACCAAATACGAATTACATTATTATTCGTGTTGTGAATGAAGTAGTTATAATATGAGCCATAAAATATGATATATAGTGTGAAAAAGAAATGTCAAATTTTATTCGGCTCTAGATTAAAATGTTATTTTAAAATTCACTATTTTTACCTTTTAATATATTATGAAATCAAAAGCCACATTAAAACAAATTGCAAAAGAATTAGGTGTTTCTGTTTCTACAGTATCTAAAGCTTTAAGTGATAGTTCTGAAATTAGTGAAAGCACAAAGACAAAGATAAAAGAATTTGCTGCTTTAAAAAACTATAAACCTAATAGTATAGCTAAGAATTTAAAAAATCAAAGAACGAACACTATAGGTGTAATTATACCTAATATATTAAATCCATTTTTTGCTAAAGTTTTTAGTGGAATTGAAAAACGTTCGCTAGAGCGAGGTTATAATGTTATTACCGGTATTTCTAATGAATCTCAAAAGAAAGAAGAACAGGTAATGGAAATGTTAAACAATGGAACAATTGACGGTTTTATTATTTCACTTTCAGAAGAAACACAATCAGAAAAAAAATATGCTCACTTAAAAGAAATTCTAAATAGCGGAACACCAATTGTTATGTTTGATAGAGTTGCAGACGAAATTAAATGTGATAAAGTAATAGTTGATGATTTTGATTCAGCCTTTGATGCCACAACTCATCTAATTAAAATTGGCTGTAGAAAAATTGCTTTACTTTCGACTATTGATAATTTAAGTGTTGGGAAATTAAGATTAGAAGGTTTTAAAAAAGCAATTGAAAGTAAAGGTCAGGTTTTAGATGAAGAATTAATAATCATTGAAAATGATATTGACGTTTTTGAATCAAAATTAAAAGACTTATTGTGTTCTAAAAAAATAGATGGAATTTTTGCTTTAAATGAAGTTGCAACAACAACCGCATTTAGATTAACCTTAAAAAAGGGTTTCAAAATTCCGGAAGAAATAAACTTTATTGGTTTTGCAGATGGTGTTTGGTCAAAAAGATTAACACCAAGTTTGTCAACGGTTAGTCAACACGCACCAGAAATTGGGAAAAATGCTGCTGACTTATTAATTGATAGACTAGAAGATAAAACAGAAAAAGAGATTCCAGAATACAAAACTGTTGTGATTAAAACTGAATTGCGTCAACGCGAATCAACACGAAAATTATAATTCTTTTTTACTGTCATCTTTCCATGTTATATATCCTATTATAGCATTAAAGAAATAAAAACTATATTTTGCTGTATTGGCAATGTTTAACAAAAGAAGGTTTTGAATAATTTTTGTTAAATTATAAAATTGCCATAACAACCAATTGTCAGGATACATTCTTGCCGTATTAAATGTTCCTCCAAAAGTTAATCCTGCTGGAATAGCAATTGCGAAAAACAACTTCCAATCTATTTCTTTCGTTGATAAATAACGAAAAGCTATATAATTTAGTAAGAATGAAAATATAAACCCTAAGACTATATTCCGATAAAAGATAAAATCAATTTTTCTTAAAATCCTGCTTTTTTTCCAAGTTTTGAAGACTAAATAGTTTCCGATAAATGATACAGGATAAGTTAAAATTGCTCCAGCATTTCCTAATAAATAATCAATAGAACCACTTAAGAATGTATTGCAAGTTGTAATGAAATTACCAATGTTGTTCTTTTTAGTTACTAATCTATTTCCTATCATTGAGAAACTGGTATTCAATATTGATATGTATCCTAAATAAAAGATATAACTTTTTCCGCCATAACTAAAACTATAAGTGGTTTTGTAATATTCCAAATAAATAGAAACGCTAATTACAATGATTAACCCAATAATATCTAAATAGGTACTATTAGTTAGGGTTTTAATTTTTGTAATATGTGTACTTGAAAGTTTAAGGTTTAAATTCATTATTCTTTTATGAATTTGAATTTTTGTCCTCCTTGTTTTAAGGTGAATTTGTTTTCTTCAAAAACCATTTCAACACCAGCAGTTTGAAAAACGAATTCAGTATCACTTTTTGGAGTTAAAGGAAAGGAAGGTTGACCAGTTGCTTGAGCAATTAATTCTCCATTTTTAACAGAAACAGTTATTTTTAAAGGAATTTCTGAAGAAGTATAGGTTCCAATATATTTTTGTAAAACTGAATTGTCAATTTTATCAAAATTAGGGAAAGGAAAAGGGATTTTATAGTAAATACTTAAAATTCCAATCATAATGTCATTTCGATTAAAATTATCTCCATTCACAATTAAGGAAACTCCTAAATTATCAGTTGGATAATAACCAACAACAGCTCTAAAATTTTCAATTCCACCCGTGTGACCATAAAACTTTCTTTCTCCAAACGGAAATTGCATTAATGCTATTCCGTAACCATCTTTTAAATCTTTCATGGCTTCTAAGGAAGTGTTTTTGACTAATTTTCCATTAAATAAAGCAAACATGAATTCGGTTAAATCATCCGGAGTAGACATAATTTCACCAGCAGCAAAGGCAACATTATTTCCCCATTCAGGAGCTTTTTCCCAATTAGTGCCATTGAAAATATAAGAATAACTTTCTTTTTTGGAAGAATCTATTTTATCGTTTGGATAATAAGTGTTTTTTAATCCAAGCTTTTTAATTATTCGGTTTTCTACATTTGATGCGTAAGATTCTTTTGTTAGCTTTTCGATTATTCCACCTAATAAGTAATAATTTGAATTGCTATATAAAAATTGAGAACCTGGTTCAAAAATAGATTCGTAATTGTTTATTTTGTTGTAGATAACCGTTTTTAAATCATTAGTTGCAAAATCTTCTACAGAAAGCGAATCTTGATTGATGTAATCTTTTATTCCTGTCCTATGATGTAATAAATCATAAATAGAAATTTTTTCTGCATTTTGAACTTTTGGATAAAACTTGGTCAACCTGCTTTCTAAACGCAATTTTTTTTCTTCAATTAACTGCATAATAATAGTTGCAGTAAATGTTTTAGTAATTGAACCAATTTTATATTTGGTAGTATTTGTTGCTTCAATTTTATTTTCTTCGTCAGCAAAACCATAAGCTTTTGAAAACACAACTTCATTTCCTTCTCGCAAGGAAACTGAGCCCATAAATTTATTATTTTCGTTTAAATATGTTAATAAACTGTCGATTCTTTGAAAGCGTTCTTGAGTATAACCAATGAATGTTAAAAACAATAATGCTACTAAAACTATTTTTTTCATGATTCAATTTTATCAATTATAAATATATAATTTATTTCCTTTACAACGCTTTTTTGGGATACACATTTCATTGATAAGTTGTTTTTTTTTGCAATAGCTTTTATTTTTACTAAATCACAATCTTCAGAAAGTATCATATAAACTGAATTAGATGGTGTTTTATAGTTTGCAAGTTGAGAAAATAATAGTTCAAAATAGTCAAAATTTACGCCACAGAACCAAGCTTGTTCTTTTATGTTTTTTGGAGCTTTCGGATAATAAGGCGGATTTATTACAATATAATCAAATGAGTGTCCAACGAGATTATCGAATAAATTAGATTCAATAATTGTAATTTTCAATTGATTATTATTTGCTGATTCTTTTAAAAAATCTAAAGCAATAATGTTTATATCAGTTGAAGTTACTTTCGCCCCTTTTTTTGATGCTAAAAGCGAAATTATTCCAGAACCACAACCCAATTCTAAAAACGATTTGTTTTCTAATTCTAATGGATTTATAAAATCGAGTAAAATCTTTGTACTTAGTGTCAAATGTGGTGGAAAAACATCTGGATGTACTTTGACGCAAATGTTTTCATAGCAATATTTTCTGGGTTTGTAATAATATAATTTTAAACCTAGTTTTAGAAAAGGATGTGTTATTTTTTTTAAAAGGTTTCTCATTTATTCTGAATAAAATCCTTCAATTTCTGGTTGACGATATTTCCAAAGTTTATGTAAGGCTTTAATTTCGAATGGATAATGATAGATTCCAGTTTTGTATCTAAATCCTGAAATCGATTTCAAGATTGATTTTTTATACCCTTTAATTCTAAAATCTGAAACAGTTGGATAATAACCGTTTAAAACCGTTTCAAAATTCATAATTGTATCTATCATATAAGGTTTTAACCAAGGCGTTAATGGGTTTTTACGCAAATCAAAATTTTCCCAACTCGGAGAAATCCAATCTTCTAAACGTTCTGGAAACGAAAATCCAGCATCTAGAATTTGTTGGTATAAATCAGAACCTTCTGTTGGAACTGGACTAAAGAGATAGATAATAATTTCAGCATTTGGATTGATTTCTTTAATTTCCTTTATAAAATTAATGTCCCATGAAATTTGGTCATAAACTTCTTTTTCAGTTTTTGCAGGCATTCCTAATACAAAAGATAATTCTGGAATTATATCAGCGTTTTTCATTCGAAGTACAAAATCTTTAATCATTTGTCCAGACTGAGTTCCACCTTTATTCATTTGTTTTAAAACAGCATCATTGCCTGTTTCAGCACCTAAAAATATCATTTTGCAACCAGCTTTTCGCATCAATCTTAAATCATCATCGCTGTACATATTGATTGTATCAATTCTTCCTTCTCCCCAATAACTGATGTTGTCATTTAAAATAAGTTCAGAAAACTCTAAAACTCTCTTTTTAGAAGTAAAGAAATTATTATCGTGAAATTCAATAGCATCAATATTGTGTTTTTCTTTGAAAAATTTTACATCTTTATACATTCTTGCAGCAGACATTCCTTTCCATTTGGCATTAAAAATAGGCACAACCGCACAAAAAGAACAAGAAAAAGGACAACCCATACTTGAATGATAAGACAAAGTTGTCTTTCCCATAAAGGTTTTAGCCAAATAATTTTTTACAGGATAAAAGGAGTTTAAATATTCATAAGGAAATTTTGGTAACGTGTCTTGATCCAGTAAAGCTTCAACAGCATTTTTTACAATTTCACCTTTATCATTTTTGAAAATTAGATTTTTAATTGAGGATAAATTTTCAACAGTATTGGATTCAATAGTATTTAATAATTCTGGAAAAGTGTTATCACCAGGACCATTTATAACATAATCTACATAGCCAGAATTCAAACAAACTTTATATTGATTTGAAGCAAAATATCCACCCCAAATCGTTATAACATCAGGGAATTGTTCTTTGATTTTTCTTGTAAACGGAATTGCTTGACGCAATTGAGGACCAGGCATAACTGTAGAACCAAAATATTTAAATTCACCAGTTTTTAAATAGTTTTCAATAGTTTTCCATGGATCTTTTTCTAAATTTCCATCTACAAAAACATATTCAAATTTTCCATGAATTGACGCACCAACTTGTAAGATAGAATTAGGAATTCGATGCTTGCCGTTTGCGCTTTTTGGGTTGAAAATTATGGTTTTGTTGTTTTTCAATGTTGTTTTTTAAATTTTTTATAGCAATAGGTAAAATTAATATTATCAATGGCAAAAAGAGACGTAATTCTATAATTGTTCCCATTATATAATGAATAAATATAAAAGGAATAATTGTAAGAATTAAAGATTTGGTGTAATAATTTTGTCTTTTTAGATTTAGGAAAGCCAAAATGATTATTGGTAAAAGTAATGAAAATAAATGAAGGTTGTTTTCTAGCGATTTGCATAGAAATGATATGTCTAGAAAAGGAAAATTAGTTTTTAAATTTGCAAAATTTGGATAATCACTTGGTTTTACTTTGATTAAAACACGAATGATAATATAGGTTCCAATTCCGATAAAGTTGATCCATAGTAATTGTTTAATTTTTTGTTGTTTATAAAGAATAGAACTAAACGGTAATAAAAGTATTAATGTAGTTTCTCTATTGGTAATGCTAAAACCTAATAATAATCCAAAAAGTAACCATTTCTCCTTTTGAGCCAAAAGTAATAAGACAATAAAAAACAGTGCATTTACAATGTCTTGGCTTTCTATAATTATAATACCCATTATTTGGCATTGAATAATGGCTATGAAAAAGGAGAGAACTAATGTTGTTAACAATGATTCAAATGAGTTTAAATATGTTTTGGCAAATTTATTAAACAAACTTAAAACACAAAATATACAAACAATATTAAGAATAAAAGCTACATTTATTGGTGAGCAGTTAAGTATTTCAGAAAGAAAATGAATAATTTTGGGCACTATAAACCTGTATGTATATGGAGCTTCCATAGTATTATTTAAAATACCGTTATAAGTAATGTAAAATCCGTTTTCGATATAAGTTGTACCAATTCTTTCATCAAGTTGTAGCGGAGCTTTATCTATTAAAGCAATCAAGGTTGCTATGCAACTGTAGAATAATATTTGAATTTTTTCAAGTTTCATTTTGTCTATAAATAGCAAATTGATGATTTTTTTTTGATAAAAATAATCTTTTTAAAAGGGTCTTTAAGACATTATATGGAAAAAGAGTAGTTTCGTTTTTTAAAAAGGCTAAATCGACATTATTTAGAAACCCTTTTGTCTTAAAATATAGTAGAGGAATACCATATTTTTTTTCGAAATAATCTGAGGATTCTGAAATTTGTTTTTCAATTTTTGATGAGTTCTTATAAAATGTTAATCCGGTAAATAAGATGGTTCCATTTTTATTTAACTTGGATTTTGCCATAGAAAGTATTTCTTGATGATTCTCAAGATATGCCCAATTTCTGTTAAAAATAATCAAATCAAAAGATTCTTGAACTCTCCAAATTTCATTAGGCAATAGTTGTAAGGCAACAAATGGGTTATTATAATGATTCACTGCTTTTAAGCCGTCAAATCGGTCGATAAAAATATCTGTAGTTACTGAAGTGTGACCCTTCATTGTTAAATAATTTGACAACCAACCGTTCCAACCACCTATATCTAAAATTCTTAATTCTTTTCTGGTGCCACAAATTTTGTCAACTATATAAATGTCTTTTTGTTTAGATTTCCAAGAGTTATCATTTATTGAAAATGGTAAGTTTGAATACAAATTAGAATCAGTAATTTTCTGATTTGTTTGAGTACGGTAATTGTCGAAGGAATTCAAAAAATAAGATAGTTTGTCTTTTTTATCTTTTGGAATAAGACAATAAACACCTTCATCTTGATAAATTTCAAGTTGGTTTAATTCTTTTGGAGTTTCAAAATCAGGATGTACTAATTTCATATCTTTTAATAATTATTAAATATAGCCATTGGGAAATACAAACACTAATAAGTACTCCTAAAATTCCAAATTTTTCAAGTAATAATAAACTCAAAATTGTATTTATAATTGCCGTAATAATATTAGAAATTAATACTTTTTTTTCATGATTTTTTTTATACAGATTTAGTATCGGAATTACATTATAAAAAGCAGGTAAGCTTGCTAATAAGCCAATTAAGTATATTTCCAATCCTAAACCAAGTTTAACCCATTTTTCTAAGACTAGCCAAATGCAAACACTTCCAATTGAAACTATAGGAATAGCAAATTTTTTAAATAGTATTTTTAGGTTATCAATTATTTTTTGGTTTGACCTATAAATAGTTTTGTTTAAAGGTGCAACAATAAATATAGAAAGTGACTGTAACATTAAAAAAGCTGAAGTTAATAATTGATAGTCTGAAATTTTGCCACTGGGTAAAAAAGTATTTACAAGATACAAATCTATTTTCGAATTAATCATACCACTTAATCCTAAAATAAAAAAGGGTAGACTGGATTTAAATTGACTTATGCTAATTGTGAAAGTTACTTTCTCTTTCCAAAGACCCAAAGCCACAAATAAATATATTGATTTTACCAAAAAACTTAAACAATAGAGCTCTATAAACTGTTCTAAGTTGTAGTTTTTTAGACCAATTATTCCGGTCAATATTATACAAAAACCAATTGCTTCTGCGATTAATTGCTCTTTAAACTTTTGCTTAAAAATAATTAAGCTTTCAAATGAATTATAAAAATGGGTTAATATTACCAATAAAATACTTGTCAGAGCGATTGCAATTGGAAAAAAAAACAAAAAAACTAATGATATAAAAATTAATAAGCTTCTACTGAATAAATTAGAATAAAAAGCATTGTAAATTTTAGAAGGCTCTTGGCTGAATTTTCGAATTAAATAATCTTTATTTCCCCAATTTAGGACAAAAACGATAAGTGAAACCCAAATAATTATATTTATCAGCGTTCCCCAATCATTTTTTCCATAAAATTTCACACCTAATATTACTACAAGAAAATTCAGAATAGAAAATAGTATGCCTCGAAAAACATTTACGCCTATGTTAACTAACTTATTCATAATATAGTTTTAAATAGGAGTGTAAAATTTCAGTTTGTGTATTTAATAAAACACGATATTTGCTACTTTCTGTTGTTGTTAAATTAGCTAGACATGTTTCAATTATCTCTTGAGTTGACAAACAAATTTTCCATTCAGGAATTATTTTTGCAGCTCCAACATCAAATGAAACTATTTTCATTCCTGAATAAAGTGCTTCAGCAAAAACATAGCCAAACGATTCATAATTGCTTGTATGAAGTAAAATTCTAGAAGAACTCATTTTTTCTAAAACATCAGCTCTTTGAAGTTTACCGTAGAGAGTTATTGTAGCATTTAAATTTCGTTTGATGATTTCTTGTTTTATATTTTCAGATTCTTTTCCTTCACCAATAATTGCAACTTTTAAATGAGGATATTTATTAACTAAAGCTTCTATAACGTTAATGAAAGTATAATAATTTTTCACTAAATTTAGAGAACCAACACCCAAAATATCTATTTCGTTTTTCTTTAAATTAGGAAAATCTTCTAATGGAATACTCCAAGGTATGATTTCAGATTTTAAATCATAGTTTTTTAATAATAAACTATTTTGATTTTTTGAAAGCGTAACAACGTAACTTTTAAAAGTATTTATATAGCCAGCATATTTGTTTTTAAAAACATCTTGTCCCATAGCTGTAACTATGTGTTTGATTTTGAAAAATTTTGAAAAATTTTGGCCAATAAAAGAACATTCTCCAATCCAAAAACTATGTATAACATTTATTGGTGTTTTATGATTTAAGTTTTTAAGTATTTGCCAAGCTTTAAACCAAATGATAATTTTATTGAGTTTATTATTTTTACCATTTAAAGGAATGATGTCAATTCCGTGCCAATTATATTTTTTATTTGTAAAAGGAAATTGAAAAGTGAGTACAGTCAATTTAGTGTCAGGTAAATTTTTTCTAATTAACTTTAAATAATCTTGTAATGCCGGAATAGAGGTAGTGTCGGTTTCATTTTCTGCAAAACCAGGTGTTAGAAAAACAATGTGTCTTTTGTCAGCGTTCATTTTTACGATTTATTTTGTAAAGATTCCAACCTTCTGGGCACTTTTTAATCATTTGTAATTGATAATTTTTATTTAAATAGCTCCAGTTTATCATTGGATTTTTATTGTTCCATTGCTCTGTGAATTTTGAAGGATGAAAAAGCAAAAGTGAGTTTTCTTCAAAAGTCTGATATTCTTTTACCCAAAGATTTTGATATTGAAATTTCAAATTTCTGCCTTTTAAAGCAATATCAACATCAAAAGAATACAGTATTTTGTTTTGATAAGGTAATAAAGCTGAGACCATTTTTTTTTCGAATTTACTTCTTTCTAAAACGGGTTTTAAACCATATAAACAAAATGAAAAATTTAGTAATAGTAATGTATAAATGATAATTTTATATTTTTTTTTAAAAATGTTAATTTCGGAAACATATAAGAATGAAGGAAATAACAATAGAAGTAAGACAGGAAAAGATAGTATTAGAAAACGATTGTTTTGAAATGGTATTCCTGCTAAAAAAAATGTGTAGAATAAGTAGGAAGACAATACAATCCAAAAGTATTTAATTTTTGTCTTTTTGGTTAATAACATGATAATGAAAGGAATTCCTAAAAAGAAAAATCTTGGATGAAAAGCATTTGATATTGCATAAATTATATTTGGAAAAAAATTATAACTCGATCCATCAACAGTTACAAATGATCTTTTGAAAAAATTAGTTAAAGACCAATTTTGAAGCCAATTATGATTTAAAAAAGCAATTGGATTTTGACTTTTCAAGTAGTAATGTGGAATTATGACTAGTATGGAAATTATTAATAGGACAAACAAATGAATATAGTGTCTTTTTGTTTTAGACAAGATGAATAACATATAAATACTAAATGGTAATAACAGAACTATGCTAGCATATCGAGTTAATGCGGCTAGTAAAGTAAAAAGGATAGAAAAATATAAATTATTTATACTTTTATTATCGAAGTAGTTTATATAATGATAAACAGAAATAATAATAAAAAGCAACGAGAGCATATCAGACATGCATAAAAATCCCATTCTGAAAAGCATTGGAGAAAATAAATAAAATAAAATTAAATACCAATTAACTATTTCAGGATTTTTTGGACATATAAATAGTATTATTTTTTTTAGGTAAATTAATGATGTGATTAAGGAAAATGTACTTATTAATTGTAAAACAAAAGAGGTGTTCGGAATAATGATTTTTAGAATACTCCCAATTAAAGGATAATATATTGGCCAAAAATAATCATCAGGTTGAATTCCATGGGTGATAAAAGTATTTAATACATCAGTATATCTTTGATATTCGTAAGAGTCTTGCCCATATAATCCATCGAGACCTAACAGGTATCGAATGAGAATAAAGAGCAATGAGCCAATTAAATAAAAATATAATGTTGTTTTTGACATATTTTTTAATGTAGGTGATTGACTTCAATGGGAGATTCTTCACGGACATTAGATGAAATATCTAAGCCTATAAAAGGAGCCAAGTTTTCAATATCATTCCTATTATATAAAATTCCTAAAAAAGAAAATTCTTCATGAACATGAGTAGGTAAAGCAAATAATTTAGTTTGAATTTCCTCCAACGACATATTCCATTCAATACTCAATCTTTGAGCTGAAGGCTCCATAAAAGAAATGTATAATAATTCTGTAAAAGTATGTTGTTGAGTTGATGTAAAATCAACACCATCATTCAATGTTATTTTTAAGTTATGATGAGAATTTCTATAGTTTATTAATGTATTTTGAAATTCATCAAAAGTCAAATATCCTAAAAAATTGTTTTGTGGTGTAAACATCTGGTTTATTACAGATTCATGGCACCACATACACTTGGCAGGTTTACCAGCATTTGTATGAGCTGAATTTGCGTTGTTTATTCTGTTTCCATTTGCATCAAAGATTCCGAATCGTAATTGACCATTTGCTAACAATTCAATAGTTTCATATTCATAGATTTCTTGAGTATTTGGATCAATTTCTTCTGAAATAAAAAGTTGATTAAAACCATTTTGCTCAGAAAATTGAATAATTCTATGTTCAAGTGAAACACTAGAATTATTGATATATCCTTTTTGAGGTAATAAAGTATATTTATTTAAAACTTGGGATAAAGTGTTTGGTGTTCCAATTAATTCATAATAATGTTCAGAAGAACCAATGAGTAAGGAGACATATCTACCTAAATCAATTGCATTTGTTTGTTTGTATTCATCAGAATTGATAATTTTTGAATGAAGAATAGCTAATTTGTTTTGTGCATTTTCAGTAAAACCTAATTTTTTATAATCTATTGCAATTGTTGTATTTGACAAAGAAAATCCTTCATCTAAACTTGGTAAAGTTGCACCTACATAAGATAAACCCCATTTTAAACCAATTAATGATTTATCGATTGTATCATCTTGATAAGCTTTATTCCATTTTAAGTTAAGAGTTGAGTCAGTTTTTACTAAATCAGAATAGGTAGTACTTTCACAACCTAAAAGAAATAAAGATAATATGATTGTGATTATTTTTCTCATTTACTAACTTTCATCATTCCACTAGCCAAAACAGATTTCACTTTATGTTTCAATGCTTTTATAGATCTTCTGGAGCTTGTTCTGCTAAATTCAACTTCATTCACAACCTTACTCACAGCATATTTATAGAATTTTTTGGAATAAGTTCGTTCAAATTCAATTTCTCTATCTGTTGAGGTTTCCCAATCGGTTTCGCTTGTTATTTTGCTTTCTATTTCATTATATAAGGATGTTCCTTTTATTGGATAAGCAATTGTTATGGTGTATAATGTTGGATTTGCATCTTTCAAATATTGAATAGTTTCTGTAATGTCTTCTTCCGTTTCTCCAGGATAACCAAGCATTATGAATGTTCCTGTTTCCATTCCAAGAGCATTTGTTTTCTGAATGGCTTCTTTTACGACATTAACATCAACACGTCTGTCCATTAAGTCGATTATTTTTTGCGAACCACTCTCTGCACCAATCCAAATTCTAAAACAACCAATTTCTTTTAATAGGGCTAAAATTTCATCGTTTAATCGTTCTGCACGAGTTATGCATTCAAAAGGAATAACAGCATCTTGTTTCAATACTTCTTCTCTAAAAGCGATTAACCATTTATGACTTACTGTAAATACATCATCTACAAACCAAATCGCATCAGGATTGTAGTTTTCTTTTAGTATTTTCATTTCAGCAGCAACTTGTTCTGCTGGTCTTCGTCTGTAACTTTGTCCGTAAACAGCTGTGCTACACCATTTGCATGTATAAGGACAGCCACGTTGTGTAGAAATGGTCATAGAACTTTTTCCGTGATTGTTTTTCCAAGTATCTAAATAGTGTTGCATATTAATTGCTTCTCTATTAGGCAAAGGCAATTCGTCTAATTCTTTGAATTTTACTCTAGGTTTGTTTTGAATTACTTCGTTGTTTTCTAAAAAAGTAATTCCGTTTATGTTGTGATAATTTTCGTCTTTAATAATGGCATTGTACAACTCGTATGTAGTTTCTTCTCCTTCACCAATGATTAAGAAATCAGCTCCAGCTTTTAAATAATTTTCTATATTATAAGTAACATCTGGACCACCAAGAACAATTTTTGGAAAGTTATATTTTTTGGTTTTCAGTGTTTTAATTAATTTAAGGACTTCAATTTTTGTCATCAAATTGGTGTACATGCAAATTACTTTTGGCTTTTTATTTTCAATAAATTCCAATTGCTTTTCTAAAGATGAAAAAGTAGTGTCAAAAACATCATTAGCAATATTTTTACTCCACAAATAAGCAGACACATAAAGCAAACCTAATGGTGGATAAGGTTTCATTATCTTTTGCTCTTTCAAGTCGTCTGACAAATAGTAAGCATGTGTGAAAAGTAAACTCATTTTTTTTGTAAAACAATTAAATAATGATCTGCATATTTTGATAGAAATGACCAGTTTTTGATTCTTGATTCTAATGTTTTCAACAATCCTAAAAAACCTTTCTTGTTTTTGAAAAAAGGTTCTAAAAAAGATGGTGGAATAAAAACCCCAACAGGTTTTACATCTAAATAATTAAAATTTGTTTTGGATAAATTTACGATATCTTTTGGATTATAGTAATATGTTGGAACACTTATGCCATCAACATTTGCGAAAACTACTTTTTTTGCACGTCTAAAAGCAGTTTTGAATTTTCCTTTCAGGATAAAATAGACTTTTTCCCAAAGTGTATTTTTTGGCATTATTACCAAAATAAGTTTTCCTTTTTCTGATAAAATAGTTGAAACTGAATTTAAAAAATCAGATAATTCATCAATATTTAAACAATTAAGACCTCCAAAATTTGAAAAAACTAAATCGAACTTTTTATCTGAAAATTGTTCTGAAATTGTATTAATATCAGCATGAATAAAGTTGAGGTTTTTGAGATTTTTTTTTGAGTTTGCAATGAAAATCATTTCAGTTGAAATATCACTTGCCGTTACTTCAATGCCTTTTTTTGCTAACCAAATTGCATCTTCACCAGTTCCACAATTAATTTCAAGAATGTTTTTTATTTGATATAAATGTTTTGAAACTACTTCATAAACTAAATTGCGTTGTAGTTTCCCAATCAAAGTGTTTGTAAAAGATTGGTCATAAGTAGTTGCTGCTTTATCAAAACTAGCTTTCATTCTGAAGTGTTTTCAATTTAATCTTATCCAAAAAAGCACTAGGAATATAATATCCCAATTTCAATATGGATTTAATTTTGTTTTTAGAAAACGAAAAGTTTTTTAAATTATCAATGCCTTGACTTTTTCTAAATTCCTTGTGAACAAATCTTTGTAATTTTTTATAATAATTGGAACTGTATGTTCCTTGAAACATCATATCAAAATCGTCTGAATCGGTCCAATTGGCTTTCAATTTTAAATCATCTTTTACTTTGTCATAAAACTTGGTTCCTGGTAAAGGATATGATACTGAAATTCCGATATTATCGGGTTTCAACTCTTTAACCATTTGAATAGTTTTCTGAATATCTTCTTGGTTTTCAGTCAAGTAGCCAAACTGAAGAAACAAGGCAACTCTAATGTTTTTTTGTTGTAAAAGTCGTGTTGCTTCATAAATTTCTTCCACTTTTGTGCCTTTATCCATGGCATCCAAAATCTTTTGCGAACCACTTTCTGCACCAACCCAAACTTCCTCTAAACCAGATTCAGCCAAAGCGGCAATGGTGTCTTCTTTTAATAACAAATCAACGCGGCTTTGAATGAAATACTTTATTAGAATATCTTTTTTCTTCAATTCAACATTAAATTCTTGAACCCAATTAGGTTTTAAACCAAAAATATCATCACACATCCAAAAACGAGATACTCCAAATTGTTCTTTTAAATAAGCAATTTCTTTTACGATATATTCTGGTGAATGCGCATTGTAACGATTGCCATAAATAGGCTTTGCACACCAATTGCATTTGTAGGGACAACCACGAGTTGTAGCTAAATTTAAAGTGAATTCTTGATCGCTTTCTTTCCAAACTTCTTTATAGGAATTTATGTCAACCAAATCCCAAGCTGGCAAAGGTAATTCGTCTAAATTTTGAAGAACTGCTCGTTTTGTATTGACTTTTATTTCGTCTTTATTTTTGAATACAATTCCGTTTATGGAAGAAATATCTTTACATTCGTCTAAATGTTGAATTAACTCTAATAAAGTAATTTCTCCTTCCCCTTGAATGATGAAATCTGCCCCTTTTTCAAGATATTTTTCATAATGATCTGTTGAGTCCGAACTGCAAATTATTACTTTACAATTATAATTTTTTGCAATTATAATCATCTCAAAACAAGCTTCACGCATGTTGGTTAAGCACATTTTGGTTAGATAATTGAAGCCATCATCATAAATTACTAAATATTTTGGTTGATTGGAATTTAGTTTTGAAACAATTGCCTTTGGAGAATCTAATAAATTGGTATCAAACAAATCTACATCAAAGGCATTTTTTCTCATTAATGAAGCTGCATACAAAGTTCCCAAAGGTGGAAATGGCATTTTATTTTTCCATTGCTTTGCGTCTAATTTGTAATAATAGGAATGCGAAAAAAGTATGTTAGACATATTCTTTGGTTAATTCGATTTTGAATTTTCTTTGAACTTCTTCCGTTTTTTCATTTAAAGCCATTATGACTTTTTTCTGAAAATTAGAAGGATGATGTTTAGAGATGTTATTTGTTGATTTTAAAGCAATATTAAAGTCCTCTTTGCTTAAATAATGAAATTTTGAATTCCATTTTTTTAAAGTAATTGATTTGAAAATAAAATCAATTGAAGTTCCAAACTTATTGCTAAACGTTAATTCTATAGTTTTAGTAAAAACTGGTTTTTTTGTATTTTGAATATTTTCTACATTTGGTTGAAAATTTGAAAAATAGGTTGAAATCCAATCATTTTGATTGAAAAATTCTTCAAATATTTCTTTTCCTTGTAAGGGAATTAGTGTTTTTAATTCGGTTGCCGTAAATCGATTTTGTTCTTCTATTTCCAATTTTTTTTCTGACACAAAATAATTGATGCAAAAATATTTTCTCGAATTTAGTAGAAATATTTTTTTATAAAGCATTAAAAATGTCCTGCAAAGCCAAAGTTTAGAGTGTTTTGTAATGACAAAAAAATCAATATCACTTTCGTTATCATAATATCCTTTTGACAAAGAACCAGAAACACCAACAGCTTTTACATAAGGAAATTTTGAAATAAATTCAGCCCTTTCTTTGGCAATTACTAATGCTTTTTTAGCTTCAAGATTGCCTTTAATTCTTTTTGTAACACTTTGTAAGTCATTTGCATAAACAAAAAAGCCATCAATATCAGTTATAATTTTTTCTTGCAACAAGTAATTTAATTCTTCTTTTGTTTCTGATAAATCATTATGTTTTGTGTAACTATGAATTTCTTCAATAGTCAAAGGATATCGAAAAATTGAAAAGTATAATATTGTTTTTAGACTTTGCAAGGCTTATTTTTTTGTTAAATATAATAAAATTTCATTTTTAATTAGATGTATTTCTGTTTATTTAGTTGCTTTAAATTTGAAGTTAATTTATAAATATGTGCTTCAAAAAATTAATGGGCTTCTAGCCAATCTTTACCCATTCCTAAATCAACAATTAAAGGAACATCCATTTTAAAAGCATTTTCCATTTCGCTTTTTATCATGGGTTGAATTTTTTCTAATTCACTATTATGTACATCAAAAACAAGTTCATCATGTACTTGTAACAACATTTTTGATTTCCAATTTTCAGCAATTAATCGCTTGTGAATGTTAATCATAGCAATTTTGATAATATCTGCAGCACTTCCTTGTATTGGTGCATTTACTGCATTTCGTTCTGCTCCACCACGAACCATTGCGTTAGCCGAATTGATATCTTTTAAATATCTTCTTCTGCCTAAAACCGTTTGAACATATCCGTTTTCTCTGGCAAAATCTACTTGTTCAGCCATGTAGGCTTTTAATTTTGGATAGGTTTGATAGTAAGCTTCGATCAATTCTGCAGCTTCTTTTCGTGATAAATCAGTTTGATTGCTTAATCCAAAAGCGGAAACACCATAAATGATTCCGAAATTAACTGTTTTAGCATTGCTACGTTGTTCTTTTGTGACTTCTTCTATTGGAACATTAAAGACTTTTGAAGCCGTTGATTTGTGAATATCTTCATTGTTTTTAAAGGCTTCAATCATAGTCGTTTCACCAGATAAAGCCGCAATAATTCGAAGTTCTATTTGAGAATAATCGGCAGCTAATAACGTGTAGTTTTCATTACGAGCTATAAATGCTTTTCTAATTTGTCTCCCTCTTTCTGTTCGAATAGGAATATTTTGTAAATTAGGATTATTAGAACTCAAACGACCAGTTGCAGCAACCGCTTGCATATAATCTGTATGAACTCGACCTGTTTTTGCATCTACTTGATTAGGTAAGGCATCAACATAAGTGTTTTGTAGCTTAACCAATTGTCTCCATTCTAAAATATTGCGAACAATTTCGTTGTCTTTAGCTAAATAACTAAGTACTTCTTCGCCAGTTGCATATTGACCCGTTTTAGTTTTCTTTTGTTTTGGTCCACCAATTTTTAATTTATCAAACAAAACTTCACCTAATTGTTTTGGTGAAGCTAAATTGAAGGTTTCGCCAACCGTTTCATATATGTTTTGTTCTAAAGCATTACTTTCTTCAGATAAATCTTTTGACATTGCTTTTAAAAAGTCAACATCTAAATTGATTCCTTCTTTCTCCATATCAGCTAAAACTTCAACTAATGGAATTTCGATTTCATCAAATAATTTTTTTGTACCTACTTTTTCTAAAATAGGTTGAAAGTGTTCTTTTAATTGATATGTAATGTC
>NZ_CAXBFR010000002.1:0-78090 GCF_963975005.1 uncultured Flavobacterium sp.
CAAAGTCAATAGGGTTTGAACCTGTGTTATAATTCTTTTCAATGTATTCTTGAGAGTTTTTCAAGATTTTTGGAGTTAACTTTACATTTCCTGGTTTGTAAACACCATGAACATTTCCAAAAGCTGCTGCAATAGTAAAACGAGGACTAATTTTTAATAATTCTTCGTAAGCATAAGCTACTTCTTCTGGCTGTGTGTATAATTTTGAGCTGTCAACATCTGAGTTATCAACACCGTCTTCTTCTCCACCTGTGATACCTAACTCAATTTCTAAAGTCATACCCATTTTACTCATACGAGCTAAGTATGTTTTACAAATTTCAATGTTTTCTTCAATTGGTTCTTCTGATAAGTCTATCATATGAGAACTATATAGAGGTTTTCCTGTTTCTGCAAAATGTTTTTCAGAAGCATCTAGTAAACCATCAATCCAAGGTAATAATTTTTTTGCACAATGATCCGTATGAAGAATTACAGTTGCACCATAAGCTTCAGCTAATGTATGAATGTGTTTTGCGCCAGCGATTCCACCTAAAATAGCAGCTTTTTCATTTGCATTTGAAAGCCCTTTTCCAGCATTAAACTGTGCACCACCATTTGAAAATTGAATAATAACTGGGGCGTTTAATTTAGCAGCAGTTTCCATAACAGCGTTAACTGTACTTGAGCTTACAACGTTTACCGCAGGTAAAGCGAAGCCTTTTTCTTTTGCGTAATTAAAAATATTTTGTACTTCATCGCCTGTTGCAACACCAGGTTTAATATTGTGAGCCATAGTTTTATTGTTTTAATTAGTTTGACAAAAATAAGTATTTTAAAAATTAGAATGGGTAATTTATTCCAAAATTTAGAACAGTTTTACTAAAGTTAAGGTCTCTAAACCATCTTTCATTCTCTATTCTTCCTGGATTGTAGGTTTTATACCCAAAATCTAAACGGAATACAAAAAAGCTAAAATCGTAGCGAAATCCTATTCCTGTTCCTAGTGCAATGTCTTTTAAAGAAGAGATTCCGTTAAAGGTGTAAGATTTGTCTTCTACATTGTCAAAGACATTCCAAATATTTCCGGCATCAGCAAAAAAGGCACCATATAATTGTCCAAAAAACGGAAAACGATATTCAGCATTAAAAGCCATTTTAAAGTTAGCTTCATTAAAATCATTTATTCCACCACTTGAACCTGGCCCAAGGGCATAAGGTTGCCAGCCTCTATTGTCGTTTGAACCTCCAGAAAAGTAACTTTTTGAGAATGGTATAGAATTAGAATTTCCATATGGAATGGCTAAACCCAAAAAACCTCTCATGGCATAACTTCTTTTTCTTCCTAAATCCCAGTGTTTGATATATTCAAAATCTCCTTTGATATATTGAGCATATTCAACACCAAACATGGTTTTATTTCCGTTATCACTATAAGGCTGGTCAACTACATTTGATAAAAGAGAAAGCACATTACCTGCTGACTCTAATTTTACCTTTAAATTATAAAAATTATAATCATAAATATCGCTTTTGTTTGTTGTAGAAAAAGTAAAACTTGATGCTGCTATAAGATAATTTTCAATTAAACGTTGTCTTCTTTCTCCAATACTTCTTACGGTTTGAAAAGCATCATTATTTGAAGTTAAAGAAGTGTTTCCATTAATTACATCATCAATAAAAGAAACAGCTCCTATGGGTGTTAAATTCCCATCTACAATGTTTTCCGGGTTAGTGTTATAGGTTTGAGCAATTTCATTTAAATCGTCATAAGATGATCCATATACCGTGAAGTAATTTCCAATATTTAAGTTTCTAACATATTGAAGGTTCAATAACTCAAATTTAGAAACATTCTTTACTTTCCTGATCCAATTATAGTCTATGATTCCTGAAAAATTTTCTTTATCTAAACCAATGTTAGTTTGTCTAAATAAACCGACTGAAAGATTTGTTGTAGGCAACATTTCTTTTCTAATAAGCTTTGAAGTTGGAAATAAGAAAAATATTCTTGGAAAAGTTAATTTGGCATCTGCTCCATATTCAGATAAGTTAAAAAACACGCCATTTGGATTTGCTAAATCTTTTGATGAACCGATGTTTCCTCTTGTTGAAACTTGTAATAACTCAGCACCTCTAAAAACATTTCTAAAGGTTACAGATAAATTCCCTGCAATTCCAAAATCTTGAATGTTAGAATGGATAAAATCACCACTAGCATTAAAATTATATTTTTTAACAGGAGATAAATTGATACTTGTTACTAATGCTGTACTGTCTTTGTTTTCTTTGTAATCAATATTTGGATAATTGAATGTGTTTAAGCTGCTTAATGAACGTGCCGTTTGAAAACGAGATATATCACTATAATAATCACCTTTATTGACAAAAATAGCATTTGTTATTGCTTTTGGCCTGTATTTTATTTTTTTAGAACCATAAAGAGTGTAATTTTTATAGGTAATACTATCCGTTATTTTTGATTTGTTTTTGATAGCATCATTATCTAAATAGACATTTACTTTTTCAATTTTATAAATTTTATGTGGGATATTATAGTTTTCTTCAGCAACCGTTATGTCTCGATCATTTATTTTTAAATCTACGGCTAGTTTTTTTGTTATTGTGTCTTGATAAACATCGTAATTTATATCGTTTTCTTGAAAATAATAAGCACCATTATTTCTAAAATGAGTAGTTATTCTTTTTCGTTCATTTTCAAAATCTGTAACGATATATTTTTTATTTAATTTTAAATATGATTTGTTTTTAATGGATTGATACATGCTATCAATTACTTTTGTTTCAATAATTGAAGCGATTGAATCGATAATATAAGGTTCGTTTTTTACTAAAGTATAAATTATTTTCCCCTGTTTTTTTCCAACTGAATCAATTTCTGCTTTAACTTCATTGTCGAAATAACCAATGTTTTTATAATAACCGTTTAATCTTTTTTTCGATTTTTCGATTTTATTTTCATCAATAATGACTGGAGCTTCACCTACTTTTTTGAAAAAATTACTATAGCCTTTTACAAGAAATGATTCTCCTAAACGGTTGACCTGTTTTTCTGAAAGAAGTTTAATTAGATTTTCTTTTCGGTTTGGTTTTTTATTTAACCAAGCAACATAGGATGAATCTACATCCTTTTTACTTAAATGATATAAATAAAGACGAATTGGAATTTTAAAAAAACTCGAATTTGGTTTTTGATATAGCAAAACTTGAATACTATCATTAGTAATTTTTTGACTATCAATTATGATTTCATTTTTTACCAATAACATTTCGTCATCAGGTACTCTTTTTAAAGGAGAACAAGAATATATAATTGCAGTTATTACAATTAATAGTGTTATTTTTGATGAATTATATTTCAACTTTCAGTATATATTGGTTCAAAAATACTTCTTTTTATGATTAGTAAAAATCAAATTAAATTAATAAAGAGTCTTCAACAAAAAAAATACAGAAAACTGTATCAATTATTCATTGCTGAAGGTGTAAAAGTAATTCAAGAATTACTCAATTCCAATTATGAATTGGTTGAATTATTTACAATACAAGAATTATTCCCAAATGTTGAAAAAACTAAATTAAATTTCATTTCGGAAACTGACTTAAAAAGTATTAGCGCTCTTGTTACTCCAAACGAATGTTTAGCGGTTTTTATTATTCCAGAAAAAGTTCAAGTTGACTATTCAAATACCTTACAAATAGCTTTAGATGATATTCGCGATCCGGGAAATATGGGAACGATTATTAGATTAGCCGATTGGTTTGGTGTCCAGAATATAATCTGTAGTGAAGCAACAGTTGATGTTTTTAATCCAAAAGTTATTCAGTCTACAATGGGATCAATTGCTAGAGTAAATGTGATGTATTGCGATTTGAAAAAAGAATTGCTTTCTGCAAAAGTTCCGGTTTATGGAACCCTTTTAGAAGGAAAAAATATTTATGCTGAAAAATTAATACAACCAAGTATTATTGTTTTAGGAAATGAATCTAACGGAATTAGTCCAGAAATTCAAAGATTAATTACTCATAAAATCACTATTCCACGTTTTGGAACCTTACAACAAACAGAAAGTCTAAATGTAGCAACAGCAACTGCAGTTGTGTTAAGTGAGTTTTGTAGAAATTCTTAGTGGAAAGCAAAGTTTAAGAAAACACCTCTTGTTCGCATAGCATCAATATTAGATGTCCATTGACTATTTGGGTTTTTGTCTCTAACTAATTCATCATTCATGCTAAAAACACCTCTAATTGAAGGTGAAAAGATGAAATATTCCAAGTATAAATCTACTCCAAAACCTAATTCATAATTGTTTGTCCATTTTTTCATTCTAAAAACAGCAGATTCATTATCATCTGGAGAATCTTCATAACTACTCAAGTTTAAACTTCTAGAAACACCACCAACAAGATAAGGTCTAACATTTCCAAATCGTTTAGAAGAAAATTTCAATAATACAGGGAAATGGATGTAAGTAGATGTAACTTCTCTAAAACGATCTACTGGGTCAACAATATCAGGATAAATTAAATTTCTTTGCGTATAATATAAACCAGGTTCAAAACGCAAGTCGATATTTTCGTGAAGTCTTAAATTC
Source organism: uncultured Flavobacterium sp. (assembly GCF_963975005.1). Lineage (GTDB taxonomy): Bacteria > Bacteroidota > Bacteroidia > Flavobacteriales > Flavobacteriaceae > Flavobacterium. The sequence continues at coordinate 4,596 of NZ_CAXBFR010000002.1, forward strand.
CCGATTAAACCTACATTAAAACCTGTAGTGTTTTGTACTTCTAAATCTTTCGTAATGGTTTTGTAGTCAAATTGAAAGTCATAGAAATTAAAACCTAGATAAAACCCCCAATGCACTCTGCTTTTTTGAAAATTCTCTAAATTAATTATAGGATCTTTTCCAAATTGTGCCTGGCTAGAGAGCGTAAATAACGCAAAACAGATTATAAAAAGTTTTTTCATTTTTAGCAATTACTTCTTTGATGCATGATAAATTGTTGCAACTCCAAAAGTTTGAGGAAGATGCTGTACATCTATAAACCCAATTTTTCGTAAAATATTGTTTAAAGCTTCACCAAAAGGAAATTCATTTGCAGAATCTGACAAATAACTATAAGCAGCTTTGTCTTTAGAAAACAATTTTCCGACCAAAGGTAAAATATATTTTGAATGAAAAGCATACCCTTGTTTGTAAGGGAATTTTATTGGAACAGAAGTTTCTAAAATTACAAAAATGCCGTTTGGCTTTAAGACACGAAGAATTTCGGATAATCCTTTTTCTAGCGTTTCAAAATTTCTAACACCAAAAGCAACCGTTATGGCATCAAAATAATTATCAGGATAAGGAATATTTTCACTATCACCCAAAACCATTTGAATTTTTGAATCTAGTTTTTTTTCTGCAATTTTCTTTATACCTACTTCTAGCATTCCGGCAGAAATATCCAAACCAATAATTTCTTCGGCAGAAGTGTTAGTCATTAAGATGGCTAAATCACCAGTTCCAGTTGCAATATCTAAAACTGTTTTTGGGTTTCTAGCGGAAACTAATTGCAATACTTTTTTTCGCCATTTTACATCAATTCCAAATGAAATTACGCGATTTAAGCCATCATAATTTCCCGAAATGTTGTCAAACATTTGGGCAACTTGCTCTTTTTTACCTAATTCAGAATCTTTGTATGGTTTTATATTTTCTGCCATTTTGTTTTTATTGGACTGCAAAAGTACGATTTATAATTAAAAAAGACACGAATTACCTATCAAACAAGTTATAAAAAAGATACAAATTTCAAGAACTAGTACAAATTAAATCTGGGTAGATTTTTATAAAAATCTTTGACAGGCTTAGACTGATACTTCGTGTTTCAATTGTTACTAATTAAATGATTATGGCTAATTTTCATATTTACGATTAGTCAATTGTTTAATAAAATGTCATACTGAGCTTGTCGAAGTGCTATCTTTTAACAAACGTTAAATAAGTAAAATCATATTGATGTTTTTCATCTTTTGGATGATGTTCAGATTCAATGACTTCCCAAACATCTTCATCAATTTTAGGAAAAAAGGTATCAGCTTCAACAGTTGTATGAACTCTTGTTAATTCAATTTTATCAGCTATTTCAATAGATTGCTTGTAAATTTGTCCACCACCAATTATAAAAATTTCTTCGTTTTCTGGAGAAATTTCAATAGCTTTTGTTAAACTATTTACCACAATACAACCTTCTGGGACTTCATAATTTTTTTGCCTTGTAATGATTACGTGAGTTCTATTTGGTAAAGGTTTTGGAAAACTTTCAAATGTTTTTCTTCCCATCACTATATAATGACCAGAAGTTAAAGCTTTAAAACGTTTGAAATCATCTGGCAAATGCCAAACTAAATCATTATCTTTTCCAAGGGCATTGTTTTCTGAAGCGGCTGCGATTAGTGTTAGCATTTTGATTGTATTATATTTTTAAAATATTTTATATAGAATTGGTTGAAGATAAGATACTCTAATTTTTTTACCATTTTGTTCTCCCGGATTTAGCGTTGGCATTTTCTGAATAATATCCAAACCACTTTTATGTAGAAGTGGATGACCATCAAAGACCGTTATATCTTCAATCGTTCCGTCTTTTTCAATAATAAAGAAAATTTGTATTCTTCCTTGAATGTTGTTTTCTCTGGCTAATGTTGGATAAGCGAAATGTTTTTTTATGTGGTTATTCATTTTTTCCATAAAGCACTTTTTCATTAACTCATTATCTTCTTTTACTTTGCAGTTTTTAAAAGATGGAATTTTTTCAATTATATTAATTTTTGTTTTTTCTTTTGGCTCATTTGATTTTTCAACCATAACATATTCGGAATAAAGCTTAAAAGTCATTGTTGCTATGTAATTTTCTATATAGCCATTATTGTTAACATATGGTTTAATTTGAGGTAGTTTGTTAAAAGTTTTTTCAAGAAGATTCGTTATGAATACAGATTCTTTGTCAACTTCGTAAATTTCTACTTTACCTTCAGCCGTAATTATTATTGTAAAAGTGATAGATGAATTGTTGAATTTTATATATCCTTCATTTGTTTTATATTCTTTGGCAAATTCATTTTTTATTACTTCTTTGATAGTTGATGAATAACTTGCTTTTGAATATTTTTTCATAGTATCATTATGAAAAAAAACATTTTTATAGATTGTGTCTTTTTGAGAAAAAGATATTGAAGTAATAAATAGAAGGGTTATTAAAAATACATTTTTCATAACTAATTATTTTCTTTTTTTATTTTCTAATTTATAAAATATAGGTTGTGAATAAGAAACTTTTGTTTTTTCACCATTTAATTCACCTGGAATAAACGGAGGTAATTTTAATATTAAATCTAAAGTGCTACTTTGGATAATTGGATGTCCTTCTACAATAGTAATTTCTTCAATAGTTCCGTCTTTTTCAATAGTGAATAGTGCAATAGTTCTTCCTTGAATATTATCATTGATTGCTTGTTTTGGATAAGAAAAGTTATCTTTGATGTGATTATTCATTTTTTCCATGAAGCAATTTTTCATTGATTCATTGCTTAAAATAGGATTACAATTTTTGAAACGGGGAATTTTTTCTAATATTTTAAACTTGTCAAGATCTTTTACAGTGTCTTTTTCAATAGGTAATTCAAACTTTGAATCTAGTTTAAAGACCATAACTATAGAAAACCAGTTTTTAATATTATGTTGATTAACAAATGGTTTAATTTTAGGTAATTTTATAAATATTTTTTCAATAAAAGAAAAGACCCCACTATTGCTTGCTTCTAAAAGACTGATTGTTCCAGTTGTATCTACTACTATAACAATACTAAATGGGGAATTGTCAAATTCTTTAAGTTTATAATTTGATTTGAATTCTTTTACAAACTCATTTTTTATTATCTGTTTAATAGTTTTAGAATATTCATATTTAGAATATTTTTTCATAGTATCATTATGAAAAAAAGCATTTTCATAATTTTCAACTTGTGAAAAAGAAATAGAAACAATAAATAAAAACGAAAGTAAAAACAGATTTTTCATAATAAAAGTTTAAACAGCAACAGCTCCTTTAATATGTGGATGAGGATCATAACCTTCTAAAGTAAAGTCATCAAAAGTGAAATCAAAGATGTTTTTAACTTCTGGATTTAATATCATTTTTGGCAATGGTCTGCATTCTCTTGAAAGTTGTAATTCCAATTGTTCCATGTGATTGTTGTAAATATGAGCATCCCCAAAAGTGTGCACAAAATCACCTACTTGCAAATCACAAACTTGCGCAACCATCATTGTAAACAATGCATAAGAAGCAATATTAAAAGGTACTCCTAAAAAGATATCAGCACTTCTTTGATACAATTGACAACTCAATTTTCCATCAGCCACATAAAATTGAAAAAAAGCGTGACAAGGTGGTAATGCAGCTTTATGGTTAGCAACGTTTTCAGCAAAAGATTTAGAAGTATCAGGTAAAACACTTGGATTCCAAGCTGAAACTAACATTCTTCTACTGTTTGGATTATTTTTTAAAGTGTCAATTAATTCCGTGATTTGGTCAATTTCTTCACCATTCCAATTTCTCCATTGATACCCATAAACCGGACCCAAATCTCCATTTTCATCTGCCCAATCATCCCAAATTTTAACGCCATTCTCTTTTAAATAATCAATGTTTGTGTCTCCTTTTAAAAACCAAAGCAATTCATATATAATTGATTTTAAATGCAGTTTTTTAGTAGTTACCATTGGAAAACCTTCAGCCAAATCAAAACGCATTTGGTAGCCAAAAACGCTTTTTGTTCCTGTTCCAGTTCGATCTCCTTTTTGATTTCCGTGCTCTAAAACATGTTTTACTAAGTCGTGGTATTGTTGCATTTTTTTAATTTAGAAATTAGAATTCTGAATTTAGAAGTTTATCCAATAATCATTCCAGCAATCGTAGCTGATAATAATGAAGCTAAACTTCCACCAATTACCGCTTTTAATCCAAATTCTGATAATGTTTTACGTTGATTTGGCGCTAATGAGCCTATTCCTCCAATTTGAATTCCGATGGAAGCAAAGTTGGCAAACCCGCATAACATGTATGTTGCCATAATTACTGATTTATCATAAGTGAAATGTATATTGCTTGCCATGTTTTTTAATTCGGCTAATTGGATATATCCAACAAATTCTGAAGCGGCTAATTTTACACCTAATAATTGTCCCATTAGCATCATATCTTCTTGGGCTACACCAATTAACCACATTAATGGAGAAAAAATAATTCCTAAAATTGTTTCTAGTGAAAAAGCTTTATAGGGTGTATTGTCGGCAATTACGTCATTTAATCCAGTCCAGCCACCAATCCATCCTAAAGTGTAATTAATCATAGCAATAAAAGCAATAAAAACCAAAAGCATTGCTGCTACGTTTGCTGCCAATTTTAAACCTTCAGTAGTACCTGTTGAAATTGCATCTAATACATTTGAACCAATTTTTTCTTTAGTAACTTCAACATTTGTATTTATTTCTTCAGTTTGTGGGCATAACATTTTTGAAATTACGATTGCTCCTGGTGCAGCCATAACAGATGCAGCTAATAAGTGCTTAGCAAATTCTAATCTTAAAACGGGATCATTTCCACCAAGGAAGCCTATGTATGCGGCTAAAACCCCACCTGCAACTGTTGCCATTCCACCAATCATAACAAGAAGCATTTCTGACTTGTTCATTTTTTCTAAATAAGCCTTAATTAACAGGGGAGCTTCCGTTTGACCTAAAAATATATTCCCAGCCACTGATAAGCTTTCTGCACCAGATATAGATAATAATTTGGTTAATACTTTAGCTAAACCTTTAACCACGATTTGAATTATTCCTAAATAAAACAATAAAGAAGTTAAAGCAGAGAAAAATATAATTGTTGGTAATACTTGAAATAAGAATATGAATCCGAAACTCTCGATATTCATCATTCCACCTAAAAGGAATTCACTTCCTGCTCTTGTAAAGTCAAGAACTAAAACGAATAAATTTCCAACAAATTCAAAGCCAGCTTTTACAAAAGGAATTTTTAAAACGCCAATTGCTAAAATTAATTGAGCTGCAATTCCTAAACCAACTGTTTTCCAATTGATGGCTTTTTTGTTGCTACTGAATAAATATGCTATGCCTAAAAGCGATAACATGCCTAAAATTCCTCTCCAAATGCTAGTAAAAGTCATTCCTTCACTTTCAATGAGTTGAGCATTTGTGTTTTTTTGTGTTTTTTTGTTTGATGCAAAAAATGAATACGCTTTTCCTTTGTTTTTGATGACTAAAGTTGAATCTGTTTTTGCTTCGATAACGAATCTCTTTGTTGGAGAATCAGAACCGTTTTCGAACAAAAAGATAAAATTTTCTTGCACTAAATAATCTCCTTTTTGATTGATGCTATCGTTAGCAATTTGCAGTGTGTAAGAGCCTTTTTGAAGTTCTAAATAATCATTTTCAGAAGTTGATAATTGCCATTTTTTTTCAATTTCTTGAGCATTTAAACTATTTAAGCTGAAAGCCACAGCTAACAATAAAACTATTTTTTTAAACATTTTGTTTGGTTAGTTTTGTTAAGATTCTTTTTTTGAAATTTCATCACGAATGCGAGCCGCTTTTTCGTAATCTTCATTTTGAACTGCCTCTTCAAGCTTGTCGTATAATTCTTTTACTGTAAATTGGCTATAACTATCTGCTTTTGGAGCTTTCTCTTCATTGGCAAAAGTTTCAGGTGTTGAAAGTACACCATCATTATCTACATCATCAATTTCTTGATCTAATGGATTTGTGTTTAGATATATTCCTGCTTTATCTAGTATGTTTTTGTATGTGAAAATTGGAGCTTGAAAACGTAAGGCTAATGCAATTGCATCTGAAGTTCTGGCATCAATAATTTCTTCGATTTTGTCTCTTTCACAAATGATACTTGAATAAAAAACACCATCTACTAATTTATGGATGATGACTTGTTTGACTACAATATCAAATCTGTCAGCAAAACTTTTAAATAAATCATGTGTTAAAGGTCTTGGTGGTTTTATTTCTTTTTCGAGAGCGATTGCGATGGATTGTGCTTCAAAAGCTCCAATTACGATTGGCAATTTGCGTTCGCCATCTACTTCATTTAAAATTAAAGCATAAGCTCCATTTTGAGTTTGGCTGTAGGATATTCCTTTTATAGTTAATTTTACTAAGCTCATTCTTTGTGTAAGTTAAGAGTTGATTTTAGTCAATCTTACATTAATAAATAATCAATACAATTTTCTAATAGCCCTGATTGCAGCGGAATCCTTTTTAAAAAAAAAGATATAGTGAAAAGCAGGAAAATGGTAAGTAAAAAAAGCCCTAACCATTTGCTCCAAAAATAAAAAAAAGAGCCATCTAAACAAAGATAACTCTAATTTTAATATAATTTATTTTTGAACACTAATTTTTAAGCGTTCGCAGCTTTGAAAGCTTTTAGTTTTTCGATCAACTTTGGAACTACTTCAAAAGCATCGCCAACAATACCATAATCAGCTACTTTAAAGAAAGGAGCATCTGCATCTGTATTGATCACAACTTTTACTTTAGAGGAATTAATACCAGCTATATGTTGAATAGCACCAGAAATTCCGATTGCGATGTATAAATTTGCGGCTACAGGTTTTCCTGTTTGTCCAACGTGTTCGCTGTGAGGTCTCCAGCCAATATCAGAAACGGGCTTAGAACAAGCTGTTGCAGCTCCAAGAACAGAAGCTAACTCTTCAATCATTCCCCAGTTTTCTGGACCTTTTAGTCCACGACCAGCAGAAACAACAATTTCAGCATCAGCGATTGTTACTTTTCCAGTAACTTTTTCAACAGATTCAACTTTTACAGAGAAATCTGCATCTTTTAACGATGGGGTAAAATCTTCTTCAGTAGGAGAGGAACTAGTTTCAACTAAACCGAAGGAGTTTTTAGCTAGAGCTAATACTTTAACATCTGTCGAGATTTCCGTAAAATTGAAAGCTTTGTTTGAAAAAGCAGTACGTTTTACTTGAAAGGGACTTGTGCTAATTGGTAAAGCAACTACGTTAGAAGCAAATCCAGCGTCTAAATAAGTTGCAACCAATGGAGCAAGATATAAACTATCGGTTGTTGAAGAAAGAACAATTACTTTGCTTCCTTCTTTTTCAGCAGCTTGTTTTACTACATCAGCGTAAGCTTTTGCATTAAATTTTGATAAAGAATCATTGTTTACTTTTAATACTTTATCTACTCCGTAATTTGCTAATTCAGCCGTTGAACTAGCGTTGATTGTTACAGCAGTAACGGTTGTTCCTAATGAATCTGCAACTTTTTTTGCGTATGAAGCTAATTCAAAAGCAACTTTTTTGAATTTTCCATCTGCAGATTCTGCGTATATTAATAATGACATAATTTTTGATTTAAAGATTGAAAAATTTAATAATTTAAAGATTTCGAAATTTGTTATTAAATAACTTTTGCTTCGTTATGTAGTAAGTTTACTAATTCGTCTAAGTTGTCTGCACTAACTAATTTAACAGCCGATTTTGCTACTGGTTTTTCAAATTTAACAGCTTTTGTTGCTGTATCATTATTAGTAGGTTCTACAACTGTGATAACTTTGGTTCTAGCTTGCATAATTCCTCTCATGTTTGGAATACGAAGATCTTTTTCTTCCACTAAACCTTTTTGACCACCAACTACTAAAGGTAATGTAGCAGAAAGTGTTTCTTTACCACCATCAATTTCTCTTTGAGCTGTTGCGTTATTTCCATCAATCGTTAGGCTAATGCAAGAGTTTATAAAATTATAACCTAATGAAGCAGATAACATACCAGGAACCATTCCTCCATTGTAATCTAAAGATTCTTTTCCGGCAATAATTAGGTCATAATTCCCTTGATTTGCAATTTCAGCTAATTGTTTTGCAACAAATGTTCCATCTGTTGGGTTTGCATTTATACGAATGGCATCATCTGCACCAATGGCTAACGCTTTTCTTAGGGTAGCTTCAGAATCAGCTAATCCAACACTAACAACCGTTACAGTTGCGCTTTGTTGTTCTTTAAACCAAACGGCTCTAGTTAAACCAAACTCATCATTTGGATTAATTACAAACTGAACTCCATTTGTGTCAAATTCAGTATCGCCATTTGTGAAATTAATTTTCGAAGTAGTATCAGGCACATTGCTGATGCAAACTAATATTTTCATCTTATCTAATTTGAATATTTATGTGACGAAATTACAAAAAAATGTTTTAAAAATACTATGCGCGCATAATAAATTTTGTTAAAATTTTATTTTACGAAAAGGTTATAGTTGGTAAAACATCTTTTTATTTGAATTTGAATTATAATTATGGAATATTTTTTTACTATTTTTGCCCTTCAATATGATTTTAAGAATTTAATATATGAGAACAATACAATTTAGAGAAGCTATTGCTGAAGCAATGAGTGAAGAAATGCGTAGAGACGAATCTGTTTACTTAATGGGTGAAGAAGTAGCTGAATATAACGGAGCTTATAAAGCTTCAAAAGGTATGCTAGAAGAGTTTGGAGCTAAACGTATAATAGATACTCCAATTGCTGAGCTAGGTTTTGCAGGTATAGCTGTTGGTTCTGCAATGAACGGTTGTCGTCCTATTGTTGAATATATGACGTTTAACTTCTCGTTAGTTGGTATTGATCAAATTATTAATAATGCAGCAAAAATGCGTCAAATGTCAGCAGGACAATTCCCTATGCCAATGGTTTTTAGAGGACCAACTGCTTCTGCAGGACAATTAGGAGCAACTCACTCACAAGCTTTTGAAAACTGGTTTGCAAATACTCCTGGTTTAAAAGTTGTAGTGCCTTCAAATGTTTATGATGCAAAAGGTTTGTTAAAAGCTGCTATCCGTGATAACGACCCAGTTATTTTCATGGAATCAGAACAAATGTATGGAGATAAAGGAGAAGTTCCAGAAGGAGATTATACTATTCCAATAGGAGTTGCTGATATAAAAAGAGAAGGAACCGATGTTACAATAGTTACTTTTGGAAAAATTATCAAAGAAGCATTTATTGCTGCGGATGAATTAGCAAAAGAAGGAATTTCATGTGAAATCATTGACTTAAGAACAGTTCGTCCAATGGATTATGATGCAATCATTAATTCCGTTAAGAAAACAAATAGATTAGTAGTTTTAGAAGAAGCTTGGCCATTTGCTAGTGTAGCTTCAGAAATTACATACATGGTGCAAGAAAGAGCTTTCGATTATTTAGATGCTCCTATTCAAAGAATTACTACAGCAGATACACCAGCACCATATTCGCCAACTTTGTTAAAAGAATGGTTGCCAAATGCTGAAGATGTAATTAAAGCTGTAAAGAAAGTTACATATAAATAAAAATAATCTTTATATATTTGAAACTTCATCAGGATAAACTGATGAAGTTTTTTGTTTAAATGCGTTCCAAATGAAATATAAACTAGTATATCTATTGTTATTTATAACATCTGCTCTTTTTTCTCAAACAAAAGTGGGTGGAAAAGTTTTAGATGAATTTAATGAACCTGTAGCTTTTGCTAATGTTATTTTTAAAAATTCTAAAGAAGGAGTTATTACGGATGAAAATGGTAATTTTTATTTTGAATCAAAAGAAAATTACGCCACTTTAATTATTTCTTTTATTGGGTATGAATCGGTTGAAATTCCATTAAAATCAGGATTAACTAGCAATATTAAAGCCGTTTTAAAAGCAGGAGTAACATTAAGGGATGTAGTGGTTTATTCAGGAAAAACTTCAAAGAAAGATAATCCAGCTATTGATATTTTAAGGAAAATTTGGGAGCGTAGAAGAAAGAATGGACTTCAAATGTTTGATCAATATCAATATGACAAATATGAAAAAGTAGAATTTGACATGAATTCTATTGACAGTACTTTTATGGCCAACAAAGTGTTCAAAGGGTTAGAGTTTGTTTTTGAGCAAATGGATACTTCTCGAATCACCGGAAAAGCATTTTTGCCTATTTTTATTAATGAGGAGCTAAGTGAAGTCTATGGTGATAATGTAAACAATAGAAAAAAAGAAGTTCTTAAAGCTAATAAAAATTCAGGTTTAGGAAGTAGTAATGGTGTAAATGCTTTTATCAAAGATTTATATGCAAATTATGACATCTATAACAACTACTTAAAATTCTTCGACAAAGATTTTGTTAGTCCACTTTCTAGAACTGGAATTAATGTTTATAATTATGTTTTAAGTGATAGTACTTTTATAGATAACAAATGGTGTTACAACATTGTATATTATCCAAGAAGAAAAGGCGAATTAACTTTTAAAGGTGATTTTTGGGTAAACGATACAACATGGGCAATCAAAAAGATAAACCTAGAAGCGAATAAAAGTGCCAATATAAATTGGGTAAAAGAAATTTATATTGAACAAGAATTTGATGTGTTAAACGACTCCGTTTTCTTGTTGAAAAGAGATCATATGATGTCAGATTTTAGTTTTTCAAAGAAAGAAGAATCTAAAGGTGTTTACGGTAAACGAACAACTCTTTATAAAAATCATAAATTTAATATTACAAAAGAAAATGATTTTTATAAAGAAGAAGTAAATTACTATGATAAAAAAGCGTTTAATCAAACCGATGAATTTTGGGCAGAAAACAGGTTTGAAGAATTAAATGATAATGAATCTGGAATATATAATTTACTGGACACTTTAATGACAGTTCCTAAGTTTAAAAGAGTTTATGATTTAGTAACTATTTTAGGAAGTGGTTATGTACAAGTTGGAAACATCGATATCGGACCAATATTTTCTACTTTTGGATATAATGATGTAGAAGGACAACGTTTGCGTTTTGGGGGAAGAACTTACTTTGGAACAAATGATCCTTGGCGAATTCAAGCCTACACAGCCTACGGATTTAAAGATAATAAATTTAAATATGGTGTATCAGGAAAATGGTTAGTAAACAAAAGAAATAGATTAATTCTTTCTGCAGGAAATAGAAGAGATGTAGAGCAAATAGGTGTGAGTTTAACTACTTCAAATGATGTTTTAGGACGAAGTTTTGCCTCATCATCATTCTTCTCAAGTGGAACAAACAATAAGCTAACAAATGTTAATTTAACAAATGTAGGAATTGCATTTGAGCCAGTTAAAAATCTAGTTTTACAGACAAATTTTTCTTATCGAACCCTTGAATCTGCTTCAAACGATTTTAGTTTAGATTATTTCACAGACAATACGTTTACAACAACAAAAGGAACTGTAAAACAATCCGAAATCAATATAGTTGGAGAATATACGCCAAAAAGGAGAACCATTGGCTACGGTGTTGAAAGACAAGATGTAGATGATAATTATGCTCGATTATTTTTAAGTTTTAGCCATGGATTTAAAGGTGTATTAGATAGTGATTTTAATTACGAAAAAGTTCAGTTTTACTATAGACAACCTGTTTTAGTAGGAGGATTTGGAAGGTTATTTACGACTTTAGAATTAGGAAAAACTTTCGGACAAGTACCTTTAGGATTAATGGGTGTTGTGCCAGGAAATCAATCTTATTTTGTAATCGACAATACTTATAATCTATTAAATTACTATGATTTTGTGGCAGATGAATATGCTTCATTACATTTTGAACACCATTTTAACGGAAGATTGTTTTCAAGAATTCCTCTTTTGCAAAAATTAAATTGGAGAGAAATCGTGGGAATAAAAACAGTTTACGGAACAGTTTCAAACGAAAACCGACAAATAAACGCATCCGGATTAGCATATCAAGCACCCGATAAAGTGTATTGGGAATACCACGCTGGAATCGGAAATATTTTCAAAGTATTCCGTTTAGATTTCGCTTGGAGAGGAAATTATTTTGACCTTCCTGGTGCAAATAAATTTACAGTAAAAGGTTCATTCGGATTTTATTTCTAATCGTTTTTTTTTGGAATTTGGAATTTTAACTGTTGGAATTTCTTTAATTTGGGTGTTCCCTTTCAGGTCGTGTCTTCCACTATATCTTTTTTGTTGATGTCATGCTGAGTTTGTCGAAGTAAAAACAAAAAAGGATGCCGTTCCAACCACTAACACAAACCATCTTAAACTTGATAAAATCAATTCCATATTTATTAAAAAAAGATAAAGTATTTCAACAAATAGTTGATTTATACGGCACACCAACAATTTCTACAAGACCACAAGGTTTCGAATCACTTTGTAAATTAATTATCGAACAACAAGTTTCGTTAGCTTCAGCCAAAGCCTGTTATTTAAAAATGGAATCTTTTTTAGGAGAAGTAACGCCACAAAACATTATAAATACTTCCAATGAAGAGTTAAGAAATAACGCTGTTTCCAAACAAAAAACAATTTATTTAAAAGAACTTTCTAAAGCAATTATAAATAAGACGTTAGATTTAGAATCACTTTCACAAAAGTCAGAAGAAGAGATAAAATTAGAATTAACAGCTATCAAAGGAATTGGCAATTGGACTGCTGAGGTTTATATCCTGTTTTGTCTTCAAAAAGAAGATGTTTTCCCTATTGGTGATATTGCACTTCAAAATACATTAAAAGAATTGTTTCCTATTAGCACAAAAGACGAAATGATGATCTTGTCAGAAAATTGGAAGCCAAATCGATCTTTAGCGACCTATTTTTTTTGGCATTATTACTTAAAGAAAAGAAATAGAGAGCATCTAATTTACTGATAAACTAGATAATGTATATTTATTTTGCAATTTAGAGTAAAATAAAAGTATTTTTTTTCTTTTAAAAATGTTAGAATTTGTATTTTTGCAGTCCAAAAAATAAAAAGAAATGACAGTAGATAAAGTTACTACATTTGATGTGTTGATAGAAATTCCAAGAGGAAGTAGAAATAAATACGAATACGATTTTGATTTAAAAAGAATGCGTTTTGATAGAATGTTATTTTCTTCAATGATGTATCCTGCAGATTACGGATTTATTCCAGAAACGTTAGCATTAGATGGTGATCCATTAGATGTTTTAGTTTTAGTAACTGAACCAACTTTTCCAGGTTGTGTAATGGAAGTTAAGCCAATTGGAGTTTTTCACATGGCAGATGAAAAAGGACCAGATGAAAAAGTAATCTGCGTGCCTGTTTCTGACCCAATTTGGAATCAATTAAATGATTTAAGTGATGTAAATCCACACTTAATAAAAGAAATAGAACATTTCTTTCAAGTTTATAAAGATTTGGAAAACAAACAAGTAGATGTAGAAGGTTGGGGAGATGTTACTGAGGCAAAAGAAATTTATATTAAATGCAAACAAAGATTTAATGAAATCGAAAACAAACCAGAAGGTCTATTTAGTATAGGTTAAATTTTAACATAATTTTATAAAAAAGGCAATATTAGTAGTAATATTGCCTTTTTTGTTTATTTTTGTTTGACTTTGGAAATAATAATGTATAAAAAATTAACTAAAATTTTATGGATTCAATAATGATTTATGTGCCAATAATCATGGCTATAATTGGGTTGCTTTTTATGATGTATAAAAGAGCTTGGGTTTTAAAACAAGATGCAGGAGATGGTAAAATGAAAGAAATTTCAGATTACATTTATGAAGGTGCTTTAGCTTTCTTAAAAGCAGAATATAGACTATTAACTTTCTTTGTAATTGGAGCAAGTATTGTTTTAGCTGTAGTTGCGTATTTTGTACCAACAACAAGTTACCTTATTATTATAGCATTTATTTTTGGAGCTATATTTTCTGCCTTTGCCGGAAATATGGGAATGAAAATTGCTACAAAAACAAACGTTCGTACAACACAAGCTGCTCGTACAAGTTTACCACAAGCATTAAAAGTTTCTTTTGGTGGTGGAACAGTTATGGGATTAGGAGTTGCTGGTCTAGCAGTTCTTGGTTTAACAGCGTTCTTTATATTTTTCTTTCACTATTTTATGGGTGGTGTTTGGACATCAACTGAACAAATGACTATCGTTTTAGAAACATTAGCTGGATTCTCTCTTGGAGCAGAATCAATCGCTTTATTTGCACGTGTTGGTGGTGGTATTTATACTAAAGCTGCCGATGTTGGAGCAGATTTAGTAGGTAAAGTTGAAGCTGGAATTCCAGAAGATGATCCAAGAAACCCTGCTACAATTGCTGATAATGTTGGAGATAATGTTGGTGACGTTGCCGGAATGGGTGCCGATTTATTTGGTTCTTATGTAGCAACAGTTTTAGCAGCAATGGTTTTAGGAAACTACGTAATTAAAGATATGGGTGGAAGCATCGATGATGTTTTCGGTGGAATTGGTCCAATCTTATTGCCAATGGCAATTGCAGGTTTTGGAATCTTATTTTCTATCATTGGTACTTTATTAGTAAAAATTAATAATGACAATGCAAAAGAACCTCAAGTTCAAAAAGCATTAAATATAGGAAACTGGGTTTCTATTGCTTTAACTGCTATTTCATGTTTTATTTTGGTGAAATATATGTTACCAGAAACTATGGATATGAACTTCTTCGGGGAAGGATTAAAAGAAATTTCTTCAATGAGAGTTTTCTATGCTTCATTAATTGGTTTATTTGTTGGTGGAGCTATTTCATCAGTAACAGAATATTACACAGGATTAGGTACAAAACCAGTTATGGCAATTGTACAAAAATCGTCAACGGGTGCAGGAACAAATGTAATTGCAGGTTTAGCAACAGGAATGATTTCTACTTTCCCAACTGTTTTATTATTTGCAGCTGCCATTTGGTCAACTTATGCTTTAGCAGGATTTTATGGTGTTGCTTTAGCAGCTTCAGCAATGATGGCAACTACAGCAATGCAATTAGCAATTGATGCCTTTGGACCAATAGCAGATAATGCTGGTGGAATCGCTGAAATGAGTGAATTACCTAAAGAAGTAAGAACAAGAACAGATATTTTAGATTCAGTAGGAAATACTACAGCAGCAACAGGAAAAGGTTTCGCAATCGCTTCGGCAGCCTTAACTTCTTTAGCCTTATTTGCTGCGTATGTAACTTTTACTGGAATTGACGGTATTAATATCTTCAAAGCTCCAGTATTAGCTATGTTGTTTGTTGGTGGAATGATTCCTGTAGTTTTCTCTGCATTAGCAATGAATTCAGTTGGAAAAGCAGCTATGGACATGGTGTATGAAGTTCGTCGTCAGTTCAAAGAAATTCCAGGAATTATGGAAGGAACTGGAAAACCAGAATACGGGAAATGTGTTGAAATTTCTACAAAAGCAGCTTTACGCGAAATGATGTTGCCAGGAATTTTAACGATAGGTTTTCCAATAGCAATTGTATTAATAGGAGTGTTAATTTATCCAGAGAATAATCAATTAGTAGCTGAAATGTTAGGTGGTTATATGGCTGGAGTAACCGTTTCTGGTGTTCTTTGGGCTGTGTTTCAAAATAATGCAGGTGGAGCTTGGGATAATGCAAAAAAATCTTTTGAAGCTGGTGTAGAAATTAACGGTGAAATGACATTTAAAGGTTCAGACGCTCACAAAGCAGCTGTGACTGGAGACACTGTTGGTGATCCATTTAAAGATACTTCTGGACCATCAATGAACATCTTAATTAAATTAACGTGTTTAATTGGTTTAGTAATTGCTCCAATTTTAGGAGGAGAGGCGCATACTGTAACAAATAAAGCTGCAATGTCTTGTTGTGCTGATATGGGTATATGTTCATCAATGTCAAAAGAAGAATGTTTGGAGAAAGGATGTACAAGTAAAACTTGTAAATTCATGAATCAAGATATGAATCAAGAAGTTTCTAAAAGAGTAATTGTTGAAAAAACTAAGATTAATGATGAAAACGTTCAAGCAAATGTAAAAGTGATTTCGACAGTAGACGGAAATGAAACTTTAGAAGAATTTAACTTTGAAGGAAACGAAGCAGAAGTAGATAAAGAAATCAGAGCCATAAAATAAATGGTTCTTCAATAAAATAAAAATGCCTTTCAATTTATTGAAAGGCATTTTTTTATGCTGAAAATCTAAAGTCAGAAAATCTAATTTCTAAACATGTTTTCCTTTTTTCCAACCTGTTTTTCCAAGATATTGTTCGGCACTTTCAACAGCACCATCTTCAATAGTTGTTCCCATTGAGTCATTCCAACGGTTTAAATATCCAAAAAGGGAAATAACTCCAAGCATTTCAACTATTTCACCTTCGTTCCAATGTTTGTATAATTCTTTTTTGATTGTTTCGTCAACAGCATTAGGAATTAAAGAAGAAGCTAATGCAAAATTTAAAGCAGCTCTTTCAGCATCAGAAAAAGCAGGATGTGTTTTATATTCCCAAATATTATCAAGTTGTTCTTGATTTGCACCATAGCGTTCAGCAGCTCTAATAGTATGTGCTTGACAATATCTACATCCAGCAGCATTACTTGTCACCCAACCAATCATTCGCTTTAAAGCAGAGGTCACACGACCTTGATTTTCCATAACAGCTTTATTCAAGTTTATGAATGCTTTAGAAATTGCGGGCCTATGTTGCATTGTTAAAACCGAATTAGGACAAAAACCAAGTGTTTCATTAAAAAAAGCAGCTAATTCTTGTGTTTCTTTATCGTAATCTGGTGAAAGAGGTGTTATTAATGGCATATTTATTTTTTTAAATTTATACTATAAAAAAACCTCAATTAAGAGGTTTCGTTTGGGCTAAAATAATCCGTTTATTTCTGCATTAATTCTGTTGACGATTTCTCCTAAATCTTCAGGATTGTTTACATAATCCATGTTGTCAACATCAATAATTAATAATTTTCCTTTGTCGTATTTATGAATCCAAGCTTCATATCGTTCATTTAATCGACTTAAATAATCAATAGAGATTGTGTTTTCATATTCTCTTCCTCTTTTGTGTATTTGATTTACTAAATTAGGAATTGAGCTTCTCAAATAAATTAATAAATCTGGTGGTCCAACTAATCCTTCCATTAAATCAAAAAGAGAGCCATAATTATTAAAATCTCTATTAGTCATTAATCCCATTGCATGAAGATTGGGTGCAAAAATATGTGCATCTTCATAAATGGTTCTATCCTGAATGATTTTTTTTCCGCTTTCTCTAATTTGTAAAACTTGACGAAAACGACTATTTAAGAAGTAAATTTGCAAATTAAAGCTCCAACGCTCCATTTGATGATAAAAATCATCTAAATACGGATTGTCAACAACATCTTCATAATGAGGTTCCCACTTAAATTGCTTGGCTAATAACTTGGTTAAAGTTGTTTTACCTGCTCCAATATTTCCTGCTATAGCTACATGCATTATGGTAAATCTATTTTATAATTAATAATTTGATTGTCTGTAAAAATAGATAAAATTCCGATGGTATAGAAAAAATTGGTAAAGCTTTTTTTATTTAAATCAATTTTTTGCTCTAAAGGCTTGTTACTATTGAAGTAAAGTAATTCATTATTTTTTTTGATTATATACTTGGTTTCGTCTATAACTTGAATACTATCATAAGTTGGAATTATGCCTAAATTTTTTATCTTACCAAAAATAGAAATACTATAAAAAGTGTTGGACTCATCTATCCAATAAAAAAAATTATAATCGCTTGAGTAATCTTTTATTTTTTCAGTAATTGGTGTTGAAATTATTTTAATTGTATTGGTTTTGAAATTATACAAATTAATCTTTTGTAAAAAACCATCATATAGCCAAACCTGATTTTGACTAGCTAAGCCAAAGGCTTCAATTTTAATAGGAGTTTCAAACCTATTTGCATTGATTTGCTGGGTTTCATTTAATTGATTGTCCAATAAAACTAGTGAATTAAAATCTTCATAAAAAACGACAACTTGTAAAGGATTGGTAATGCAAATACCTTTTATTTTTCCCAAAGACAAGTTTTGATATTCATATTCTTGACTACTATTTCTTTTTTTAATAACGTTCTTAAAAGAAAAATAATCATTTTTTAAATTGTCTTTTCCAATATAATTATCAGTTTTTACTTCTAAGGAATCTATTAGTATTGTTTTGATTACTTCTTGCGTCCACATAGGAATACATGAAAATAGTATAATCAAAAATACAACTTTTTTTATTTTTTTCATTTCAATTAAACCTTTTTGAAAATTTAAAGTCTAAAGATAGGTTTTTAACAGAACATTTTGATTTTTAGATGTAACAAAATTCGCATTTAGAAGTCTAAACTATAGGAAATTATTTAAAAAATAAATTTAGCACAAGAATATTTCCTTTTATAAGTCTAATTAATAGAAAACTATATAAAAATGAAAAATACAATTTTAACTGCGTTGTTTTTAGTAACAACTTTCATGCAAGCGCAAGAATTTCAGGGTTTGGCTGTTTATGAGTCAAAAACAAGTACAGCAGAAATGATGAAAAATTTTGGAGGTAACAGAGAAATTACTCCAGACATGAAAGCAAATATTGAAGAAAGAATGAAAAAAATGTTTGAAAAAACATTTGTATTAAACTTTGACAAATCGGCTTCAATCTATAAAGAAGAAGAAAAATTAGATGCACCAGGGCAAAATGGTGGTGGTGGAAGAATGATGTCTTCCATGATGGGTGGAGGCGGAACTCAATATAAAAATGTTAAAGAGAAAATGTATTCGGTTGACAAAGAGTTTTTTGGAAAAGAATTTCTTATTAAAGATAGTTTGCCAAGTTATAAATGGCAAATGACTGCTGAAACTAAAAAAATTGGTGAGTATACATGTTATAAAGCAACTGCGGTTATAGCTACAGATGCTACAGATTTTAGAAACTTTAGAATGCGCGGAGATGATAAAGCGAAAGAAGAAAAAGAAAAAGCAGCTAAAGCAAAGGATTCTACAGATACAAATAAGAAAACCAACTTTATGGAAGATATTGAGCAAATTAAAGAGAAAACTATAGTAGCTTGGTATGCACCAGAAATACCTATTAACCAAGGACCTGATAAATACTGGGGTTTACCTGGATTAATTCTAGAAGTTAATGACGGAACTACAATTTTATTGTGCTCAAAAATTGCTTTAAACGTAAAAGAGAAAGCAGACATAAAAGCTCCAAAAACAGGAAAAGTGGTTACGCAAAAAGAATATGACGAGACTGTAACCAAAAAAATGGAAGAAATGCGAGAAATGTACCGTGGACAAGGTGGTGGAAGAGGAAGAGGATTTTAACAAATAAAATTAATAAATCTATCAAATGAAAAACTTATTAATTGTACTTTTTTCTTTTATTATCACTAATGCTTTGTCACAGAATTTTCAAGGAATTGCTTATTATTCTTCACAAACCCAAATGAAAGATTTTAACATTAGTGGTGAAGGAATTACTCCAGACATTAAAGAAAAAATGATGGAGAAAATGAAAAAAGCATTTGAGAAAAATTACATTCTAACCTTTACAAATTCTGAATCTGTTTATGCTGAAGAAGAAAAATTAGATGCGCCAAATCCTTCAGGTAATAGAATTTCAATGGGTTTTTCGGGAGGAAATAATTCAAAATATTATAAAAATTTTAAAAACAAACAATTCATTAACAGCAATGATATTTTTGGAAAAGAATTTTTAATAACAGATTCATTAGAGAAATTTGATTGGAAAATTACAGATGAGCAAAAGAAAATTGGAAATTATACTTGCAATAAAGCTCAAATTATAATTCCAGTTACAAAAGAAGATATTGAGGAATACGAAGAATTTAAGAAAAAACAAGAAGGGAATAAAACCAGTTTTATGACTATTAGTGAACCAAAAGACGAAATAATCGAAGCTTGGTACACAATGGAAATTCCAGTATCAAATGGGCCGAGAGAATTTTGGGGTTTACCAGGATTAATTTTAGAATTACACGATGGAAATACAACGCTTTTATGTTCTAAAATTGTAATAAATCCCAAAGAGATAATAGAAATAAAAGCTCCAAAAAACGGTAAAAAAGTAACTAAAAATGAATTTAATAAAATTCAAGAAGACAAAATGAATAGTATGATGAATGAAAATGGCGCTATTGAAATAAAGATGAATTAATCAAACAAACAAAACAAACTAAAATAAATTTGATGAAAAAAATACTTTTCATTTTGACAATGGCACTTTCAATGAGTGCCATTTCTCAAAACATTCGATTTGAGGGTACTGTTAAAGATACTACTGGGGTTGCTTTAGAAATGGCTAATGTTATGGCAATTAACAATACTACAAAAGCTATGGATGCCTATGCAATTACTAATGATGCTGGAAAATACCAACTTAACCTTAATGCCAACACGCCATATACTTTAAAGATTAGTTATATTGGTTATAATTCACAAGAAAAGCAAGTAACAACTACTGATAAAACTATGAATTACAACATAGTCTTAAAAGAAGGAAACATGCTAAAAGAAGTAGAATTAGTCTATGTAATGCCAGTTTCGATTTCTGGAGATACAATTATATATAATTCAGATTCTTTTACGAATGGTACTGAACGTAAGCTTGAAGATGTTTTGAAAAAGTTACCAGGAGTAGAAGTTGATGCAGATGGAAATATAACTGTTGAAGGTAAATCTGTTCAAAAGATAATGGTAGAAGGAAAAGACTTTTTTGATGGTGATACAAAAATTGCTACTAAAAACATTCCAGCAAATGCTTTAGATAAAATTCAAGTTTTAAGAAATTATAACGAAGTTACTAATCTAAAAGGGTTAGAAAATAACGAAGAAAACGTAGCCATAAATATCAAATTAAAAGAAGGTAAAAAGAACTTTTGGTTTGGTGATATAACCGCTGGAGCAGGTGCTTGGGATACAGAAGAGAGGTATTTAATAAATCCAAAATTATTTTATTATAATCCTAAATTTAGTGTCAACATAATTAGTAATTTCAATAACATTGGAGAACTGCCTTTAACAACCAGAGATTATTTCAAATTTACTGGTGGATTTAAAAACATGATGCGAAAAGGGGGTTCAAATTTTAACATTTCTTCAAATGATTTAGGAATTGGAAACTTAAACAACAACCAAGCTTTAAATATTGATACAAAATTTGGAGCCGCTAATTTTAGCTATAATCCTTCAAAAGCTCTAACATTTAGTGGTTTCGGAATTGTTTTAGGAAATAAAACAGCTACTAAAAATTTATCAATAACAGATAGACCAAATGAAAATGGTTTAGAAGATGAAACTAGAACAGATTTGTCTAATCAAACTACAACCCAAACTTTATTGAAACTAAGTACAAGTTATGTTCCTTCAGATAAATTGCATATAGACTATGATGCTTTGATAAAATTTTCAGACCAAGTTGAAAATCAAAATTCTAATTCTAATGTAATTGGAAATATTGATACTAATAAAAAACAAAATCCAGTTTCATTAAATCAGAATTTCAATTATTATTATACCTTAGATAGTAAAAACGTTTTAGCTTTTGAAACGCAGCATTTATATCAAGAAGAAGATCCTTTTTACAATGCTATTTTAGCTAATAATCCTTTTCCTGTTATTGCCTTTGATACACAAACAACAACTTCGCCTTATAACATCAATCAAAACAGATTTATAAAAACTAATAAAATTGATATAAAAGGTGATTATTATTATATGCTTACACCAAAAAGTAACATTAATGTAACTATTGGAAACACGTATTCTTATCAAAACTTTAATTCAGAGATTTTACAAATATTAGATAACCAATCTGTAAAAGAAGATATAAATACATCTACAAGTATTGACACAAAAAACGATGTAAATTTTGCATTTAATGACACTTTTGTTGGCTTGCATTATAAATTTATTACAGGAAAATTCACATTTACTCCAGGATTTAGCGTTCACAACTATCTTACAAAAGATACACAATTAGGGTCCTCAAACTCAATGAATTTTAATAGATTTCTGCCAGATGTCTATGCGATGTATCAAATTAAAAAATCGGAAACATTAACATATGAGTTTAAATTACAAAATAATTTTACTGATATTACAAGGCTTGCAGAAGGTTATGTTTTTTCTAATTATAACAGTTTATTTAGTGGAAATCGCAATTTGGAAAATTCACTTTCTCAATCACATAGTTTGCGTTACTTTAAATATAACATGTTTAATTTCGAAAATATTTTCGGCTTCTTAACGTATACCAAACAAGTAGATGCTATAAAAAGTAAAGCCTTATTAAACGGAATATTTCAAACATCAACTTCTGTTAACATACCTTCAAACTTTGCAGATGAAACAATTTCTGGAGCATTTAATTATGGACGTTCTTTTGCAAAGTATTACAAGGCTTCAGCAGGATTTAGCATGAATTGGAGTAAAAACAATAATATTAGAATTTTTGATTCAAACACAGAAAGAATTCAGTCAACAGAAGCATTCACACAAAGTTATAATATTAAGTTTTCTACTAATTATAAAACGCTTCCAAATTTATCTTTAGGTTATGCTTACACTATAAATGATAATTCATCAGATGTTTTTTATACAGATAGTCCAACACTTGGGTTAGAATATTTCTTTTTAGATGCATTTTCTTTCGTTTCAGATTACACGTTTAATCACAATACAAATAAATCAAAAACAGTTGATAACGAATATGATTTTTTAAGTGCAAGTTTAATTTATCAAAAGAAAGACAGCAAATGGGAATATAAATTAGCGGGAACAAATATTTTAAACACAGAATCTTTAAATACCAATAGTTTTGGTCAATTAGGAGGAATTAGTAATTTTTCGAGCTATTTTGTGCAACCAAGATATATTATATTAAGTTTGAAGTATAATTTATAAAAATTAATATTTAATTCATAAAAAAAGCCTGATTCTATTTTGAATCAGGCTTTTTTTATGAAATCTATAAGTCTATTATCTTGCATCTTTCAGCGAAGCGGTCTTGTATCTTTCTTACAATCCAAATGCAGCTTTAACTTGATCAACGAAATCTAATTTCTCCCAAGTAAACAATTCAACTGTAACAGTTTTTGGTTCACCATTTGGCAAGCTAAAGGTTTTGGTTACAGTTTCAGGAGTTCTTCCCATATGGCCATAAGCAGCTGTTTCGCTATATATTGGATTTCTTAATTTTAAACGTTGTTCAATAAAGTAAGGACGCATATCAAAAATAGATTCCACAATTTTGCTAATTGCTCCATCAGTCATATCAACTTTTGAAGTTCCGTATGTATTAACATTTATTGATGTTGGTTTTGCAACACCAATTGCATAAGACACCTGAACTAAAATTTCTTCACATAAACCAGCGGCAACTAAATTTTTAGCAATATGTCTTGTTGCATAAGCAGCAGAACGGTCAACTTTACTTGGATCTTTTCCAGAAAAAGCACCACCACCATGAGCTCCTTTTCCACCATAAGTATCAACGATAATTTTTCTTCCTGTTAAGCCAGTGTCACCATGAGGTCCACCAATTACAAAAACTCCAGTTGGGTTAATGTGATACGTAATATCATCATTAAATAAATGAGCGTATTGAGGATATTTAGCTTTAATTCTAGGAATCAAAATTGAAACTAAATCACTTTTAATTTTAACCAACATTTCATCATTGGCAGCATCTTTATCTGCTCTTGAACTAGATTTTGGTTTAACAAAGTCATCATGTTGTGTAGAGATAACGATAGCATCAATTCTAACAGGTTTGTTGTCATCCGAATATTCCAAAGTAACTTGAGATTTTGCATCTGGTCGTAAATAAGTAATCTCAGAATTTTCTCTTCTTAAATTAGCCAACTCAATTAATAAAGCATGAGATAAATCTAATGCTAAAGGCATGTAGTTCTCCGTTTCATTAGTTGCGTAACCAAACATCATTCCTTGGTCACCAGCACCTTGTTCTTCTTTATTAGCTCTGTCAACACCTTGGTTAATATCAGAAGATTGTTCGTGAATAGCAGAAAGCACACCACAAGAGTCAGCTTCAAACATGTATTCACTTTTTGTATATCCAATTTTTCGGATTACTTCTCTTGCAATTTGTTGAACATCAAGGTAAGTGTTCGATTTTACTTCACCAGCCAAAATTACTTGACCTGTAGTTACCAAAGTTTCACAAGCTACTTTCGATTCTGGATCAAATGCTAAAAAATTATCAATTAATGCATCACTAATTTGATCTGCTACTTTGTCTGGATGTCCTTCACTAACAGATTCAGACGTAAATAAATATGCCATATTATAAATTATTTTATATTAATATGGAAAAATAAGAAAGATATATTCGTAGGTAATACTAAAGGAGAGTTTCTGCTTTAGCATTTTTTTAACGAGGTTGCAATCAGTCAAATTTTTCCTCTTTTTTTTGATAATGCAAAGATATAAATGTTTTGTGTAACTGAGCAAATTAATTGTTAAAAAAGGTTTAAAAAGTATTTTCTGCTAGAAATTTATTACTTTTATTATCTTATTAATCAATCTAAACCAATAATTATGAAAAAAAAATTACTTTATCTAGCCCTGTTGTTAACAGGGCTTTCAAATGCTCAAAACCTAGTTACTGAAGGGTTTGATAACTATACGAACTTATCTACTGCAGGATGGCTTGCAACTAATCAGAGTTCTCCACTTGGTGCTTCAACATGGGCTCAAGGTGGTGGAACCGCATTTTCAACTGGTGGGCAAGCAGGTGGAACTACTTCCTTTGCTTTGTGTAATTACAATAGTACTACTGGTGCAGGTACTATTAGTAATTGGTTAATTACACCAGTTTTAAATTTGCAAAATGGTGATTTAGTTACTTTTTATTCCAGAAAAGGTGGAGATGGAACGGGAACTATTTATGCAGATAGATTAGAAATGAGATTAAACTCTACCGATACTACTGTTGGAGGTAATCCCTCAGGAGCAACAGGAGTAGGTGCTTTTACAACAGTTGCAGTTTCAATAAATCCTAACTTAACGACTACAGATTATCCTTTTACATGGACACAATACTCTTACACTGTTTCTGGGTTAACTGGCGTAGTAGCTTGTAAAATTGGATTTAGATACTTTGTTACTAGTGGAGGTCCTTCTGGAAATAATTCAGATATTATTGCAATCGACACTTTTTCTGTAGACAGACCAGTAGCAAGTACTCAATCATTCTTTGCAAATAATTTTTCTATTTACCCAAATCCAACAAACAACGTTTTAAATTTATCAGTTAAAAATGGTTTAGCTGTAAACGAAATTACTGTGGTAGATATTAATGGAAGAACTGTCAAAACAATTACTAACTCATTAGATTCTGAAATGGAAATAAATGTTTCAGATTTAACTTCTGGAGTTTACATGTTAAACGTTAAAACGGATGAAGGTATAGCAACATCTAAGTTTATTAAGAACTAATAATTTTTATATACTTTTAAAGTAAGGTCAGATTAAGTTCTAACCTTTTTTATTTGACTTAAGTCTCTAAATAGATAATAAAACTATTTAATAAGTAAAAAGAAGTTAAAATTTCTGAAATGAGAAAATAAAGTTAAATTTTTAGAAAATAATTCTTTATTAAGGATTAGGTAATACCTTTGTAGTATTAAAATTAAAAAATGAATTTAATTGTTTGTAATATTTGTTATAAGATGTGGAAATTTCCGCAGAGGATTTCTATTGCATCATTTTAAATCTTTAAAATATATCAAATGAAACCTCTGCTATTGTAGGGGTTTTTTGTTTTAAAAATAAGTTGATTAAATCGATTAATATGGAAAGTAAAAATAATATAAGTCAAGTGTTGTTTGATAAAAATAACGCTGAAAAAACACCCCCAATAATTAAAAAGAAAATTGAAAACTGGGTAGAGGATTTATTTGCTTGGTTATTTTATGGACACGGTCAATGTGAAACTGTTGAAGTATTTAGAATAAAAGAAAATGAATTGAATCTAGATTTACGTTTATTTTTTTCTCAAGTTGGTTTTTTAAATGAAATTGAGTTGGCTGATTCATTTTTTGAAGATTTATTAAACATTCATCAAGATTTATTGGCTGATTTAGACGCAATCCTTGAATTTGACCCAGCGGCAAAATCAAAAGATGAGGTTTTGTTAGCTTATCCGGGTTTTTTTGCAATTGCGATTTATAGAATGGCGAATAATCTTTGGAATAAAAAAGTAAAGGTTTTACCAAGGGTAATTTCAGAATACGCTCATGGTAAAACAGGTATCGATATTCATCCAGGTGCGAGTATTGGAAAACGTTTTTTTATTGATCACGGAACCGGAATTGTAATTGGGGAAACTGCTATAATAGGTAATGAAGTTAAAATTTATCAAGGAGTAACTTTAGGTGCTTTAAGTGTAAGTAAAGATAAAGCAGAAGTAAAAAGACATCCTACAATAGAAGACAATGTAATCATTTATGCAAATGCAACAATTTTAGGTGGAAATACAGTCATAGGAAGAGATTCAATAATTGGAGGAAATGTCTGGATAACGGATTCCATTCAAAAGCAAACTTTGGTGTATCACAAAAGTGAAATTAGTGTAAAATCAAAGAATAATTTTCCTGAACCTATCAATTTTAGCATATAATAAATTAAAAATAATATAGTTATGAAAGTAGAAAATATTTTAAAAACAATTGGAAAAACTCCAGTAGTAAAGATTAATAAACTGTTTGGTTCAAATAAAAATGTTTGGATTAAATTAGAAAAAGCAAATCCAGGAGGGAGTATCAAAGATCGTATTGCTTTAAGTATGATAGAAGATGCTGAAGCAAAAGGAATTTTGAATAAAGACAGTGTAATTATTGAGCCAACTTCTGGAAATACTGGAATTGGCTTAGCTTTAGTTGCTGCTGTAAAAGGCTATAAAGTGATTTTGGTAATGCCAGAATCAATGAGTATAGAAAGAAGAAAATTAATGGAAGTTTATGGAGCTAAATTCGAATTAACTCCTCGTGAAAAAGGAATGAAAGGGGCAATCGAAAAAGCAGCTGAATTAGTGCAAGAAATTCCAAACGCTTGGTCTCCTTCACAATTTGAAAATCCTGCAAATATTGAAGTTCACAAAAAAACTACAGCAGTTGAAATTATAGAAGACTTTCCAGAAGGGATAGATTATATTATTACTGGAGTTGGAACGGGTGGACATATTACTGGAGTTGCCGAAATTGTAAAAAAGAAATTTCCTAACGTAAAAATTATTGCAGTTGAACCAGAATTGTCTCCTGTTTTAAGTGGAGGAGTTCCTGGTCCACATCCATTACAAGGAATTGGTGCAGGTTTTGTGCCGGAAAATTATCATGCTAAACTAATTGACGAAGTTATAACTGTTACAAAAGAAGATGCTTTTGAGTTTGCAAAACAAATTGCTTTACAAGAAGGCGTCTTTGTTGGTATTTCTACAGGTGCTTCCTTAGCAGCTGTAGCAAAAAAGTTAGAATCGTTACCTGAAGATGCTATTATTTTAACTTTTAACTATGATACTGGTGAACGTTATTTATCTGTTGAAGGATTATATTAATTAATAAAAACAGCTATTTTAGTTTTTTATTATAAATATGTTTCTTTTTGTAGATTTTTTTTCTAAAAAATAACAAATAATAAAATTAAAACAGAAAAATAAACTATTTTGTTTTTTAGTTACAGAAAAATAATTTAGGTTTGCAAAGTAATAATAACAAGATGAAAAGAATAATGTGTAATATGTGTTGTATGATGTGGAAACTTCCGCAGAGCACTTCTATTGCATAATTTTAAATTTTAAAATATATCCAATGAAACCTCTGCAAACAGCAGAGGTTTTTTTTTATTCTGAATTTGCTTGTGCTGATTTTATATCACTATTTCAGAATCTTTTCAAAAACAATAATTAATAATAACTAAAAATAATAATAAAATGAAAGTAATAGCTAATAAAATGATGATGATTTGTTGTATGATGTGCATGTGCGCAACACCAAGCTATTACCATAAACGAACAACATAAAAAGAATCTATTTCTATTATAAAGTCCCTTTGGTAATTAACTAAAGGGACTTTTTCTATTTAAAAATCTTAATACTTAATACTAATATCTTAATACTAAAAAAAATGAGTACACAAAAATTTGCAACAAACGCATTACACGCAGGACATGACGTAACTAAAAATGCAGGAACTAGAGCTGTTCCTATTTATCAAACAACATCTTATGTGTTTAACAATTCAGACCACGCAGCTAATTTATTTGGTTTAGCAGAAGCTGGATTTATTTACACAAGACTAAATAATCCAACAAATGACATTTTAGAGCAACGATTAGCAGCTTTAGAAGGAGGAATTGGAGCAGTAGTAACAGCTTCTGGAACAGCTGCAATTGCAACAACATTGTTAGTTCTATTAAAAGCTGGAGATCATATAGTAGCCTCAAATAGTTTGTATGGAGGAACTTATAATTTATTGAAAGTAACTTTGCCAAGATTGGGAATTACAACCACATTTGTAGATCCGTCTAATCCAGAGAATTTCACCAATGCAGCACAAGAAAACACAAGAGCCTTCTTTGTAGAGAGTTTAGGAAATCCAAAATTAGACGTACTTGATTTGGGAGCTATTTCAAAAGAAGCAAAAGCTTTCAAAGTTCCTTTTATTGTTGATAATACAGTAGCTACACCTTATTTATTAAATCCTATTCAATATGGAGCTGATATCGTAATTCATTCACTTACCAAATATATTACAGGAAATGGAACTTCACTTGGAGGTGTAATTATAGATGCAGGAAATTTTGATTGGAGTAACGGAAAGTTTCCTGAATTTACTGAACCTTCAGCTGGTTATCACGGATTAAAATATTATGAAGCACTTGGAGCGGCCTCATTTATTGCAAAAGTTCGCGTTGAAGGACTTCGTGATTTTGGAGCAGCATTAAGCCCATTCAATGCTTTTCAAACGATTCAAGGATTAGAAACATTGGAAATTCGAATCAAAAAACATTCAGAAAACGCATTGGCTTTAGCTAAATGGTTAGAAAGTCAAGAGCAAGTCACTTGGGTAAATTATCCTGGATTAGAATCTTCAAAATATAAAACTTTAGCCGACAAATATTTACCGGAAGGGAAAAGCGGTATCGTAACATTTGGATTAAAAGGTGGATTTGAAGCAGCCAAAAAAGTAGCAGATGAAACCAAACTATTTTCATTATTAGCCAATATTGGTGATACAAAATCACTTATCATTCATCCTGCAAGTACAACACACCAACAATTATCTGATGCAGAACAAGAATCAACAGGTGTTACAAAAGACTTAATTCGTTTGTCAGTAGGATTAGAAGATATTGAAGATTTAAAAGCCGATTTAAAAGCGGTTTTTGTTTCACTTCCAGTAGAAAAATTAGTTTAATTTTTAAAAAAGCTGTCTTTGTTTAATGGTTACTTAGACAGCTTTATGATAAATGATTTTCTTATAAAAATAAAAATAAAAATAAAATGCTAGAAAAAATAGATGTTTTCGATTTTAATTTGGAGAATGGAAAACATAAAAAACACATTTCGTTATTCTATCAAACATTTGGGCAAACTATAGGTTCTGCTCCAATAGTTGTGATAAATCATGCTTTGACAGGAAACTCAAATGTGACTGGAAAAGAGGGTTGGTGGAATGATTTAATTGGCAAAAATAAAACAATAGATACTAATTTCTATACGGTTGTTGCATTCAATATTCCAGGAAATGGTTTTGATGAAAATCCTGAAAATTTAATTGAAAACTATCAAGATTTTACAGCAAAAGACATCGCTAGAATTTTTTTGGAAGGACTTTTTTACCTTCAAATAAATGAAATTTTCGCATTAATTGGAGGAAGTCTTGGTGGTGGAATTGCATGGGAAATGGCCAATTTACAACCCAATAAAATTCAAAATCTAATTCCAATTGCAACCGATTGGAAAGCTACGGATTGGGTGATTGCAAATATTTTAGTGCAAGACAAACTTTTAAATAATTCAGACAATCCAATTGCTGATGCACGAATTCATGCGATGCTTTTATACAGAACACCCGAATCGTTAAAGCATAAATTCAAAAGAGAGAAAAAGTTGGATTCAGATTTATTTCAAATCGAAAACTGGTTAACCAATCATGGAGAAAAATTAAAAAACAGATTCAAATTATCTTCCTATAAATTGATGAATCATTTGCTAAAAACAATTGATATCAATAAAGATACAGGTGACTTTACTAAAGTAATAAATAGGATTTCGGCTTCCATTCATATAGTTTCTGTGGATACGGATTTGTTTTTTATAGCAAAAGAAAATAGAGAAACTTACGAGGAATTAAAAGGTGTAAAATCAAATATTTTTTATCACGAAATAAAATCGATTCACGGTCACGATGCATTTTTAATTGAATTTGAACAATTGAATGCTATTTTAAAACCCATTTTTAACAAACAAAAACAACAAAAATATGTCAACGCTTAAAATAAATGTAATTCTTTTTGGAATTGGAAATGTAGGAAGCACATTAGTAAACCAAGTAATTGAGAGTCAAAAATTCTTTCTCGACAAACGAAATATAGAGTTGAGGTTTCCAATTATTACCAATTCAACTCTAGCTTTTTTTGAAAAAGAAGGTTTAACAAATGAATGGGAAGCTAATTTTGAACAAACTGCAATTCCTTTCAAAGTAGAAGATATTATTGAATATGTTCAAGAACAACAATTAGAAAATTTAATCGCTATTGATGCTACGGCAAGTTTAGAAATTATTAAAAACTATATTCCTTTAGTCCAAAACGGATTTAATATTGTTGCTGCCAATAAAAAAGCCAACACTTTAGCCTATGATTTTTATAAAGAGTTAAGGGAAAATCTAGCTATTTTTGATAAAACATTTTTATATGAAACTAATGTTGGTGCAGGTTTGCCTGTGGTTCAAACGGTAAGTGATTTATATTTTTCGGGTGAAGAAATAACCAAAATTAGAGGTGTTTTTTCAGGTTCATTGAGTTATATTTTTAATAGATTTTCAGCAGAAGAAATCTCTTTTTCTAAAGTTTTAGCAGAAGCAGAAAACAAAGGTTACACCGAACCTGATTCTAGAGAAGATTTATCAGGAAATGATGTAGCAAGAAAATTATTGGTTTTAGCCAGAGAAATAGGATTTGATTTTGAATTTTCCGACATTCAAATTACATCATTATTATTGCCTAATTTAAATGAGAAACATTCAAAAGGAGATTATGCTATCAATAAATCATTCTTTGATAAACCTTTTGAAGTAGCTAAAATAGCCCAAGCCAAAAATCATGTACTTCGTTATGTTGGTGAATTTGATGTAAAATCAAAAAAGTTAGAAGTGAAATTAGTCTCTGTTCCTGAAAGTTCGGCTTTAGGACAGTTAAAAGGTGCGGATAATTTAATCGAGATTTATTCCAAATCGTATGGAGAAATCCCAATCGTTATTCAAGGTGCTGGAGCAGGAAAAGAAGTTACTGCAAGAGGTGTTTTGAATGATGTATTAAAAATTGCTGAAAAAATAAAAAGTAAAGAATTTATTTTGAACTAAAAGAATCTTGCTTATGCTGTTTTTGGTATATAATAATCTAATTTAAATCAATTAAATAGAATTTTTATCTAAATTTAAATTTTTAAAAAGGTTAATTTAGAAAATATTTCATAAGTTGGAATTTAGTTCTATCTTTGCCTTGTTCATAAACATAATGATTGTTATCACGAAAGCTGGAGAGATTAGACTCAATGAAAGCTTGGCAACCTCTTATTCCTTTAATGAGAAAGGTGCTACATTCTATTTTTATGCTGAATTTATTTCAGTATCTGTTAAATCAGATAGTAAAAAGCAGATAACTCAACGAAATTCTTTCCAGTTTCTTGATGACAATTTATAAGTAATACGATATGTCAAAAATACAAGAAGCTATAAAAGAAAGAATCCTAGTCCTTGATGGAGCAATGGGAACGATGTTACAACGCAATAATTTTTCAGAAGAAGATTTTCGCGGGTCACGTTTCAAAGATTTTCCACATCCTTTAAAAGGGAATAACGATTTACTTTCCATAACACAACCCGAAGCTGTAAAGCAAGTCCACCGTTTGTATTTTCAAGCTGGTGCTGATATTGTTGAAACCAATACATTTTCAGGCACAACTATCGGAATGGCTGATTATCATTTAGAAGACATAGTTTATGAATTAAATTATGAATCAGCTAAAATTGCAAGAGAAGTTGCAGATGAATTCACAGATAGACCAAGATTCGTAGCAGGTTCAATTGGACCAACAAACAGAACAGCATCAATGTCTCCAGATGTAAATGATCCAGGCTTTAGAGCTGTAACTTTTGATGATTTAAGAGTTGCGTACAAACAACAAGTTGAAGCTCTAATTGATGGTGGATGTGATGTTTTATTAGTAGAAACAATATTCGATACATTAAATGCAAAAGCAGCTCTTTTTGCTATTGAAGAAGTCAAAGAAGAAAGAAATATCGATATTCCAATTATGGTTTCAGGGACAATTACAGATGCTTCTGGAAGAACATTATCTGGTCAAACAGTCGAAGCTTTCTTGATTTCAATTTCACACATTCCATTATTAAGTATCGGATTTAATTGTGCTTTAGGTGCTGACCAATTAAAACCTTATTTAAAACGTTTAGCTCATAATACACAATTGAATATTTCAGCTCATCCAAATGCTGGTTTGCCGAATGCTTTCGGACAATATGATCAAACTCCAGAGGAAATGCAGGTTTTAATTCGGGAATATTTACAAGATAATTTAGTAAATATCATTGGTGGTTGTTGTGGTACAACTCCAGAACACATCAAACTAATTGCCGAAGTCGCACATGAATTTAAACCAAGAGGAATAACCGTAGAAGTCTGATTACAATGAAAAATAAAATAGTAGAAACAAAAAAAGGATTACAAAATAAATGGCAAAATTATAAAGCAGATTTTAAATTGTTTTATAAAGAAGTCAACAAGCATTACAAGAGAATAAACGATGAGCTATAAAACCAATAAATACCTTCAATTATCAGGATTAGAACCTTTAATCATTACTCCAGAAACCAATTTTGTAAATGTTGGAGAACGTACTAATGTGACAGGTTCGCGTAAATTTCTTCGATTAATTAAAGAAGAAAAATATGATGAAGCTCTTGATGTTGCCAGAACCCAAGTAGAAGGTGGAGCACAAATTATCGATGTAAATATGGATGAAGGAATGTTAGACGGAGTTTATGCCATGACAAAATTCCTAAATCTAATTGCTGCCGAACCAGATATTGCTCGTGTTCCAGTTATGATTGATAGTTCTAAATGGGAAATTATCGAAGCTGGATTAAAAGTAGTTCAAGGGAAAAGTGTGGTGAATTCTATTTCCTTAAAAGAAGGAGAAGAAGTTTTTATTCATCATGCCAAATTGATAAAAAAATATGGTGCTGCAGTAATTGTAATGGCTTTTGATGAAAATGGTCAAGCCGATAATTACAAAAGAAGAATCGAAATTTGTAAAAGAAGCTATGATATTTTAGTAGATAAAGTTGGATTTCCAGCTGAAGACATAATTTTCGACCCAAATATTTTTCCAGTTGCCACTGGAATGGACGAACATAAATTAAACGCATTAGATTTTTTTAGAGCCACGAAATGGATTCGTGAAAATCTTCCTTTTGCGAATGTTTCTGGCGGTGTAAGTAATGTTTCATTCTCATTCAGAGGAAATGATAAAGTGCGTGAAGCAATGCATTCTGCCTTTCTATATCACGCCATTCAAAACGGAATGACTATGGGAATTGTGAATCCAGAAATGTTAGAGATTTATGATGAAATTGATCCAATTCTTTTAGAACATGTAGAAGATGTTTTATTGAATAGAAGAGAAGATGCGACTGAACGACTTTTAGATCTAGCTGAAAGCTTTAAAGGAGATTATAAAGTAAATGAAAAAGCTATTGCAGAATGGAGAAATGGTTCCATTCAAGAGCGATTAACCCATTCTTTAGTCAAAGGAATTGATGAATTCATAGAAATTGATGTTGAAGAAGCTAGAGCAAATTCACAAAAAGCCATTGAAGTTATCGAAGTAAATCTAATGGCAGGAATGAACGTAGTTGGCGATTTATTTGGAAGCGGAAAAATGTTTTTGCCTCAAGTAGTAAAATCAGCTCGTGTAATGAAAAAAGCAGTTGCTTACTTATTACCATTTATAGAAGCAGAAAAAACAGGGAAGTCTTCAAGTGCTGGAAAAGTATTAATGGCTACTGTAAAAGGTGATGTTCACGATATTGGAAAAAATATAGTTGCTGTAGTTTTAGGATGTAATAATTTTGAAATTATCGATTTAGGTGTTATGGTTCCACCAGAAAAAATCATTGAAGCTGCTGTTCGTGAGAATGTTGACATTATAGGTTTGAGTGGATTAATCACACCATCATTGGATGAAATGGTTTATCTAGCTAAAGAAATGGATAAACTAAACATTAAAATTCCAATTATGATTGGTGGTGCAACAACTTCAAGAGCGCACACAGCAGTGAAAATTGCACCTGAATATAAAGAAACTGTAGTCCATGTGAATGATGCTTCAAGAGCTGTAACAGTTGCGAGCAACTTATTACAAAAGGAAACTAAAGAAAATTACGTAAAAGCCATTCGTGATGAATATGACAACCTTCGTGAAGGATATTTGAATAGAAGCCGCGACAAAAATTATCTAACCATTGAACAAGCTCGAAAAAATAAATTGCAGTTAGATTGGAATAATTTTCAACCTTCAAAACCTAATTTTATTGGAACAAAACCTATTGATGTTGAACTTTCTGAATTAGTTCCGTTTATCGATTGGACACCCTTTTTTCAATCGTGGCAATTATTTGGAAAATTTCCAAAAATATTAGTAGATGATTTAGTTGGAACAGAAGCAACCAATTTATACAACGATGCATTATTCTTGTTAGACAAAATTGTTGCAGAAAAATGGTTCACTGCCAAGGGAATTCTGGGAATTTTTCCAGCAAATCAAATAAACGACGACGACATACAACTAACAACTAACAACCAACAACCAACAACTTTTTTAACTCTTAGACAACAATCTCAAAAAACTGAAGGAGCACCAAATATTGCTTTAGCGGATTTTATAGCACCAAAAGATTCAGGAATTCAAGACTATATAGGATGTTTTTGTGTCACAACCGGATTTGGAGTAGAAGAAAAAGCTAAAGAATATGAAAAAGATTTAGACGATTATAATTCAATCATGTTAAAAGCATTAGCCGATAGATTAGCTGAAGCTTTTGCCGAATATTTACATTTAAAAGTTCGAAAAGAAATTTGGGGTTATGCTTCGGATGAAAACTTAGACAATTTAGAACTAATCAAAGAAGAATACAAAGGAATTCGTCCAGCACCAGGTTATCCAGCTTGTCCAGATCATTTAGAAAAGCCAACCATTTGGAAATTATTAAATGTAGCCGAAGAAATCGGAGTAACCTTAACGGAAAGTATGGCAATGTGGCCAGCTTCATCGGTTTCAGGGTATTATTTTGCCAATCCAGCAAGTAAATATTTTGGACTGGGAAAAATAAAAGAAGATCAAGTAATAGACTATGCTAAACGTAGAGGAATTTCAACAGAAGTTGCCACAAAATGGTTATCACCAAACAAAGCAGATTAATAATAGTTGATGGTTTATAGTTGTTAGCTGATGGAAAATTTTACTAACAACCAACAACCAACAACCAACAACCAACAAAATGAAAGTAACCCAACATATAGAAAACGCAAAAGGAAAACCTTTGTTCTCCTTCGAAATATTGCCACCTTTAAAAGGACAAAATATCCAATCTATTTTTGATAGTATTGATCCTTTAATGGAATTTAAGCCACCTTTTATTGATGTTACTTATCATCGTGAAGAGTACGAATTCAAAGAACTACCAAACGGTTTGTTGCAAAAAAAGATTGTAAAAAAACGACCAGGAACCGTTGGAATTTGTGCTGGAATTCAAAATAAATATGATGTGGATGCTATTCCTCATATTTTGTGTGGTGGATTTACACAAGAAGACACAGAAAATTTACTAATTGATTTAGATTTTTTGGGAATTAATAATGTCGTAGCACTTCGTGGTGATGCTTTGAAAAACGAAACCTATTTCAAACCAGAAAAAGAAGGCAATGAATTTGCATCAGATTTAGTAAAACAAATTTCGAATTTGAATAGCGGAATTTACTTAGATGAAGATTTGCAGAATTCATCGTGTACCAATTTTTGCATTGGTGTTTCAGGGTATCCAGAAAAACATATGGAAGCACCAAGTATGGATAGTGATATTCATTTCTTAAAGCAAAAAATTAAAAATGGAGCTGATTATATTGTAACCCAAATGTTTTTTGACAATCAAAAATTCTTTGAATTTGTAGAAAAATGTAGAAAATCTGGAATTACAGTTCCAATTATTCCAGGATTGAAACCGATTGCAACCAAGAAACAATTGAATTTAATTCCCCATCGCTTTAGTGTTGATTTGCCAGACGATTTAATTATGGCTGTTGTAAAAGCAAAAGATAACGAAGCTGTAAAACAAGTTGGAATTGAATGGTGCTTGCAACAAAGTAAAGAATTAGTTGCAGCTGGAATTCCATGTTTGCATTATTATTCCATGGGAAGAGCAGAAAATATAAAAGCTATTGCGAAAGAAGTTTTTTGATAAACTTTCTGTTATATTTGCCCTCAATATGAAGCAAATTTTATTTTTCTTACTAATTTTTTCAACGGCAAAAGCACAATTTTCTGTTGATGCAGATTATTTATACGGAAAGATTTTACCTCATAATCAAACTATTAAACATTTAATTACTAAACATCCAGAAGGAGTTTTGTTGAGTTTTAATAAAAAAACTTTTGGGGAAGAAGAATGGCAATCCAATTTCAATTTTCCCGATTACGGATTTTCATTGCATCATCAAGCTAATAAAAATGATGTTTTAGGAGATTTATATGGAGTTTATGGTCATTATAATTTTTACTTTTTAAATCGAAATTTAGTTTTTCGCATTGGACAAGGAATAGCTTACAATACCAATCCATTCGATAAAAACGAGAATTTTAGAAACTTGGCTTATAGTACAAAATTGATGCCTTCAACTTATTTTTTATTAAATTATAGAAAGGAAAAAATCATTGGTAATTTAGGTTTTCAAACGGGTTTTACCTTTTTTCATCATTCCAATGCTAATATAAAATCACCAAATGCAAGTACAAATACTTTGTCATTCCAACTTGGTTTGAATTACGTTTTTGAAGATGAAACTACAACATATAAATTTTCAAAAGACACTTTAAAAACGATTTATCCATTAAAATATAACATTGTTTTTCGAACAGGAATCAATGAAAGTGACATCATTGGAAGTGGTCAAAAACCTTTTTATGAGTTGAGTTTTTATGCAGATAAACAATTTACTGAAAAGAGTAAAGTGCAGTTAGGAGTTGATGTTTTTGCCATGTATTATTTGAAAGAATACATCAAATATAAGTCAGTAGCTTATCCAAATGAAAATATAAAGGCAGACACAGATTTTAAACGAGCTGGACTTTTTGCAGGTTACGAATTAGCAATTAATAGAATGTCATTGGAAGCACAAGTTGGATATTATGTTTATGAGCCTTTTAATTTTTTAGGTCCAATTTATCAACGATTAGGAGCAAAATATCATTGGAACAAAACCGTCTTTAGTAGTGTTTCCCTAAAAACACATGCTGCAAAAGCTGAAGCTTTAGAATTTGGAATAGGAGTGAAGTTATGAGAAAATTAGTTGTTTTATTTAGTCTTTTCTTAGTCTTTGGTTGTGATGAAAATCAGCTACTAGAATCTTCGGGTTCTGTAGTTTCAAAAGAAATTTTAGTTGAATTTTTCGACAAAATAAATATTTCGGAAGGAATTGAATTACACATAACAGATGAAACAATAACTAAAGTTGAAATTATTGCAGGAGAAAATATCATTGACAAAGTCACTTTTTCTGTACTTAATAACCAACTTTTTATTGATGCAAAAAATACAACAAAAACTTTTCAAAGTTATGAACCTATAAAAATTTATATTTCAATTGATGATTTAGATACAGTTTATTCTTCTTCTCAATTTAATGTATATTCAGATAATATCTTAAATTTCAACAATTTTCATTTGCAATCAGGTTTGCTTGAAGACACTGCCTCAGGAGAATTTCACTTAGAAATAAATTGTAATAGTTTATTTGTAGAAGACAATAGAGCAAGTTTTTACAACATTTCTGGAAACACAAACTATTTGTCAGTAGCTTTTTACAATGGTGATGAACGTTTTGATGGAACGAATCTAATCACTCAAGAAGTTTATGTTTTCCAAAGAAGTTCCAATGATATCATAATAAATCCGCAACAAAAAATATCAGGAACTATTTACAGCACAGGAAATGTAATTTTAATGAATAATCCACCAATTGTTGAAGTACAAGTTTTATATCAAGGACAATTGATTTTTTATTAGTTAAACCGAAACAACTGAAACAACTGAAACAATTTGAAACTTTCAAAACCAATTACTGAGCACTGAACACTGAACACTACTTCTTCGTTTGTTCTCTAAAAATCTGTTCTAAATTTTTATTCTTCAAATTCAATTGTAAAATTTTCAAACCATTATCGTGAGCGAAATCAAAAACGATTGGCCTCATGTCACTTTCGGTTTCAAAAGTCAATTCCCAAATAAAGTCATGAGAATTTTTAGTAGTTTTTATATTCGGAATTGTTTTTAAAATAGTTTCATCAACTACTTTGTCAAATTCCACTTCAATAGTTTGTTCTTGTTGTTCTTTTACTAAAGTATTTAGTTTTTTATCGGTAACAATTTTTCCATTATTGATGATAATTACTCTATCACAAATCGCTTCAACTTCTTGCATAATGTGCGTTGAAAGAAAAACCGTCTTGTCTTTTCCAATGTTTTTAATCAATTCACGAATTTCCACCAATTGATTTGGATCTAGACCAGTTGTAGGTTCATCTAAAATTAATACATCTGGATTATGTAATAAAGCCGTTGCCAAGCCAACACGTTGCCTATAACCTTTAGATAATTGTCCGATTTTTTTATTTGCTTCTGGAGTTAAACCAGTCAATTGAATTACTTCTTCAATTCGAGATTTATCAACTTTATAAACATCAGCATTAAAAGCTAAATATTCACGTACATACAAATCTAAATACAACGGATTATGCTCTGGCAAATAACCCACAGATTTTTGAACAGATTTTTGAGAAGTCACAACATCATTTCCATTTACAGAAGCGCTTCCTTCATCAGAAGAAATATAAGTAGTCAAAATCTTCATTAAAGTTGATTTTCCAGCACCATTTGGGCCTAGAAATCCAACGATTTCTCCGTTTTTAACAGAAAACGAAACATTATCTAATGCTTTTTGAGCACCGTAATTTTTGGTTATATTTTTAACTTCTATTGACATGTTGTGATATTTATAGCAAATGTAATAATTTAATAGAATTAAATCTATCATTATTAATAGATAGGTATTTAAACGTTGTAATCTCTTTTTTATGATTTCACGAAAACGTTTAAGTGGATTTTTTTATTAAATTAAGTTTTTTTATAGAAATTATTTTCTACTTTAGCCAATAGAATAAAAAACAAAAGATGAGCAACACATTTTATTATAACAATTTTTCTTATTTCTTCTGGAGAACAGAAAGGGATTGTTATATCGTATGCTAAATTTTTAATAAATTAAACTCACAATATATAATCCCGATGCAAATCGGGATTTTTTTTTATTCTGAATTTACTTGTGCTGAATTTAGTTCAGTAGTTCAGAATCTTTTGAATAAAACGAATATTAATGGAAAAGATAATAGCCATTCAAGGCATAAAAGGTTCATTTCACCATCAAGTAGCATTAGACTATTTTGATGGAATTTTGGCTATTGATGAATGTATGTCATTCGATAGTTTTTTGACGAACAAATCGAGTCATGCTGTTATGGCTATTGAAAATTCAATTGCAGGTTCAATTATTCCAAATTATGCTTTAATTGATAAAAATAATCTAAAGGTTATAGGTGAATATTATCTTTCGGTGCATCATAATTTCATGAGTTTAAAAGGACAAAAAGTTGAAGATATTACAGAAGTACATTCGCATCCAATGGCAATTTTGCAATGCAAAGAGTTTTTTAAGAATTATCCACATATAAAGTTAGTTGAAGATAAAGACACAGCTGAAACAGCCAAAAGAATTCACGATAATCAATTAAAAGGAATAGGAGCAATTGCAAGCAAAACTGCAGCTGAATTATATAATTTAGAAATATTAGCATCAGAAATTCAAACCATAAATAACAATCAAACCAGATTTGTAATTATTGGAAACAATCAAGATAAAAGCACCTATGAAATCAACAAAGCCTCATTAAAATTTGAATTAGAACACAAAAGAGGAAGCTTAGCAACAGTTTTAAATGTGATGAGTGATTGCAAATTGAATTTAACAAAGATTCAATCCTTACCCAAAATTGAAACTCCTTTTCAATATGCCTTTTTTGTTGACATTACATTTGATGATTATAAAGATTATGAAAAAGGAAAGCAAATTTTAGAAATAATGACGACTCATTTTAAAGTTTTGGGTGAATACAAAAATGCCAAATTATGATAGCAACAGCCAACAGACTAAATACAATACAAGAATACTACTTTTCCAAAAAGTTGAAAGAAGTTCGTCAACTAATCACTGATGGAAAACCAATTATCAATATGGGAATTGGAAGTCCAGATTTATTGCCTTCACCATTAGTTATTGAAGCCCTTCAAAAAGCTATGCACGATGAAAAAGCACATGAATATCAAAGCTATCAAGGATTGCCAGAATTGAGAAAAGAAATGGCCAACTTTTATCAATCGTATTTTAATGTTGGGTTGGATTTTAATTCAGAAATTTTGCCCTTGATGGGTTCCAAAGAAGGAATCATGCATATTTCAATGGCTTTTTTAAATGAAGGTGATGAAGTTTTAATTCCAAATCCAGGTTATCCAACATATGCAGCTGTTACCGAATTAGTTCAAGCCAAAGCTGTTTGTTATGATTTAACGGATGAAACGAATTGGCAACCTGATTTCGAAAAATTAGAGCAACAAGATTTATCAAAAGTTAAAATCATGTGGGTGAGTTATCCGCACATGCCAACAGGAGTTAATGGTTCATTAGCATTATTTGAAAAGCTAATTGCCTTTGGGAAAAAACATAAAATTTTAATCATAAATGACAATCCTTACAGTTTTGTTCTGAATGACAATCCGATATCAATTTTACAAGTTGAAGGAGCAAAAGACATTGCAATTGAGTTAAATTCATTAAGTAAAACTTATAACATGTCAGGTTGGAGAGTTGGAATGGTTTTAGGAAATTCAAAATTTATTGAAGCCATTTTAAAAGTAAAAAGCAACATGGATTCTGGAATGTTTTATGGCATTCAAAAAGGAGCAATCGAAGCTTTAAAATTAGATAAATCTTGGTTTGAATCACAAAATAAGATTTATAAAAAGCGAAAAGAATTAGTAATTCAATTAGCCGAAAAATTAGGATGTGAAGTTGCAAAAAATTCAGTTGGATTATTCGTTTGGGCAAAATTACCAAGTGATATAGAATCTTCTGAAGAATTTATTGATAAAATATTAATAGAAAAACACATTTTCATCACACCAGGAACCATTTTTGGAAGCAACGGAAACGGTTATATTCGTTTTTCATTATGTGTCACTGAAGAAAAAATTAAAGAAGCAATTACTAGATTTTAACTAAAAGTTGGGATTTGGAATTTTAAAATATTGGAATTTTTATGAAAATATATGTAATAGGAATAGGTTTAATAGGAGGTTCAATGGCATTGGATTTAAAGACTCATTTGAAAGAAGCAACTTTTTTCGGAATTGATACCAATGAAAACCATTTGAACGAAGCTTTGGAGTTAGGAATAATTCAGGAAAAAGCAAATTATGACGATTTAAAAAATGCAGATGTTGTAATTGTTTCTGTTCCAGTTGATGTTGGTTTAGTAATTTTGCCTCAAATATTAGATAAAATCAATCAAAATACACTTGTTATTGATGTTGGTTCAACCAAGTTTCCAATATGTGAAGTTGTTGTAAATCATCAAAGAAGACGTAATTTTTTAGCAACTCATCCAATTGCTGGAACAGAGTTTTCAGGACCAAAAGCGGCAATAAAAGAGTTGTTTCACGGAAAGACAAACATTATTTGTGAAGTAGAAAAAACAGCTTACAAGCAACAAGAAATGGCTTTAGATTTGTTTCAGAAATTAGGAATGCGAATTCGATATATGGATGCAAAATCTCATGATAAACACATTGCTTATGTTTCACATTTGTCGCACATAAGTTCTTTTATGTTAGGAAAAACAGTAATTGAAAAAGAAAAAAACGAGAGAGATATTTTTGATATGGCTGGAAGTGGATTTGAAAGTACTGTACGTTTAGCAAAAAGTTCACCAGCGATGTGGACACCTATCTTCAAACAAAATAGAGATAATATTATTGAAACATTAGACGAATACATATTAAATTTAACCCAATTCAAAGAGTTACTTCAAAATGATAAATATGATGAGGTTTTCAATGAAATGCAAAATACAAATAGAATTAAAGAAATATTAAAATAGTTAAAAGTTATGGAAAATAAGAAAGAAATGAGAACATGGTTAGATGATTTTAAATTAGATCATCCACTAGTAATTGCTGGACCATGTAGTGCAGAAACAGAAGAACAAGTTTTGAAAATTGCTCACGAATTAAAAAATTCTGATGTAAGTATTTTTAGAGCTGGAATTTGGAAACCAAGAACGCGTCCAGGTGGATTTGAAGGTGTTGGAGCAATTGGATTAAAATGGTTGCAAAAAGCAAAAGCGGAAACAGGTTTACTTATGGCAACTGAAGTAGCAAATGCAGCTCACGTAAAATTAGCTTTAGAGCATGATATTGATGTTTTATGGATTGGAGCAAGAACAACAGTTAATCCATTCGCAGTTCAAGAAATTGCAGATGCTTTAGAAGGAACTGATAAAATTGTTTTAGTAAAAAATCCAGTTAATCCAGATTTAGCGTTGTGGATTGGTGGTGTTGAAAGATTATATAAAGCCAATATTAAGAAGTTAGGAGTCATTCATAGAGGATTTTCAACGTATGAAAAAACAAAATATAGAAATATTCCAGAATGGCAAATTCCGATTGACTTGCAAAATCGTTTTCCAGATTTACCTTTAATTTGTGATCCATCACACATTACAGGAAAAAGAGACATGATTCAAGAAGTGTCGCAGCAAGCATTAGATATGAATTTTGACGGATTAATTATTGAAACACATATTGATCCAGATAACGCTTGGAGTGATGCAGCTCAACAAGTAACGCCAGCAACATTAAAACAAATATTTGAAGACTTAAAAGTCAGAAAAGAAACAGCAGATGGAAGCGAATATTTGAGTAAAATGAACGGTTTGCGTTCTCAAATTGATGAACTTGACGCTAAAATACTTGAAGTTTTAGGAAGCAGAATGAAAATAGCTGATAAAATTGGTGTCTTGAAAAAAGAGAATAATGTAGCAATTCTCCAAAATAAACGTTGGAATGAAATTCTGGGCAAAATGATTTTAGAAGGAGAAGAGAAAGGATTGAGTAATGATTTTGTAATGCATTTGTTTAAAGCTATTCACCAAGAAAGTATAAATCATCAAGAAAAGGTTGTAAATAATTAATTGTTAAT
Source organism: uncultured Flavobacterium sp. (assembly GCF_963975005.1). GTDB lineage: Bacteria > Bacteroidota > Bacteroidia > Flavobacteriales > Flavobacteriaceae > Flavobacterium. Next base: position 48,652 of record NZ_CAXBFR010000002.1, read on the forward strand.
TTTTTTTCTTATTATTGCAAAAAAAATTATAAAAATGAATAAAATTTACTTTTTTCTTGTACTCTTTGTAGTTTGTAGTACAAATGTTTTTGCACAGTATGATATTGAAAATATCAAAATTTCATATGGTGTTGAATTACCAGATGATAAAGCAAAAATTGTAAAGCTTTTTGGTGAAAATAACGGAATTGTATATGCCTTAGCTTTAAAAGGGAAGGATGATTATTACATAAAAACTTTTAGTTCCGGTGAAATGAAAATGCTTTCAAACAAGCTAATCGTTTTACCTGAGTTAAAAGATAGAGAGATCGAATTTGAAGAAGTAGCTTTGTTAGATGGTAAACCATATATTATTGGGAGTGTTTACCATAAAAAAGACAAGATATATACTTTAGTGGGCTTAGAACTTGGTGAAGATGGAAAGTTGAAAAAAAATATGGTTACACTTTTCGAATCTGAAGTAGCCAAAAACAGAGACAAAGGATCTTTCTATTTTAAAGTTTCACCAGATGAAAACAGTATCCTAATTATGCATACTGCTATTTTTGACAAGGAAGACGCACTTAAATATGAAATCAAATTATTTGATTCTAGCTTAAAACCAGTTTTCTCAAACATAGATAAAGTTACTTACGATGATTCAAAAAAAGACTATGAATTTGTATTGTCAGATTTTGATGTAAATGTTTTTAACGACGTTTTCTTGGTAGTTAATGAAAGTTATAGAGATTCTAAAAAGAAAGAAAAAGTTGAAAACTTTCAAGTTTTTGCATTTAAAAATGCTAATGCTTACAAAAAAGAAGTAATTGATATTAATTTTAAAGACAAAGAAATTATCAATTGTAAAATGATGGCTACGAATAAAAAAACGTTACAATTAGTCGGTTTTTATTCAAGTGTTAGAGATAATGGAAAAGCAAATAAAGAATTAAAAGGGGTATACAATGCAACAATTAATTTAGCAACAAACGTAAATGATAACCTTAAATTTAATGAGTTTGATTATGAGACTAAAGTAAAGTTATTAGGAGAAAGAAGAGCTAAAAAAGGAAAAGATGTAAAACCATTATATAACATTCATACAATAATTGAAAAAAATGATGGTGGTTTAATTGTTTTGTCAGAATATCAACTAGTAATTGTAGGTCAAAAATCTGGAATAGGTCCCTTAGCAATTCAACCTATCACTTTTATTAGAAATGAAATAATAGTAACTTGTTTAAAGCCTGACGGTTCTTTAGAATGGAGCAATGTAGTAGCAAAAGATCAAGCAGCAGCAGTTTCAGTATTATCTGTTGGTTTTTCTGGAGGTTCAAGTAGTGGAAGTTTTTCAGTAGGAATGAGCGTTTCAATTCCATTAGCAGTAATGGGTAAAGGTCCTGAATATTTAAGTGCTATTCCTATTTATAAAGATGGTCAATTAAATATTATTTTTAATGATAACAAAAAAAATAAAGGAATTACAGATATTGAGGAAATAAAAAGTTTAGGTAATTATAATAATGCAGTTCCAACTTTATTTAGATTTGATGCTAAAGGAAATATCACAAGATTTGATCCGGAAGAAGTTATTAAAAACGAATTAGTAATTAGACCTGGTGTTTATTACAGAAAAAGCGATAACGAATTTTTAATTTATGCTTCAAGAAAGAAAGCAGATAAATTAGGTAGAATGATTATTCAATAATAAGATTCTACTACATGAAAATTTTTAAAAGGCTGTCTATTAGATGGCCTTTTTCTATTTAATAAAACAAGAAATGCTATCTTTGTAACTCATAAGTTGAAAGTTAGAATATTTCTAAATTCTAACTTCAAATTTCTAAATTAATAATGACAGGAATCGTTTATAAATCTACAGGAAGTTGGTACACCGTAAAAACTAAAGAAAATAAGTTTTTCGAATGTCGTATTAAAGGTAAATTCCGAATGAAAGGAATTAAGAGTACTAACCCAATTGCAGTTGGAGATGTAGTAGACTTTGATGTGGATAACGAGGATGAAGCAAATATTGGAACGATTCACACTATTCATGATCGAAAAAACTATATTGTAAGAAAATCGGTTAACTTATCCCATCAAATGCATATTATTGCATCAAATATTGATATAGTTATTTTATTGGTAACGATTAATAATCCACCAACTACAACTAGTTTTATCGATCGGTTTTTAGTTACAGCAGAAGCTTATGGTATTGAAGCAGTCATAGTTTTTAATAAAATCGATACTTTTGATGAGCCTACTTTAGATGAACAATTATACATGCAACACATTTACACTAATATAGGATATAAGTGTTTGCGAGTTTCAGCAAAAGACGGAACTGGAGTTGAAGAACTTAAAGCTTTAATGAAAGATAGAGTTTCTATGTTTTCAGGTCATTCAGGTGTTGGGAAATCAACTTTGGTGAATACTTTAGAACCTTCATTAAATTTAAAAACCAATCAAATTTCGGCATCCTATTCACAAGGAAAGCATACTACAACCTTTGCAGAAATGTTTGATTTAGCTTTCGGAGCTCAAATAATAGACACACCCGGAATTCGTGGTTTCGGAATTGTAGATATGGATAAACAAGAAATTGGTGATTATTATCCCGAATTTTTTGCTTTAAAAGAGGAGTGTAAATTCAACAATTGTTTGCATAAAGACGAACCAAAATGTGCTGTTAAAGACGCTTTAGATAAAGATGAAATTGCATGGTCAAGATACAAATCCTATTTGCAATTGTTAGAAGGAGACGAAGACAATTATAGAAATGACATCTATGGAGAAGACAGAGCAGAAAGTGATAAAACTAGAAAAAGCGAGTAACTAATTGGCAGTCATTGCGAGTAACGAAGTAATCTCATGAAGTTTTACGTAAAGTTGAAAAGATTGCTTTGTGCCTCGCAATTACTAAATAAAAAATTATGAAGGCAGTAATTCAAAGAGTATCTTCAGCATCTGTAACCATCGATAATAAAATTGTAGCCCAAATAAATCAGGGATTATTAATTTTAATCGGAATTGAAGAAGCAGATAATCAAGAAGACATCAATTGGTTGACATCAAAAATTGCTAATCTTCGCATTTTTGCAGATGAAAATGAAGTAATGAATTTATCTGTAAAAGATATAAATGGTGATATTATTGTGGTTAGTCAATTCACCCTTCATGCAGCAACAAAAAAAGGTAATCGTCCTTCTTACCTAAAAGCTGCAAAACCAGAAATTGCCATTCCTTTATATGAAAATTTTGTTTCTCAAATGGAAAATGAAGTAGACAAGAAAATACACACAGGTCAATTTGGTGCAGACATGAAAGTAGCTTTAATAAATGATGGACCAGTTACTATAATTATTGATACAAAAAATAAAGAATAGGTTTTTTTTTATAAGTTTTTTTTTATATTTGAATTCAATCTATTCAAATGAAGAAAATTCAATTATTTATTATTCTTATACTGTTTTTTTTTAATAAATCTTTTTCTCAGAGAGAATCGTATTTAGCGGTTTATCCAGATAGTTTAAAAGAAAACGCAAATGCAATAATTAAAGAGAATATAATTGATATTTCAATTCCTTCCTATGATAGAATGATTATCAAAAAGAGAAGAGTAATAACAATCTTAAATGAATATGGTTTAAAACATTTAGATACAAATGAATATTACGATAACTCATCTACAATAAAAAACATGGAAGCCGAAGTTTATAATGCATTTGGTCAAGAAATAAGAAAGATTAGAAGGAAAGATTTTAAAGAAAATTCTATTAGTGAAGGTTCTGTTATAACGGACAATAGAGTGGTTTACCTTGATTATACGCCAACTCAATATCCTTTTACTTTGGTTTATGAGAGTGAAATTTCAACTTCAAACACAGCTTTTATTCCAACATGGTTTCCAATAGAAGATTATTTTTTGAGCATCCAAAATGCTACACTTAATATCGAATTTGCAAACGATGTAAAATTAAAATATAAAGAAATTAATTTTGATAAGAACATTGTCAAGTCAGTTGAAGGTAATAAAATAAAATATTCAATCAATAATGTAAAAGCGATTAGAAAAGAACAATTATCACCATCTTTTCAGAAATTTTTGCCTTATGTTTTGATAGGTTTAGAAGAATTTAAATTAGAAGGTGTTAAAGGAAATAGTACAGATTGGAATTCATTTGGCAAATGGATGTATACAAATTTATTAAAAGACACTGAAGAAATTCCAGTTGAATCTATTTCTAAAATTCAAAAACTTATTGGAACAGAAACGGATCCAATTAAAAAAGCAAAAATCATATACAGTTATGTTCAGAACAGAACAAGATATGTAAGTATTCAACTTGGAATTGGTGGTTGGAAACCTATGTTAGCAAAAGACGTTGATAGATTAGGATATGGAGATTGCAAAGCATTAACAAATTATACAAGGTCACTTTTAAAAGCATTTGATGTTCCTTCTTATTACGCTATTGTGTACAGTGGTGATGAAAAAAGAAGCTTAGAAGAAGATTTTGTTTCAATGCAAGGAAATCATGTTATATTAGGAATTCCAAATAAAAATGAAATTATATGGTTAGAATGTACTAGTCAAATCCAACCATTTGGTTTCCAAGGAGATTTTACTGATGATAGAAAAGTATTAATTGTATCAAATGAAAAATCTGAAATAGTTAAAACTAAAAAATTTAATCAAAATTCAAATACTCAGAATTCAAACACAGAAATAGAAATATTGACAAATAATGATGTTAAGTGTTCTACTAAAATGATTTCTAAGGGTATTTTATATGATGCTAAATTTAGTATAGAATCAAAATCTAAAGAGGATTTATTAAAAGTGTATAAAGATTATTTTAGTAGTTTTAATGATAAAATATTTTCAAATATTACAATAGTCAACAACAAAGAAAATATAGAATTTAGCGAAAGCATTTCTTTTGAAGCTAAAGATTTTATAAAGAAGAGTGGAAATATTATTATTTTGCCTATAAATTTAATGAATCAGGTTAGTTTTATCCCTCAAAAATATAGAAATAGGAATACTCCATTTGAAATAGAAAGAGGATATTCCTATGAAGATATTATTACGATTAAATTTCCAGAAAACTATAGTTTAGGAGAGTTACCATCAAATATAAATATCAATTCTGAATTTGGACTATATGATTGTGAATTTCTTTCAAACAATAAAAATGAAATTTCATATAAAAGAAGTATCGTAATAAAAGAAGGTTACTATTCAAAGGACAAATACGAAAGTTATAGACTTTTTAGGGAACAAGTAGCAAAAAACGAAAACATTAAAGTGGTTTTAAAAACAAATTAAGAAAAATAGATAATTTATGAAAAGAATAATATTAGGAGCAGTGTTTTTTTTAGTATTTCAATATAATTATGCTCAAAAATTAAAACTAGGAAATGTTACTAAAGAGGAGCTTATGCAAAAATATCACCCAATTGATTCATCTGCATCTGCATCTATTCTTTTTAAAAGAGGAGAGACAACCTTTCAAGTAGATAGAATGGGTGAATGGTCGGTGAGTACTTTAGTTGAAATGAAAATTAAAATATACAAAAAAGAAGGTTTAGAACTTGCAAATCAAGAAGTAGCTTATTTTGTTGGTGGAACAACCAATGAAAGTGTTTCTTTTTATGATACGAATACGTTTAATTTAGAGGGTAATGAAATTGTAAAAACAAAGTTAAGTTCTGAAGGTAAGTTTGATGAAGAAGTAAATAACAACTGGAAAATAAAAAAAATAACACTTCCTGCGGTTAAAGAAGGTTCTATTATTGAGTTTTCTTATAAGATAGTTTCACCCTTTATTAATAATATAAATGATTTTTATTTTCAATATAATATTCCTACTGACAATGTAGAATATACAGTTTTTATGCCAATACCATTTAGGTATAGTACAATGATAACTGGTTATGAAGTTGTAAATATTGAAGAAATTACATTAGTGGATAATTTTTATAGTTCAAAATACATATACAGTAAACAGAATATGCCTGCCATAAAGGAAGAACGATATGTAAATAATATTAAAGACTATACTTCAATTTTAAAATATGAACTTGCTTCTATAAGTTATCCAAGAGAAGAAATTAGGAATGTTGCTTTAAATTGGGAAGGAGTAACAAAATCAATTTTCGATGATGATAGATTTGGAAGAGAGCTTAAGTTAAAGTCTTATTATGAAGAGGACGTTAACGCGATAATTAAAGACTGTAAGACTGATAAAGAAAAAATAAATAAGATTTTTAGTCATGTACAGAAAAAAATGAATTGGAATGAAAAACATGGAATTTACACAGAAAAGGGTGTAAAAAGAGCCTATAAAGAAAATATTGGTAATGTAGCAGACATAAATCTTATGTTAATTGCAATGTTGAGGCATGCTGGTTTTGAAGCCAATCCTGTTTTGCTGAGTACACAATCAAATGGAATAGCAATTTTTCCTAATAGAACAGCCTTTAATTATGTAATTGCAGCTGTTGAAGAAAATAAAAACTTTATGCTTTTAGACGCCACAAATAAGAATGCTACAATAGATATTTTGCCTTTAAAAACTATAAATTGGTTTGGAAGACTTATAAGAAAAGAAGGAGCAGATCTTTCTGTACAAATTGATTTAAGCAAAAAAGTAATATCTAATGAAGTAACAACATTAATGGCGGAAATTAATGATCAAGGTCATTTGTCTGGAAAAATTCGAACAATATATAATGATTATAATGCTTTTGTTTTTAGAGAAAAAAATGGAAAATTAAGTGAAGAATCATATTTAGAAAGTCTTGAAAAGAAAATAAATGGCATTGAAGTCTCTGAGTATTCTATAAAAAATAAAAAAGATTTAGAAAAAGAGATAATTGAAAGTTATGCATTTAAGCACAATAATGCAGTTGATCTTATTGGTAATAAAATGTATATATCACCATTACTCTTTTACCAATTAGAAGAAAACCCTTTTAAATCAGAAAAAAGAAAATATCCTGTAAATTACCCTTATCCTTTCAAAGATTCTTATAATATTATTTTAAAAGTACCTGAAGGATATGAAGTTGAGTATCTTCCTAAGCCTGTTTCATTTGGAATGGAAGATGGTTTAGTTACTTTTTCTCTTAATGCAGTTTCTGCTAATGGGAATATTCAAATTAATTCAAATTTTGAAATTAATAAAACAATAATACCTACAAATAATTATGCAACTTTAAAAATGATTTATAAAATGATGATTGATAATCAAGCAGAAAAAATTATTTTAAAAAAAATATAAAAAATGAACCTAAAAAATTCCCAACAAGAAGTAGATACTTGGATAAAAGAACATGGTGTTCGTTATTTTAACGAATTAACAAACATGGCACAACTTACTGAAGAAGTAGGAGAAGTAGCCCGAATTATAGCCCGACGTTACGGAGAACAATCCGAAAAAGAAAGCGACAAAAATAAAGACCTTGGCGAAGAATTAGCTGACGTGGTTTTTGTAGTTTTGTGTCTTGCCAATCAAACCGGAATTGACCTTCAAGCCGCTTTTGATAAAAAGTTAGATTTGAAAACCAAACGCGACCACGATAGACATCAAAACAACGAAAAATTAAAATAAATTGAACTGGATTTTATTAATAATAGCTGGCCTTTTTGAAGTAGGTTTTGCAACTTGCTTAGGAAAAGCAAAAGAAACTTCAGGAAATATATCTTATTATTGGTATACAGGTTTTTTAATTTGCCTAACCATAAGCATGGTGTTATTGGTAAAAGCAACAAAAGAATTACCAATCGGAACAGCTTATGCCGTTTGGACAGGAATTGGAGCTTTTGGTAGTGTTTTAGTTGGAATATTTATTTTCAAAGAACCAGCAACTTTTTGGCGTGTATTTTTTTTAACCACATTAATTCTATCATTAGTAGGATTAAAATTTGTTTCTAATTAAATGAATATAGTACTTCAACAATCAAGTATAAATAAAACTCAATCTTCAATTAATGTTACGGGTTCTAAGTCAGAAACCAATCGTTTATTATTATTGCAAGCTTTATATCCAAATATTGAATTAAAAAACATTTCTCAATCAGATGATTCAAACGTGATGGTAGAAGCATTATGCAACTCACAATTCACAACTCACAATTCAAAATTAATTGACGTTCATCATGCTGGAACAGCTATGCGATTTCTAACCGCTTTTTTTGCTATTAAAGAAGATAGAGAAATTGTTCTCACAGGTTCTTCAAGAATGAAAGAACGTCCAATAAAGATTCTAGTAGAAGCTTTAAAACAACTTGGAGCAGAAATTACGTATGAAGAAAATGAAGGTTTTCCACCAATAAGAATCAAAGGTCAAAAAATCACAAAAAACAAAGTGTCCTTAAAAGCAGATGTTAGTAGTCAATATATTTCAGCTTTATTATTAATCGCACCAAAATTAGAAAATGGTTTAGAATTAACACTCGAAGGAGAAATTACATCTATTCCATACATAAAAATGACATTAGCATTACTAAATGAAATAGGTGTTGAAACCAATTTTAAAAATAATGTCATCAAAGTAAACCCACAATTCACAATTCACAATTCACAATTCACCATTGAATCAGATTGGTCTTCGGCTTCGTATTTCTATTCAATTGTTGCCCTTTCAGAAATTGGAACACAAATCACTCTTTCAAGCTACAAACAAAATAGCTTACAAGGAGATTCAGCATTAGCAGAAATATACAAAGACTTTGGAGTAGAAACAGTTTTTCAAGAAAATTCAATCTTTTTACGCAAAGCAACTAATTGTCAATTATCAATTATCAATTGTCAATTAAACAACTCACCAGACATTGCTCAAACCATTGCAGTAACCTGTTTCGGATTAGGAATTGGATGTCATTTAACAGGGTTACATACTTTAAAAATCAAAGAAACCGACCGATTAGAAGCGCTGAAAACCGAATTATCAAAACTTGGAGCTACTATTTCAGTTACAAACGATTCTCTTACAATTGTACAATCGAACAATCAAATAATCGAATCAAGTATAGACACTTACCAAGATCATAGAATGGCGATGGCTTTTGCACCATTAGCATTAAAAACTGCATTAGTTATTAATGAAGCTGAGGTAGTTTCGAAATCATTTCCCACTTTTTGGGAGGATTTAAAAAGCTTGGGCTTTCATATTTCTGATATATAAAACATTGTGACTTGGCGTTTTCATTGATTTTTTTAAAATAAACATCAAAACACTTGACAACGCCTATTCCACAGTCGTATATTTGCACTCGTTAAAAGTGTGGGCAACCAACTTATAACATATAACTTATAACTTTCTTATATGAAATTATCACATTTCGGATTCACTTTACCAGAAGAATTATTAGCAGAATATCCAGCAGAAAACAGAGATGAATCTCGTTTAATGGTTATCAATAGAAAAGAAAAAACCATTGAACACAAAATGTTCAAGGATGTTATTGACTATTTTGATGAAGGGGATGTAATGGTTTTAAACAATACGAAAGTTTTTCCAGCACGTTTATTCGGAAACAAAGAAAAAACTGGTGCACGTATCGAAGTGTTTTTATTAAGAGAACTAAATGCAGAACAACGCCTTTGGGATGTTTTAGTTGATCCAGCTCGTAAAATACGTATTGGAAACAAATTATACTTTGGAGATGACGATTCATTAGTTGCTGAGGTAATTGACAATACAACATCAAGAGGTAGAACATTAAGATTTTTATATGATGGTTCTTACGAAGAATTCAGAAGTAAATTAACTGAACTTGGAGAAACGCCAATCCCAAAATTCATCAACAGAGAAGTAACTCCAGAAGATGCAGATCGTTACCAAACAATCTATGCTAAACATGAAGGAGCTGTTGCAGCACCAACGGCAGGTTTACACTTTTCTAAACATTTATTAAAAAGATTAGAAATCAAAGGAGTAGATTTTGCAGAAGTAACTTTACATGTTGGTTTAGGAACTTTCAATCCAGTTGAAGTAGAAGATTTATCAAAACACAAAATGGATTCAGAAGAAATCATTGTTTCTCAAGAAGCGTGTGATATCGTAAACAATGCAAAAGTAAATAAAAAACGTATTTGTTCTGTAGGTACAACATCTATGCGTGCCATAGAAAGTACAGTTTCTTCACAACAAACACTTAATCCATATTCAGGTTGGACAAACAAATTTATTTATCCACCTTACGAATTCGGAATCGCAAATTGCATGATTACAAATTTTCATTTGCCAAAATCAACTCTTTTAATGACAACAGCTGCATTTTGTGGTCACGATTTATTAAAAGAAGCTTACAAACAAGCTATTGAAGAAAAATATAAATTTTACACTTATGGTGATGCAATGTTGATTATTTAATCAAAAGCAATTATCAAAATTATAGAATCTCATCAGCAATGGTGAGATTTTTTTTTGGACTTGTGCAGATGAATATCAGTAGCGAATGGCTCGGGCATTTTAGAAAACCATATTCCTGCTACAAGAACTCGCTTCCTAAAAAGGAGAGCTCAAACAATTCTTATATCAGGGCTAGTTGGCCATTGTCTTACACAAAATCAAACTTTTAACAGCTATACTTTTAAACCTCTAAACTTTTCGCTATTTTTACACTTCAAACCAATAACCACAATGGATTTTCAGAATACAAGAGAATTTGCACAACAATTAGATGCACAAGACGAATTAAGTCACTACAGAAATGAATTTATTTTTCCAAAAGTAAACGGAAAACAAGTAATTTATTTTACAGGTAACTCATTAGGTTTACAACCAGTTAGAACAAAAGCTTATGTGGATGAAGTAATGAACGATTGGGCAAACTTAGCGGTAGAAGGGCATTTTTATGCCGACAAACCTTGGTGGGATTATCAAGAACGTTTTTGCCAACCTTTATCAGAAATCGTTGGAGCAAAACCTTCAGAAATTGGAGTAATGAATACGTTGACCGTAAACCTTCACTTGTTAATGGTTTCATTTTACAATCCAACACCAAAAAAATATAAAATCATTTGCGAAGAAAAAGCTTTTCCATCTGATCAATACATGTTTCAAAGTCAAGTTCATTTTCATGGATTAAAACCAGAAGATGCTATTGTAGAAATTAAAAGAAGAGAAGGAGAACACAACATTCGTCTAGAAGATGTGTTAGCTAAGATTGATGAAGTAGGAGATGAGTTAGCTTTAGTACTAATCGGTGGAGTAAATTATTACACAGGTCAAGTATTTGATATAAAAACCATAACAGAAGCAGGTCACAAATACGGAGCTTATGTGGGTTGGGATTTAGCGCACGCAGCAGGAAATGTTGAATTAAAACTAAACGAGTGGAAAGTAGATTTCGCAGCTTGGTGTAGTTATAAATATATGAATTCTGGACCAGGAAATGCTTCAGGATATTTCGTTCACGAAGCACATCATAATAATACAGATTTGCCAAGATTTGCAGGTTGGTGGGGACATAACAAAGAAAGACGTTTTCTAATGGAACCAAAATTTGATCCAGCTCGAAGTGCAGATGGATGGCAAATTAGTAACTTACCAATTTTATCTTTAGCACCATATTTGGCTTCTGTAGATATGTTTGCAGAAATTGGAATGAAAAAACTAATCAAAAAACGTAATTTAATTACAGCCTATTTAGAATATATTCTTCATGAAATTGATAAAGAAGTAGATAGTACATTTGAAATCATTACACCTTCAAATCAAGAAGAAAGAGCTTGTCAATTATCTGTTTTTCTTCATGGTGAAGGGAGAAGTTTATTCGATTACCTAATGAAAAATGGAGTAATCACAGACTGGAGAGAACCCAATGTAATTCGTTTAGCACCAGTGCCATTATACACTTCTTTTGAAGATATGTATGAATTTGGACAAGTACTGAAACAAGGTATATTATCTCATTAACAAAATTGTATTTATATAAAAAGAGGAATTTCATGTAATAACGAAATTCCTCTTTTTTTATAATCAGTTGAAAAAGTTTAAATTAAAACTATAGTTGGAATTTCAATTTCATTTAACTGCATTTGGTATTTCTTGATTTGATTTAGAATTTTAGTTTTTTCACTCTTAAAGAAATCAATATTACTAAATAAATTTTCATAATAATCAATTCCCACTAATAGATTGTTTTTAAATGAATTCCATTTTTTAATTTGTCCTGCTGAAATTTCATTGGTAAAATCATCGATTTCATTTCGTAAATAATCAACATACATTTTTAATTCTTTAACAAAAACATTTGGTCGGTTGAGATCAGACATTACATTTTTATTTCCATAAATATGTTTTACCATATCGGATAATGAAATTTCTTTATCAAAATAAGCTAAATTTGGTCCAGGACAAATCACTACTCCTTGCTGTTGTCCTTTTATTTCTATGTTGTTTTCTAAATAAGCTGCATTTACCAATCCAACACAAAGACAAGATTTTTCTGTAATTTTAGTTTTTAGTTTTTTAAATTCAGCAGATGAATAACTTTCTTTACTAGTTTCTAATTCTTCCAATTTAATATCTTGGTATTTTTTAGAGGCGGTACACAAACCTTTTTTATCATGTTCTTTGCTTAAAGCCAATAATCTTTTTGGACACGAACTTCCGGCATTGTTTTCGTCAATTCTATTTTGTTTCCACATTTCATTTGTTGTGCCTTTTACTGAATTAAACGGAACACCTAACGGAGAAATATTGCTTAAATAAAAATTGTCTTCTTTGGCATTTGCTAATAAATTTAGTGTTTCATTATCAACAGAAGTTGCCTCAGGAACTAATAGAAAAGGAGAACCCCAACCTATTGAATCTAATTTATAATAGCTTAATAAAAAATTATGTTCTTCTGCAGTTCCAACACCTCCTTGTGCTGTAATTTTTAAGGTCAATGGTTTTTGAGGAATAGGCATTTCTTTTTGCCCCAAAGCTTTAATCAATAAATCGTGTGCTGATTGAATCAATTGATCTTTCTTTTCTTTAAATTCTTCCAAAATGGGTCCTAACAAAAAGCCATCAGTAGCAAACGCATGTCCACCACAATTTAACCCCGATTCTATTCTATATTCTGAAACCCAAAGTCCTTTTTTAGCTAAAAAATTTCCCTGAATCATAGCCGAACGAAAATCGCTCACTTTTAAAATTATTTTCTTTTTTAAATTGAATTTTGAATCAGGAAAAAAATCTTTAAAACTTTCGAAATAACTATACAATCTTGGATTCATTCCTGCTGAAAGGACAACAGAAGAAGTTAAATTGCTATTAGCAAAACCTCTTAGTGCAGCATGAGCATCATTAAATTCTATTGGTAATTGTTCTTTCTTATTAAAATTTTCTTTGTCAACTTTAGTCATAATATTCACATCAATTTCACCAGAAACAAGATGTTGTTCTAAATAATTTTTGATAGTTTCCTTTTTTGTAATTTCATCATTGATAAAAGACTCTAAGTTTTTCTTTATGTCAGATTTATTAGGCAACATTGAAGCATAACTTTCTAAAAATACTTTACTTTCTGATAATTCAGTCTTAAATTTTTTAAATTTATCTTTTACTATAGTTTCTACCAAATTTAAATATTGTGTAATTCTTTTAGCTCTATAATCGTATATTTTTTGTGTAATTTCTTGATAAGGTACGTTAAATTTTTCACTATAAAATGCGCTCATTTTTTCAATAATCTCATCGTCAGTAATTGATATCACTGATGAAATCCCAAAATGAGCTAATCGTATTGGGCTATCAATTGTATATGCTAATCCCATAACTGGGATATGAAAAGTATGTGTAGGTTTTTGATTCATGCTATAATTGTTTATTTTAATTAACAAAGGTGCCTATTGAACTTTATTAATTAGATGACAAATATCATGTTAAGAGTGTTTTAACTTTTAAAGGATATCTGTAAATTATATTTAATACTAATTTTGTAAGTTTGTAAATTAAAAGGCTGAATTTAAATTATGACTAAAGAAGAAATTATTAACTCATTTGATCCATCACAACCAGGCTTAGCAGATGCTACCGTTTTTGGATTACCATTTTCAACTGAACAATCAGAAATTATTGTAATTCCTGTTCCTTGGGAAGTTACGGTTAGTTATGGTGCAGGAGCAAGGGAAGGGCCAGAAGCTGTTTTAGAGGCATCATTTCAAATTGATTTATTGCATCAAGAGTTTCCAGAACTATGGAAATTAGGCATATATTTAGATGAACCAGCAAAGAATTTAGCTTCCAATTCAAAAAAATATAAAGAATTAGCACAACCAATAATTAAAGCATTAGAAGAAGGAGAAAGTATTGCAGAAAACCCAAGTTTAAATAAAGGTTTAGAAGAAATAAATTATGCCTGTTCTAATATGGTGGAAGCTATTGAACAACAAACATTACATTGGTTAAGCAAAGGGAAAAAAGTAGTTTTGCTTGGTGGAGATCATTCAACTCCTTTGGGGTATTATAAAGCTTTAGCTAGCAAACATGAAAACTTCGGAATTCTACATTTAGATGCGCATATGGATTTGCGTATTGCCTACGAAGGATTTACATATTCTCATGCTTCCATAATGTATAATGCACTTCAAATTCCACAAATTTCAAAAATAGTACAAGTCGGAATTCGTGATTTTTGTGAACAAGAAGTTGAAGTTGTAAAAAAACAAGAAGGAAGAGTTTTAGTTCACACAGATACTGACATCAAAAAGCAACTTTTTGAAGGAAATACTTGGCAACATTTATGTGATCATTTAATTTATTCTTTACCTCAAAAAGTTTGTATTTCTTTTGATATTGACGGAATGAGTCGCTTATATGCACCAAATACAGGAACACCAGTTCCAGGAGGAATGTCTTATGAACAAGCAACTTATTTATTAAGTCGTTTGGCAGAATCTAATAAAGAAATTATTGGTTTTGATTTAGTAGAAGTTGCACCAGGAGAAGACGATTGGGATGGAAATGTAGGAGCACGAATGTTGTTTCATATGTGTGGCGTTTTAGCAAAATCACAGAAAATGAATGTTGGAGAAAAAATTATATTTCAAAAATAAAAAAAGTATGGATAATTTCAAAAGGGTAAAAGAAGAGTGGAAAGAATTTGAAATTGAAGTAGAAGGTAAAGTAAGATATGCCGTTTCAAATCATGGTCAATTAAAAAGTTTTACGGATGACATAAACGAAGGTAGAATTTTAAAAGGTTCTATGATTGAGGGTTTTGTTTATCTAAGATATAAGCGTCAAAACAACAATGAAGTTGTAAATTATCATCATGGATTGCATAAAATGATAGCAGAATTATTCATTCCTAAAGATGCTGAAAATCAACAATATGTATTGCATTTAGATTACAATAAACTAAATAATCACATAAATAATTTAAAATGGGCAACTTATGAAGAAATGAGAGTACATGGTACAAAAAGTCCAGCTGTAAAAGCTGCTTTCAAAAGATTACAAGCTTTTAATATAAAACGTGATGGAGCAAAATTGTCTTCAACAGACGTTATAAGATTAAAAAAGAGAATTTTAGATCCAAACAGAAAAACTAGATTACGATTAATTGCCAAGGAATTTGGAATTTCTGAAATGCAATTACACAGAATTAAAACAGGAGAAAATTGGGGTCACATAATAGTTGATATTCCTGCTAAAAAAGAAGTAGTTTAATACTGTTCTATATTTTCAATAATATGGTTTGCTTTTTCCTTTATCTTAGCTAATTCTTCTGGATTCATTTTTTTTAGCATATTCAACATCATTCCCATTCTTTGATTATTGGCAAAGTATTGTTTTTTCTCGTCAAGAAAATTCCAGTATAAAGTGTTAAACGGACAAGCTTTTTCTCCAAATTTGTCTTTAACATTATAATGGCAATTAGCACAATAATTACTCATTTTGTTAATATAACTTCCAGAAGAAACATAAGGTTTTGTAGCTAAAATTCCACCATCAGCATATTGGCTCATACCACGAGTGTTCGGTAATTCTACCCATTCAATGGCATCTATATAAACGCCTAAATACCAAGCATCAACTTCGTCTGGATGGATTTGAGTCAGTAAAGAAAAATTACCGATTATCATCAAACGCTGAATATGATGTGCATAAGCTTCTTCTAAACTTTGCGAAATTGCCTTTTGCATACAAGTCATTTTGGTTTTTCCAGTCCAATAAAAAGCAGGTAATTTATTGTGATTTTCCAAAGCATTCATTTGTGCATAATTTGGCATTTCTTTCCAATAAATTCCACGAACATATTCGCGCCATCCTAAAATCTGACGAACAAATCCTTCGACTTGAGAAATAGTAATATCATCTTCATTTTCGTGATAAAAAGCAACAACGGTTTCAACAACCTCTTTTGGAGAAAGCATTTTACTATTCATAGCAAATGACAAACGCGAATGAAATAAGAATTTTTGATCTGTATGCATTGCATCTTCATAATCGCCAAAATGGGTCAATAAATTTTCACAGAAATAATCTAACTGTTTTAAACAATCTTCCCTTGAAGTAGGCCAATTAAATTTCTTGACATCAATTTTTCCAAAAGTAGTAATATTTGCTTTTTCAATTTCGTTCAGAACTCCTTCAATATTTTGATTGAAAGTAATTTCATTTGGAATAGGAACTTGACCTTTATATTTCAACCTATTGTCTTTGTCGAAATTCCATTGATTTCCTTCTGGTTGTGAACCTTGCATTAAAACATGATGTTTTTTACGCATCATTCGATAGAAATTTTCCATCAACAATAATTTCTTACCTTCAAAAAATTCAGTTAGTTCAGTTCTAGAAGTATAAAAATGTTCGGTATCATATGCTTTACTTTCAGTTTTTAAGGTTGAACATATATTTTTTAATTGTTTGTCTAATCTATATTCATCTGGAAGTTGGTATTCAAAGTGAGATATTTGATATTCTTCAATGCATTTAGTAATTATCTTCTCCAAATCTTGTGCATTATTTTCCGCCGAAATTTTAAAATAAATCACCTCATGACCTTTTGATTTTAGATCATCTGCAAAATTCCGCATTGACAAGAAAAAAGCAACTACTTTTTGAATATGATGTTTTACATAATCTGTTTCCTGTTGCATTTCGGCCATTAAATATATCGTGTTTTTATCAACATTTTCAAACCATGAATGTTGACTATTCAGTTGGTCGCCAAGTAGCAATCTAAGTTTTTTCATTTTAACCAAATTTTTTGATATTCCCCTTTTCCGTCATACATTTCGGCTTGTCTTTTTATATTGAATTTTCTGTCTCTTGGATCATTTCCAACACCAGCATTGTAAATCCAATTGCCATAATTAGAATGCACATCATAATCAATTAGTATACTTTCAAAATAGGCAGCAGCAATTCTCCAATCTTGTTGTTGCTCTTTTGCCCAAAAACTCGCAACATTTTGTCTTCCACGATTACTCATAAAACCCGTTTTGGCTAATTCAATCATATTTGCATTTACAAAAGGTTCGTTAGTGTTTCCCGAAATCCATTGATCAAAAGCTTTTTTATTGAATTTCCAATCGTATTTGTTATTAAGAATTCCATCAATTTGAAAAATTTTGTTGCCAAATTTCATCGAAACGTACTTGAAATAATCCCTCCAAATTAATTCAAAAATTAACCAATATGTATCTTCATTGGCTTCAACTTGTTCTTCATATTGTTTGACTTTCCAATATATTGTTTTTGCTGAAACACTTCCATTAGCTAACCAAGCTGATAATTTTGAACTATAATTGCTGCCAATTAAACCATTTCTAGTTTGTTTGTATTTTGACAAGTTCTGTGTTTCAAAAAAATAGTTTTCAATTCGTTTTAAAGCTTGATTTTCTCCACCTTTAAAAGGGAAAGTTGTGTTTTGGTCTACATCAAACTCTTCAAATCCTAAATCAGTTAAATGTGGAATAGATGTTTTATTATCAATATTGTTTTCTTTAGACTTTGATGAAATAGAATTTGTCTTCCTTATAGCAACTTTTTTTTCACACTCTTTTCTAAAAACTGTAAAAACCTGAGGCAAATCTTTTAAATTCTCAAACGGAATATCTTCAGGATGAAACAAAAATTGGTCATAATATTCTTTAAAAGTTACAGTTGAAATTTGATTTTTGATATTTTTATTGACATCAGTTTCTTCATTTGTCCATTCTTTTTGAGTAAAGACGATGGAAATATCGTGCTCATCAATAACTTTTTCTAAAACATTTTCAGGTTTATCAAAGTAAATTAAAAGCGAAATATTCTTTTGAAGAAGATTTTCTTTTAATTCTGAAATAGTTTCCAAAAGAAATTTAGCTCTAAACTTTTCTGTTTTTTTAAATTCGTATGTTGTTTTAGCAAAACATCTTGGATCAAAGCAATAAATTCCAATAGTTTTTCCTGAACTTTTACAGGCTTCTGATAAAGCTATATTATCATCAACTCTTAAATTATTTCTAAACCAAACTAGATTATTCATTTTTTTGAAACTGTATAAAGCATTATTATAAATTCTATAAAAGTAAGAGTGAGTGCCAATTACTGAAAATTTTTATTCTTTCTGCATTTTTCGCTGCAATACTTAACTTCATCCCAATTTTTTTCCCATTTTTTTCGCCAAGAAAAATGTAATTGACAAACAATACATGTTTTCTGTGGTAAATTAATTTTTTTGTGAGTCATTTTTCAGCATTGATTTTGTTTCAGTATTTGGTCTAGCATATTCAAATCGGTCAATTAATTTGGGCAAACAATAACCATCTAAACCATTTATAACCACTACATTTCCTTTTTCTAATTGCAACCAATTATCAGTTGTGATTATTTTTTCGTCACAGAATATAGTTTCAATCGAAGCTAAAATATGAATGCAATTGTTCTCTTTAATTTCATATTCACTTAAATATTTACATAAAATCTGAACTGGACTTTTAGCTACAAAAGGTTCTTTAATTTCATTATGATATTCTTCTTCTAAACCTGTGATTTTAAATTCAGAAATTCCATAATCATATGCCGCAGAAGTTTGATGAGCTTGAGCAATTATTTCTTCTGTTATATGGTTAACCGTAAAATAACCTGTTTCTTTCATATTCGTATAAGAGTTTCTAGGAACAGTTGCTGGTCTTAAAATAAAACTCAATAAAGCAGGATCACTTCCTAAATGGGTAATGCTACTAAAAATTGCCACATTTGATTTTCCATCTTTTGATTTTGTTCCAATAAGATTTGCCGATTTATAACCTGTACAACTATTTATAAGGTTTAAGCGATTTATTTTTGGAAGTTTTTGAACATCTTCTTTATTAAATTGAACCATAATTTTGTTTTAAAGTTCAAATATAATCAATTTGTTTAACTTAAACACAATATGATTAAACAAAAAATAATACTATTTGAATTAAAAACTTGCCTTAAAACTATTAATAATCGTTATTTTTGTAATAAGAAAAGAATAATTATGCAGAGTTCTAAAAAAATCGCAGTAGTTGGAGCAGGTTTAGTAGGTTCATTATTAGCTATATATTTAAAAAAAGCAGGTCATACTGTTCACGTTTACGATAGGAGTCCAGATATTAGAAACATTAAATTTTCAGGAAGAAGTATCAATCTTGCGATGTCAAATCGTGGTTGGAGAGCTTTAGAGAACATCGGAATTGCTGACGATATCAAAAAAATTGGCATTCCAATGGATAAACGTGCGATTCATAATATGGACCAATCGTTGAATTATCAGAAATATGGAAAAGATGGAGAAGCTATTTTCTCGCTTTCACGCGGAGTTTTGAATCGTAAAATGATTGACTTAGCCGAAGTTGAGGGTGTTGAGTTTTTCTTTGAACAAAAAGTTTGGGATGTTTCCTTATCTGAAGCAATTCTCCATATTGGTGAAGACGAAAGAGGGGAGTGGACGGAACATAAATACGACATGGTTTTTGGTTCTGATGGTGCTTTTTCAAGAGTTCGACATAGAATGCAACGTCAAAGCATGTTTAATTATTCGCAAGAGTTTCTTGAAATTGGTTATAAAGAATTAAATATTCCAGCTAATGAAGATGGAACGCATAAGTTAGATAAGAACTCTTTGCATATTTGGCCTAGAGGAAATTTTATGTTGATTGCTTTGCCTAATTTAGATGGAAGTTTTACTTGTACTTTATTTATGCCTTTTGAAGGAGAGAATTCTTTTGAGCAATTAGATGATGAGAAAATATTAGTTGACTTTTTCGCCAAATATTTTCCTTCAACTACAGAAGTTATTCCAGATTTAGTGAAAGATTTCTTCAAAAATCCAAAGAGTTATTTGGTAACCATGAAATGTTTTCCTTGGACACATAATGATACTGTTGCTTTAATTGGTGATGCTTGTCACGCAATTGTCCCTTTTTATGGTCATGGAATGAATGCAGGTTTTGAAGATATTACAATTCTTAATGAGTTAATGGAGAAATATGGTGATGACTGGCAAACCATTTTTACAGAATATGAAAACTCGCGCAAACCAAATGCTGATGCCATTGCCGAATTATCCTATAGAAATTTCATGGAAATGAGTACGAAAACAGCTGATCCAAATTTCTTGTTGCAAAAGAAAATTGAAAAATGGTTTTCAGAAAAACATCCAGACAAATGGATTCCTTTATATAGTCGTGTAACTTTTAGCGATCAACCTTATGCAGAAGCATTGGCTGTTGGCGATAGACAAAATGAAATTATGCAAGAAATTTTGGCTATGGAAAGTATAGAACAGATTTGGGAAACTGAACCCGTAGAACAAAGAATACTTGAAATGTTAAAGACATAATTAATATCTACCAGTTATTTTCTTACATTTGATTAAATCTTTTAAAAAAAAGTATACAATGTTAGAGTTTTTTTTATTTGTGATATTGATTTTAGTTGTTCTAATTTATAGTTCAATGAATTCGAAGTTTAAAAACTTACAAGATTCATTCTATAGAATGAACGAAAGTATTTCTGAACTAAAAAAAGAACTTGATGCTAAAACTATCCAAAAAAAGGATAAACCTTTAGAGCAAGTTGTTAAACCAATAGAAGAAACAAAACCAATAGAACCAGTTGTTGTTGAAACTCCAAAAGTGAAACAAATAATTGTAGAAAAACCACTTGAAGTTGTTGAATCTATTTCTGCACCAAAATACAAACCTGAACCAAAACCAGTTTACATTCCAAAGAAATCTTGGTTTGAAACTTTTAGAGAAAATAATCCTGATTTAGAAAAATTTGTAGGTGAAAATCTTATCAATAAAATTGGAATCTTAATTCTGGTTTTAGGAATAAGCTTTTTTGTAAAATTTGCCATAGATAAAGATTGGATAAACGAACCTGCAAGAGTTGGAATCGGAATTTTAGCGGGTTCATTAGTCATGGTAATTGCCCACAAACTCAAAAAGAATTTTGCAGCTTTTAGTTCAGTTTTAGTAGCAGGAGCCACTAGTATTTTCTATTTTACAATTGCTATAGCTTTTCATGAGTATCAATTGTTTAATCAAACCGTTGCTTTTGCAATTATGATTGTAATTACAGCTTTTAGTGTCTTGGTTTCAATTTCATACAACAGACAAGAATTAGCTGTTTTATCCTATATTGGTGGTTTTGCAGTTCCTTTTATGATTAGCACTGGAGATGGAAATTATGTCGTTTTGTTCTCATATATCGCAATTTTAAATATTGGATTACTTGCAATTGCTTATTTTAAAAAATGGAAAGTAGTTACTATTTTATCATTTATCCTAACTAGTGTTTTGTTTTCTTCGTGGTATACAACAGAATTATACGACAATAAATTACCACATTTAGGAGCTTTGTTATTTGCTACATTATTCTATTTTATTTTCAGCATTGTAATTGTACTGAATAATTTAAGAAACAAGGGTGTTTTTTCAGGTATTGAATACGGAATATTAGTTGCAAATACATTCTTATTCTTTGGTTTAGGATTAGGAATCATTCACAATTGGGGAATCAACTTCAAAGGAATGTTTACTTTATTACTAGCTTTGTATAACTTGGTTTATGCCATTATTTTATATAGAAAATTTGGATTAGACAAAAATGCTATCTATTTACTAATTGGTTTAGTCTTAACTTTTGTTACATTAACTATTCCAATACAATTTGAAGGAAATCAAATCACTATGTTTTGGGCAGCGGAAGCAGTTTTACTGTTTTGGTTATCACAAAAATCGAAAATTAATTCGTTTAAAATTGGAGCAATTATAGTTCAGTTTTTAACAATTGTTAGTTTAATGTTGGATTGGCAGAAATATGTTTTCAACGAAAATCAATTGTCTATTATTTTAAACCCAATATTTATTACAGGAATTATAGTTGTGGCTTCATTAGTGCTTTCTTATTTCATATTGAAGAAAGAAGAAAACAATTCCAAAATATTCAGTTTCACTTTTAATGCAGTTTTTTATAAAAAAGCTATACTAATTGCAACGACTTTTGTGCTTTATTTTACTGGAATTCTAGAAACAATTTACCAATCAAATCAATGGTTGAGTAATTCAAGTTCTGCATTGTCATTTACTGTGACTTATCATTTTGCATTTACAGCTATTTTCTTGTTTTTGGTTTCGAAATATAAAAATATAATCTTTAGAAATATATTGGTTTTTATAGCACTAATTAGCACATTGCTTTATGTTGTTTGGTTTTACAGCCTTCCAAATAAAGAAATTATCACAAACATAATTCAAGGTTCAAAAGTTAATTATGCCTTTTATTTACATTACATCATTTTTGGATGTTTGATTTATTTTGGATTTCAAATCTATAGAATCGCAACAACTGAACCTAAATTAAAAATTCTTAATTCAAAAATTGCTCCTTGGTTGTTTGTGTTTGCAATTGTGTATGTATTAAGTAATGAAATTATGACTCATAGCTTACACTTTTCTCAAGATAATATTGATAAAGTTGAATTTGCAAATGCTTTTCCTAAAACAAATTCAAGTGATTATTATATAGTTTATGAAAAAGAACAATATTTAGATTTCAAATTTGACACTATCAAACGACAAATTATAAAAATTGGCTACCCTATTTTATGGGGAATTTTCTCTTTTGTTTTTCTAATTATCGGAATTAAACAACAATGGAAAAATTTGCGAATAATTGCTTTGTCATTATTGGGATTAACGATAATTAAATTATTTGCATACGACATTAATAATGTTTCTGAAACTGGAAAGATAATTGCATTCATATTATTAGGTGTATTAATTTTGATTATATCATTTGTGTACCAAAAAATCAAAAAATTAGTAGTTGATGAAACTTCAAAAAATGAATCACATGAGAATTAGAGTTTTAATATTTATAACATTTATTGGTGCTTTTGGATTTGCCCAAAGTCATAAAGGCACAATTGAAAACATCAAAGAAGATGGGTTTCATAAAATTCTAATTGATTCAAAAGTTCGATCTGCTAGTCATGATAATTTAGATTATTTCAGAATTTTAGATAAAAGTAAAAATGAAGTTCCATATGTTGTTTTTAATAATTCTAATCGAAATGATTTGCTATTTGAAAAATTAGAAATCATCAATAAATCATCAATTAAAGATTCTATTAGTTCTTTTGTGATAAACAATTATAATGAAAAATTTAATGGAGTTTTGGTATTAGAAATCTCAAATTCAAAAATCAGTAAAAATTATAGTATAAGTGGAAGTAATGATCAAAAAGAATGGTTTGGTTTAGTCGCTAATCAAATATTATCAGATTTGAATAGTGAAAACGGAACTTCTGTAGAAATAGTTATTCCATTTCCATCAAATAATTATAAATTTTTAAACATTGAATTCAAAGACACAAAGTCATTACCTATTAATATTTTGAAAATTGGTTATTTAAAAGGAGAACAAAGAGCAATTGAAACTTCAATTCTTAAAGATTTTCAATATAAAATTACAGAAAATAAGAAAGACAAGAAATCAATAATTACTTTTTCAGCTGATCATTTTCAAAAAGTTGATGAAATTGCATTTACGATTTCGAATAAGTTGTTTTCAAGAAATGCTACATTATTTGTAAATAAGATTAGAACTATAAAGAGACAGACTGAAAACTATCAACAAGAAATTTCAAGTTTTGTATTAAACTCAAATACTTCAAATTCGTTTCAGTTAAATGGGTTTTTCGAAAAAGAATTCACAATTGAAATTGAAAACCAAGACAATCAACCTTTAGATTTTTCGAAAATTGAATTACTGCAAAATTCATTATATGTGATATCAGATTTAAAGAGTAATGAAAAGTATGAAGTTGTTATTGATTCTACATTAACTAAGCCTCAATATGATTTGGATAATTTTATTAAAGAATCTAAAATTGATTATCCAAAAGCAACAATTTCAAATTTTACTAAAATTGCATCTGAAAAAGGAAATGCTTCTGAAAAACCATTTTGGCAATCAAAAGCATTTATGTGGATTTGCATTTTATTCGGAATTGCAATTATTGGTTACTTTGCTATAGGTTTGTTGAAAGATATGAAGGAATAATTATTCTTCGCGATGTACTTTGTTAAAATCAAAAGCAGGTTTGCAAATTGAAATATAATCACAAGGTTCATCAAACGGATTTGAATATTGAACTCTAGTATTAGCTTCAATTTTTATAGATTGACCAGCTTCTAAAACAATAATTTCTTCCTCTATAATAAATTGTTTTTTGCCAGAAATCACATAAGTATATTCTTCAAATTCTGGAGTTTGAAAAGGTTCTGACCATTTTGGTGGCGCAATCATGTGAGCAATTGAAATATTTTTGTTTCCAGTGGTTGGAATTCCGTGATGTTCTTCAATCAACTTTCCGTCTGTCGTTGGAACTACAAAAGGTTCTTTTTGGATAAAATATTTTTTCATGATTTTTTGATTATTTGCTAGACTGCTATTTATTTCAAAAATAGTAAAAAACCACTAATTACTAGTCACTAATTACTATTTACTAATCACTAATCCTTATCTTTGCTGACTATTAAAGAAAAAATGTTAGATAAAGAAACACAAATAGCAGTCAATAAAGGAGAAATGCTTCCGTTAATGGAAGAATTTTATACCATTCAAGGAGAAGGATTCCATACAGGAACAGCAGCTTATTTTATAAGAATTGGTGGTTGTGATGTAGGTTGTCATTGGTGTGATGTGAAAGAAAGTTGGAATGCTACTTTACATCCTCCAACAAATACAAATGTTATTGTAGAGAATGCTAAGAAATATGCAGAAACAGTTGTCGTTACTGGTGGAGAACCTTTAATGTGGGATATGTCTGTTTTAACGTCAAGATTGAAAAATAAAAATTTAAACGTTCATATTGAAACTTCGGGTGCTTATCCTGTTTCAGGTGAATGGGATTGGTTTTGTCTTTCACCAAAGAAAAATAAATTGCCTGTTGATGACGCTTATGCCATTGCAAACGAACTAAAAGTAATCATTTACAACAAACACGATTTTCAATTTGCTGAAGAACAAGCTGCAAAAGTGAATCCGAATGCCATTCTGTTTTTACAACCTGAATGGAGTAAAAATGAAGAAATGACTCCTTTAATTGTAGATTATGTTATGAATAATCCACAATGGAGAATTTCATTACAAACCCATAAATATTTAAATATCCCATAATTTTTATTGGTAATACTTTTTAAAGTAATATATAAAAAGTCAATGTTTTAAACTCCAAACTATTAATTGTGGTTTGTAATTTTTTATTAGAATTTAGTTAGAAAGTTTAGCCAAATAATCAAAATGTGCACCTTCTAGAACTAATTCGCATTGCAAGCCGTTATCAAAACAAGCATTTTGAAGCGTGTTGTAATCCAAATATAGCCAAGGAAAAGTTTCTTCTGTTTCTCCTTTATATTTAATGGTAAAAGTTAATTCTCCATAATAACCATCACTTGGAATCCATCTTCCACCGTCTTCACCTTCATCAAACATATAAATGATATCAGAACTGTCAATTAAAATTTGTCCGTTCTTATTTAAAAGTGATTTTAATTTCAGAAGGTATTTTGAACAATTTTCTAAGGTTTCAAAAATACCAGTTCCGTTCATTAAAAGTAAAATAGTATCGTATTTTTCATTCTCAAGGGTCAAAATATCTTGAACTTTAGCGTTTTTTAAACCACGAAGTTTACAAGCTTTTATGGCATTTTCAGAAATATCAATAGAAGTTACGTCAAAGCCTTTTTCTTGTAAGTAAAGTGAATGAGTTCCTGAACCACAACCAACATCTAAAATCCTACCTTTTACTAACTGCAACGCTTTTTGTTCAATTATTGGCATTTCATTAAAACTTCTAAAAAGATAGGCAACGCTCATTTCATCAGCTTCAGAAATAGAAGTTTCAGTAATTAAATCTTCAGGAGAATTATTGGTTTGATAATCTAAAATGGCTTTTCCGAAAAGGTCTTTCATAATAAAAAGGGTAAGAGTTTAGGAGTTTATGAGTTTAAAAGGCTAAATTTGTTACAGCTTAAATAAAATTGAATAATGTTAAAACCTAATCTAAACGAACTCGTAAAGCTTGCCAAAGATACGCATATCGAAACCAAAAAGTATTTTGTTAAGTTAAAAAAGAAAACCCCTAAAAATTTAGATTATGTAATGCAAGACTTACATGATGCAGAATTCAAGAAAACCAATTGTTTAGATTGTGCTAATTGTTGCAAAACGACAGGGCCTTTGTTTACTTCAGCAGATATTGAAAGAATTTCGAAGCATTTAAAACAAAAACCACAACAGTTTATTGAGCAATATCTAAAAGTAGACGAAGATGATGATTATGTATTGCAAAGTGTTCCTTGTCATTTTTTAGATTCTGACAATACTTGTTTTATTTATGATGTTCGTCCAAAAGCTTGTCGCGAATTCCCTCACACAGATAGAAAAAAGTTCAATCAAATTACAGATTTAACACTGAAAAATATTCCAATTTGTCCAGCTGCTTATAATATCGTAGAAAAAATGAAAGAGAAATTACCACTTTAGTTAAATAATTAAAGCTCCTTTTTGGATTTTATACTTTTCCAATTTGTGACTTATTCATAAATC
The DNA here is from genome assembly GCF_963975005.1 of uncultured Flavobacterium sp. Lineage (GTDB taxonomy): Bacteria > Bacteroidota > Bacteroidia > Flavobacteriales > Flavobacteriaceae > Flavobacterium. The sequence continues at coordinate 75,727 of NZ_CAXBFR010000002.1, forward strand.
AAATACTTTTCTCGCATTGCTTTAAATTCGATTAAATCATTTTTCCAGGTTTTTCGAATCTCTTTTTCAGAAAATCCTGCTTCAATTTGCTCTTGTAAACTTTTAGTACCTGCTAGTTTAATAAAAAACGAATTAAAGAATTTAGATTTATCTTGTGTCACTTCATAAGCTTTTAATAACCATTTTAGTTCTAGTTCTTTTACTCTTTTAATTTTTGATAAATCCTCACCATAACAAAGTACACCATTATATAATGGATCTTTTGCTCCTTCATTTGGTTTTGGAGTAAAACTAAAATCGCTTACAGGTAAAAATGGAGAGCCATAAACTTGAAATTGCTGTTCAGTTCCTCTTCCAACACTTACATTTGTTCCTTCAAATAAACATAAACTTGCATATAAATTTATTGATTTTGCATTGGGTAAATTTGGTGATGGTTTTACTGGTAAATTATATTTCATATTATGATTATAATCCAAACACTTTACAATTTTTAAATCACACTGAATGCCATTAGCTAGCCATTTTTCATCATTTATCATCATAGCATATTCTGCAATAGTCATTCCGTGTAATACCGGAATTTGATGCATTCCAACAAAACTAGTGTTTTCTTTCTCTAAAATTGGACCATCAACTATTCCTCCATTTGGATTTGGTCTGTCTAAAACAATCAGAGGAATATTATTTTCTGCACATGCTTCCATCACATAATGAAGGGATGATATATAGGTGTAAAATCTAGCACCAACATCTTGTAAGTCAAAAACTATTACGTCAATTCCTTCTAATTGTTCTGGCTTTGGTTTTTTGTTGTTTCCATATAAGGATATTATAGGTAAACCTGTTTTAGTGTCTTTTCCATCTACAATTAATTCACCAGCATCGGCCGTTCCTCTAAAACCATGTTCTGGAGCAAATATTTTAGATACTTTTATTTTTGAGTCAATCAACCAATCAACTAAGTGTATTGTGTCTGTTGCAGTTTTAGTGTAATATTCTGTATCATTATCTAAATTTGGATTGTAATTAACCAAACTAGATTGATTGCCAACTATGCCAACATTAGTGTATTTTTTTAATACAGGCAAATATGTTCTCCAATCATCAGCACCAGTTTTAAAAACAGTATCGACTTCAGTTTCAAGTTTAATTGTTTTTTTTACAGTTATTTCTTTTACTGCTTTGGATTTATTTGAAATAATTGTTTCTTCTCTTTTAGTTTCTTTGTTTTCCATGTTTTTAATAGAATTTCCACAAGAAGAAACAACAGACAAAAGGCAAAAAAATAAAGTAAAATATCTCATTATATATAGGTGTAATAATTTTATTAGTGTATTTCGTGTTTAAGATGTATTTTTGAAATCAAAAGTAAAGCCAAAATTGAATTTAGAGTATTTTATTTCCAAAAGACTAATAACTACCAAAAGTTATAAAAGTAGTATTTCTTCACCAATTATAAAAATTGCCATCACAGCTATAGCAATTGGTATTATTATGATGATAGTTTCTGTAGCTACTGGAATTGGACTTCAAAATAAGATTCGAGAAAAAGTTGCAGCGTTTAATGGTCATGTTATAATTTCCAATTATGATAACAATCAATCGGAAGTCACAAAAGAACCCATATCAATAAAACAGAATTTTTATCCAAAGTTTAAAAATGTTTCAGGTATAAGCCATGTTCAAGCAACAGCAAGCAAGGCAGGAATTATCCATACCGAAGAAACTTTTGAAGGAATTATATTTAAAGGAGCAGGTAAAGATTATAATTTCAAAAACCTAAAGGAATATTTGGTTGAAGGTAAAATGCCAAATTTAAAATCAGACTTAAATGAAGAAGTATTAATTTCTCAATATATAGCAAAAAGGTTAAATCTAAAATTAGGAGATAAATTCAAAACCTATTTTCTAAAAGAATCAGGCAACAAGCCTAATTTACGTGTTTTTAAAATTGTCGGCATTTATAATTCGGGTTTTCAAGAATTTGATGCTTCCTATATAATAGGAGATATTCGTCATATCCAAAAAATCAATAAATGGAAAGACGATCAAGTTGGTGCATTCGAAGTTTTTATTGACGATTTTACTCAAATTAAACAAAAAGGAGAAGAGATTTATAAAGAAATTCCTCCTACATATAATAGTACAACCATTGAAGAAAAATATTATAGTATTTTCGAATGGTTAAAGTTATTTGATTTCAATATTGTAATCATATTAATTGTAATGATTATCGTTGCGACTATTAATATGATAGTAGCATTACTTGTATTGATTTTAGAAAGAACTCAAATGATAGGAATTCTAAAAGCACTGGGAGCAAACAATTGGAACATCCGAAAAATATTTTTATACAATGCA
>NZ_CAXBFR010000003.1:0-49721 GCF_963975005.1 uncultured Flavobacterium sp.
CAATTCCAATATTTCTTGTATATTTTAAATCTCTTGCCATTTCTTATTTATTAAAATCTGAAGTGAGAGAATGCTTTATTTGCATCTGCCATTTTGTGAGTATCCATTCTTTTCTTAACTGCTGCACCTTCTTCTTTAGCTGCTGCTAAAATTTCTGATGACAATTTTCCAGCCATAGATTTCTCATTTCTTTTTCTAGCATATAGAATTAACCATTTCATTGCAGTAGAAATTTTTCTATCTGGACGAATTTGCATTGGTATTTGGAATGTAGCTCCACCAACTCTACGACTACGAACTTCTACGTGAGGCATAACGTTTGTTAAAGCGTCTTTCCATAATTCTAAAGCTGATTTTTCATTATCACCTTTTTTTGCTTCCACGATGTCTAATGCATCATAAAAAACTTTAAAAGCTGTTGATTTCTTACCATCCCACATCAAGTTGTTCACAAAACGTGTTACCAACTGATCGTTAAATTTTGGATCTGGTAAAAGGGGTCTTTTTTTTGCCGCTCTTTTTCTCATTTCTTTTCGTTTGTGTCAAAGTTTAACAATCAAAAGCAGAAAGCACAATACTTTCACACCTTTAGACATTATCCTCTAGACTGATTTTTGATTTACTTTTTAGCGTCTTTTGGACGTTTTGCACCATACTTAGATCTTCTTTGTGTTCTACCGCTTACTCCGGCAGTGTCTAAAGCACCACGTACGATGTGGTATCTAACTCCTGGTAAATCTTTTACTCTTCCACCTCTAACTAATACTATCGAGTGCTCTTGTAGATTGTGTCCTTCTCCAGGAATGTAAGCATTCACTTCTTTACCATTTGTCAAACGAACCCTTGCTACTTTACGCATTGCAGAGTTTGGTTTTTTTGGTGTAGTAGTGTAAACACGCGTACATACTCCTCTTCTTTGAGGACAAGAATCTAAAGCAGCCGATTTACTCTTCTTAGTCATTTGGGTTCTCCCTAGTCTTACTAATTGTTGAATTGTTGGCATAATTAAATACTAATTTTTCTTGTGATTTATTAATTCCCGCTTTTTTACGGGTTGCAAATGTATGAATATATTTTAACAAAACAAATCTAATTTATTAATTTTCAAAACTTTGTTGCTCATTATTTTTTGTTTTTTGATTATAGTTTGCCGTTACAAAAGATTATATGAAATTATTTTCGTTTTTTTGCGTTAGATAAATGCCATGAAAAAGTTAATTACTATATTCTTCTTCTCTTGCTTTCAACTCTCATTTTCACAACAATTTGAAATGATTGTTGAAGGAAGCAACAAAAAAAATTGACAGCTTAGGTTTTATCAAAAAACACATAAACGTTGCTTCTATAATTGAAGAACAAAAGTCTTTAGAACAAAAACTTCAATACAAAGGGTATTTTCAAAATGAATTATTGCTTCAAACAAAATTAAATGATAGCGTTTTCTTTTTTAAATACAGTTTAAAGAGTCAAGTTCAACTTGTGCATATATATATAGGTATAAATTCAGCAGAAGAAAAAGAACTATTAAGTCTAGAAAATGATTCCATAAAACTAACTATTGAGAATGTTGAATCTTTTATGCAAAATAAAATTTCTTTACTTGAAAAGAAAGGATATTCACTAGCTAAACTAAAACTAACAGATTACAATCAGGTTAATAATTATTTGGAAGCTAAATTAGTTTTAGATTTAAACCAAAAAAGAAATTTAACAAATATCGTAATTGAAGGTTATGACAAGTTTCCATATGGAATTAAAAAGGCAATTTTAAAGAAAGCAAGACGATTGGATTTCAATCAGGATAATGTTTCGAAAATTTATAAAGATTTTAATGAATTGCGTTTTGTAACTCAAACCAAATATCCTGAAATATTATTCACCAAAGATTCTACAAAAGTTTACGTTTATCTTGAGAAAGCCAAACCTAATAAATTTGATGGTTTTATAGGATTTGCCAATGATGAAAATTCCAATCTTCGTTTTAATGGTTATTTGGATTTACAATTGCAGAATATTTTAAATTCGGGTGAAAAGTTGAGTTTGTTTTGGAAAAACGACGGAAAACAACAATCAAGTTTTAATTTAGGAACTGAAATTCCGTACATGTTTAAAAGTCCGTTTGGAATTAAAGCTGATTTGCGAATTTTCAAACAAGACAGTACATTTCAAAACACAAAGACCGATTTGAATTTAGGATATTATTTCAAATACAATTCGAAAGTATATTTAGGCTACCAAAAAACAACTTCAGTTGATATTCAAAATACAAATTCGTTTAGCATTAATGATTTTACCAATACTTTTATTACTTCTACTTTTGATTATATTGACTTTAACAATGATGATTTCTTATTTCCAGAAAAGACAAAATTCAACATTAAACTTGGATCAGGAAATCGAACCATAAGTTCTTTAAAAACAAATCAATTTTTCGGACAAGTCAGTTTTAGTCACAATTTATATTTGAATGAAAAAAATATTATAAATATAAAAAACGAAACTTTTTATCTACAAAGTGATGATTACATAGTTAATGAATTATATCGTTTCGGCGGCATAAATTCGATTCGTGGTTTTAGTGAAAATAGTTTACAAGCCAATGCATATAGCGGGATTTTAACCGAATATCGCTACATGATGTCACCAAGTATTTACGTTCATTCGATAATTGATTATGGTTATTTTCAAGACAAAACCTCTAATTTGAGTAATAGTTTATTGGGATTAGGTTTTGGCTTTGGTCTTTTTACTAAAAATGGTTTATTCAATTTTATATATGCAAATGGATCTACCAATGAACAAAACATCAAACTTTCTAACTCAATTGTTCATGTTAGTTTTAAAACTTATTTTTAAGAAGAGATTAAAAATTAAAGGATTGAAAAATTGAAAGATTTCATTGTTTGTTCAATACCTTTTAACCTCATAAACTTTTAAACTACTAAACTTTTAAAAATTCTAATAAAAAGACTATTTTTGCCAAATGGAAAGAGATAATCAAATATTCGGAATACGTGCTATAATTGAAGCGATTCAATCAAAAACAGAAATTGATAAAGTTTTTTTACAAAAAGAGCTTCAAGGTGACTTGATGAAGGATTTGATGAAAGCTATGAAACAGAACAACGTTAATTTCTCTTACGTTCCTGTAGAAAAATTAAACCGCTTGACTTCTGGAAACCATCAAGGTGCTGTGGCAACGATTTCTCCAGTTTCTTTTCATGATCTAGAAACATTGATAGAAACTGTTTTGGCTAAAGAAAAAACGCCTTTGTTTTTAATTTTAGACCAATTATCTGATGCTCGTAACTTTGGAGCAATTATAAGAACGGCTGAATGCACTGGTGTTGACGGAATTATTGTTCAAAAACAAGGTTCTGCTCCAGTAAATGGTGACACCGTTAAAACAAGTGCTGGTGCTGTTTTTAATGTTCCAATTTGTAAAGTTGACCATATTAAAGATGCAATTTTTCATTTACAAGGAAGTGGTATAAAAACTATTGCTGCTACTGAAAAAACAGATAGCAATATTTATGATTTAACGCTAAACGAACCTTTGGCTATCATAATGGGAAGCGAAGATAGAGGTGTAAACCCATCTGTGTTGAAAATTGTGGATGAAAAAGCAAAATTACCAATGTACGGAACTATTGAATCTTTGAATGTTTCTGTAGCTTGTGGTGCTTTTTTATATGAGGTTGTTAGGCAGAGACAGTAAAAAAAAATTTGGTTCTCAGTCTTTAGTTGGCAGTGAAATTACTCCTTTTTAAATCCAATAAAATCTTAAACCCCTTTTGTGGTTAAAATGCAGTTTTTAATTTAGTAAGAAAAATACGCAATAAGTATTTGAAATACTAAATTTTAAAAATTAAAATGATTTTTTTAATTACATTTGCTCACTTTATAAAAAAAAAGAAAAAAAATGAAATTAAAAAAATTATTAGCAGTTGGTTTTCTGATGGCTTTGAATGCTTCTAACTTATTTGCTCAAAACATTTCTGGTGAAAATATTGAATATGAATCGCTAAAAGCTCCCATTTACAGTACTGAAGAAGCTTTAAGAACTTTTAAAGTTAATCTAACTTCACCTTACAACCTTACTGCTGAGGACGTAATAGCACAATCAAAAGTTGATTTTGAAAATGATGTTAAAAATTATGACAAAAAAGTAGCTAACAGCGAAAAAGAGTTTCAAGAAAAACTTAAAGACCATGATGATGAAGTTCTAAAAGCAAAAGAAAAATTTGAATTAGAATCTGCAGAATTTAAAAAACTATCTTTATTAGAGCGTCTATCAATGACTGATCAAGGTAAAAACCCAAAATTAGTCACACCAAATAAACCGGTATACGTAAAACCTACAAAACCTGTTTATCAATCTCCTAATTTAAATGATTACATTATTGTAAACAACAGCGTTCTTGAAACACAAATTAAAATTACAGGCTTTACTACTTCAGGTAAAAATTTAGAGGTTTTTTTAGATATTGATAAAATTACTTTTCAAGATAATGCAGGTCAAACTTTTGCAAAGCAACCAACAAAATTAAAAGTATTGGTTAATGGTGTTGAAAAAGTTAAAACGTCGATCTTTGAAGATTTTAAATTTGTTTCATCTTCTCCAAGTAACAACATAAACAAACCATTAACTGAAAAAAACTTTTTGACAGAAGTTATCAATACAGTGAATACTTACTTAAACGATAATTTTGGATATCAATCTTATAAAAGTACAGTAAAGATCTTAAGCGTAAAAAACAAAGGAAAATATGATGATCTAGAAAAAGCAGATATTTATATCTCAACAAATCTTAGAAAATTAAACCCTCAAAACCCTGAAATGACTGTAGCTGCAAAAGCGGGTTTACAAAAAGGAATTGACATTTGGACAAATACACTTACAAAAGTTGACTACAAAGACAAGAAAGCTGAATTTAATTCTAAGATAGCTGAATTTGTATATTTCAATCTTATCCGTTTGAATTTAGCGTTGGGTAATAAAAAAGATGCTGAAAAATATTTGAATGAAATGCAAGAAAATATGATTTATATGAAATTATCTTACGATGATGAAAATGAATTAAAAAGCATTGAAAATCAAATTTATAAATCTAAATAATTTTTAAATTTCGAATCAAAATGAAATTAAAACACATCTCTTATATTGTCCTTTTTATTGTTTCGTTTTTGAATGCACAAAACAACATTAAAGGCGATAATTTTGAATTTGACAAAGAATTCGAAGAACATCCAGAAATAGTTTTAGCTGATAATTACAATCACTACCTCTTTACAGTTACAAATAGAGATGGAATGTTATCTAGTCATAAATTGACCTTAAGAAAGTTTGATCAAAAAAATCAATTAGTAGATACTTTTGTTAAAGATTTTGCTATTGACTTGTATACCTTACATAACTTTCATGGCGTTTATGTAATTGATGATACTAAAATCGCTTTTATAGTTGAATCTTATTCCAATAAAAGAAAAATAAATGAACTTATTAAATATGTATTTGATAAAAAAACAGGCACATATAGTTCAGATGTTATCAGTTCACATGCAAGCACAGATGATAAAAAGTTTGGAAGTTTTTATGTAAAAAAATCTCTAAACCATAAATTTATCGGAATTACTTATGAAACTAGAAACAAAAAGAAGGAACCAGAAATTACAGAATGTATGGTTTTAAACAATTCTACTTTTGGTCAAGTTTTTACTAAAACCGTTCAATTTGAAGATGAATTTTATACTGATGAGAAAATAATGTCAAATAGTGGTCATTTTATTTTTTTAAGAAGACCTAGAAGCTATAAAGAAACCAATTATTTTGTTGTTATTTCTAAAGATGGTGAAAGTAAAAAAACAATTGAAGAAAACACAAGAGTTCACAAACCCATTGCCATATCAATTGGAACTCAAGATTATTTAATTGCTTTTAATTATAAAGACAAAGGAATAAGAAGAGGTGATTTTGGATCTATTTTATTGTATGATTTAGAGGCAGGTAAAATTTTAAAAAACAATGATATTGAAGATTTTAATAAAATTAAAGATATTGAAGAAGTAAATTTAGGAGCTGTTTTTGTTGAAAACAATCAAATTAGACTTTTTGTTGAAGGAAGATATAAATCAGGCACAAAACCAAGCACAACCTTCCCAAATTCTACTATGAAAGATCCTGTTTACAATTATGGGCCGTCGCATTTGTTCGTTTTTTCATATGATGGTACTTTAACTAACAACATTAATTTAGAAGTTAACCCACAATCAGAACCTACTTTATACCATTCTTTTGGAATGCTTAACGTAAAAGGAGAATACATCATTAATCCGGGAACATATTACAAAGGCAATAATTTACACAATTGGTTGTATAAAATTAATCCAAATAATAATTTTGCTATTACATATCTAAATTACCATTATCAAATATCTGACAATAACAGTTATAAATTTGTGAATCAAGTGGTTTATTATTTCCCAGATACAAACAGATTTTTGACAGCAGCTGTTGTTACTAATGAAAATAAAATGGGATTATTAAGTTTTACTTTAGAATAAAAAAAGCCTACATAACATAAAAAATCGTCATTTATAATGACGATTTTTTTATTCCTTTTTTATTCCTATGAAATCATAAATCACTTTTATAGATGAATTGAAATATTCTTTCACTACTTCTTCTGGTTTTGGTGGTGGAGCGAATTTTCCATTTTCGTCAAAGTTTTTCATAAAAGGATCATTTTTTGGATTGAAATCTGGACTTTCCCAATCGTAAAAAATCGCATGATCAAATTGTGGTGTTTTTAAGAAATAACTCAACACGAAACCTGTAAGAAAACCGAATAAATGTCCTTCCCACGAAATGTTGTTTTTTCCAACTTCTGGAAACATGTACCAAATCATTCCGCCATACAATAAGATTACGGTTAAGGAAACAGCTACTAATCTAAAGTATTTGGTAAAAATTCCTTTGAAGAAAATAAAACTGACTAAAGCATAAACTAATCCACTAATTCCAATATGGTAACTTGGTCTTCCTATCAACCATGTTCCTATACCTGAAAATAAAATTCCGATTATCACTACTGTTACAGCTTGTTCTCTATAAAAATACAGTAAGAATAACAAGAGAACAAATAAAGCAATAGAATTATTAAAAAGATGTTCTAAATCACCATGAATAAAAGGACTTAAAATAATTCCTTTTAATCCGAAACCTGTTCTTGGATAAATACCGTAATGTCCTAAATCTATATGGTAATGATGTTCTACCCAAAATACAATCCACAATACCAATACAAAAAGCAAAGGAAATAGAATTACCGATGGTGTAAATTTGAATGGATTGTCTTTTATTTTGTTCATTTTTGTTACACGGAGTTTCTAAAAGGAAACGCAAAGTTTCACAAAGAATTATTTTTGTTTGTTCAAAGATAACGCCAAATGTGTTTTTATGCTTTTTTGTCAGACCTTTCTAAAAAAACCTACAGAAAATCTTTAGCCCTGATGGGAATGGCATCCTTTTTTGAAAAAAAAGATAGAATGGACAGCAGGAAGAAGCCTTTCTAAAAATGCCTGAAGTTAGTGCTCCAAAAAAATAAAATTATTGTAATTTTACCAAATGGAAGCACCACTAGCCGAAAGAATTCGACCAAAACAATTATCTGAATACATTAGTCAACTGCATTTAGTTGGTGAACAAGGTTCGTTAACACATCAGATTGCGAAAGGGATTATTCCTAGCTTGATTTTGTGGGGACCACCTGGAACGGGAAAAACGACTTTGGCTCAAATTATGGCTGAAGAAAGTAAACGTCCGTTTTACATTTTGAGTGCGATTAATAGTGGTGTGAAGGATATTCGTGAGGTTTTAGACAAAGCGAAACAAAGTGGTGGCTTGTTTACGGCAAAAAATCCGATTTTATTTATTGATGAGATTCACAGATTTAGTAAATCGCAACAGGATTCATTGTTGGCTGCTGTGGAGAAAGGTTGGGTGACTTTAATTGGTGCTACGACTGAAAATCCGAGTTTTGAGGTGATTCCGGCTTTATTGTCAAGATGTCAGGTCTATGTTTTGAATCCGTTTTCGAAAGCTGATTTGGAAGCTTTATTGCATAGAGCGATGGAAACGGATGCTTATTTGAAAACAAAAGACATTCAACTGAAAGAAACGGAAGCTTTGTTGCGACTTTCTGGTGGTGATGGTCGAAAGTTATTGAATGTTTTTGAATTAGTGATTAATGCTAGTGAAGGAGATTTAATTGAAATTACGAATGAAAAAGTAATGCAATTAGCTCAAAAAAACACAGTTTTATATGACAAAACAGGTGAAATGCATTATGATATTGTTTCGGCTTTTATAAAATCGATTCGTGGAAGTGATCCAAATGGTGCGGTTTATTGGTTGGCTCGTATGATTGAAGGTGGTGAAGATGTGAAGTTTATCGCTCGAAGAATGTTGATTTTAGCCAGTGAAGATATTGGAAATGCCAATCCAACTGCTTTGATCATGGCAAATAATACGTTTCAGGCCGCAACTGCAATTGGTTATCCTGAAAGTCGAATTATATTGAGTCAGTGTGCGGTTTATTTAGCAACTTCTGCTAAAAGTAACGCAAGTTATATGGCAATTGGAAAAGCTCAGCAAATCGTAAAACAAACTGGTGACTTACCTATTCCACTTCATTTGCGAAATGCTCCAACGAAATTAATGAAAGAATTAGGGTATGGTGATGAATATAAATATTCGCACGATTTTGCTAATAATTTTGCTGAACAAGAATTTTTACCTGATGATTTAACGGAAACTAAATTCTTTGATCCAGGAGAAAATGCTCGTGAAAAAGAAATTCGTCAGTTTTTGAAGAATCGTTGGAAGGATAAGTATGGGTATTAGTTATGAGTTGATATAAACTAAAATTTCACCTCAACTTCTTCAACCACTAAAACATCATTTTGATAACTTTCAAATTTTGAGTTTTTACCGTTCAAAGTAAAAATTCCTTGAATACTTCCTTTTTTGGCAATGAAAATTGTTGGATTTGAAGTTTTTGAAAGTTCGAATTTTATATTTTTATTTTCGTCGACTAGATTATAACCGTTTTTAGTTAGCACAGAAACTAATTTTGCGTTTTCAATACCAATTTCTTGTTTACTTGATGTCACTTTCTCTTCGGTTAAAACAGCGCTTTCTTTGACTTCTGTCTTATTTTCAGTAGAAATAGCATATTTATTTTTAACATTTGTAAATCCTTTCATAGAAATTAATGCAGCTCGCGTTACTTCATTATATGCTGTATTTATATTTTTTTCTCTCGACTCTGTTTCATCACTAAAAGAGACAACATTGTTTTGACAATCTTTTAATTCAATTTTCATTTTAGTTTTAAACATATTACTGTCTTCAATTAAATCTAAAAACAAAGCATTACATCTATTGCTAGCTACTTCTAAAGGTAATTTGTCTGTTGTATAAAACACTTGGAAACCTTCTTTTTCAAAAAATGATTTACATAAAACATTTAGATTATATTCATTTTCAGCTTTTAAGAAATCGAATTTCTTTGGCATAATGATAACTTTATAATTTTCTTGTGCTACAGAAAGCATAGAAAAAAACAAAATTGATAAAAAAACAATTTTCTTCATTTTATAATATATTTTTTAATTCTAAAAGATGATTTACTTGGTAAACATCGTGATTAATTTCTGTTTTATGCTCGTTGAAAAAGATTGCATCTATACCAAAATCTAAAGCTCCTAAAACATCTGCTTCAAAACTGTCACCAATCATAATGCTTTCTTCTTTTGAAGCTTTTGCAATTCCTAAAGCGTAATCAAAGATAATAGGATTTGGTTTTTTTTGTCCGGCTAATTCTGAATTTGTTATGGTTTCAAAATAATGTCCAATGTTTGAATTATGCAACTTCTTGTCTTGAACTTCACTAAAACCATTAGTTATTATATGCAATTGGTAATTTGGTTTTAAATAGTCTAACAACTCAATGGCACCGTCAAAAAGATGATTGTATTCTGGTAAATACTCAATATAATCATCAGATAATTTGTGAATAATTTCATCAGAAACTTCAAAATTCAAAGCTACAAAAACATCTTTCAATCTATAATAACGTAAATCTTGATGTGAAATCTGATTGACTTGATACAACTTCCAATAATGTTGATTTCTTGGAATATAAATGTTTAAAAATTCTTCTAGAGAAATATCAAAACCTTGATTTTTAAAAATTGCATCAAACGCAAAACCTGAATTTTTATCAAAATCCCAAAGCGTATGATCTAAATCAAAGAACAAATGTTTTTTATGTTTGAACATCTTATTTTTTTACAATTACAGCATCTTCGATGTGATAAATCCAATCTTCTATATCTGTTTCGTTGTATCTAAAAGTTCCTTTTAAAGTCACGTATTGATCCGTGTTTAGTTTTGGCAAACTTCCTCTGAATTTAATTCCAGCTAAAGTTTCTGGCCCAGATTTTCCACAGAAAAAACAAGCTGCAAATACGTTTTTACTAATCGCATAATTCTTCGAATCAATTGGAATAATAAATCCACTAATGACAACCGTTTTCTTTCCTAATGCTTTTAATTTTGCGTTAACTACAGGAAAATCAACTTCTCCATAATCTTTTACTGTTTTTTTACTGTATGAAATGTTTCCTAATAATTTCCATGTCAAAGTATCTTCTGCAACTACTTTATTAGTAGAAGTTTTGAAATTTTTATTCGTTGAATTTGAAAAACTAAATAAGAAAAAAGCAACAAAAAGTGCTACAATAATTTTGGTAAACTTACCCATTTGCTAATGTTTTTGATATATTTAAATTATAGGCTTTTATAGCCGGAATTAACGCTGCAATGATTCCCACAAAGATAGTTAGTAAAAATAGAATTCCTTCTTTATCCCAAATAAATTCATAAGGATTGAAGCTCATTTTAAAATCATCTTCTGCCGAATTGGATAACAACATCAAAGCAATTCTTCCAAGAATCGTTCCAAAAAGGAATCCAACCACACATAACAATAAGCTTTCAATCATTACTAACATTAAAAGTTTGAATCGTCCTGCTCCACTCACTCTTAATAAAGCAAATTCAAATTTACGTTCTTTTAAAGTATTGAATAAAGCAATGAAAATTGAAATTCCAGAAATCAACATGATTCCGTAGGCTAAATATTGAAGAGCATCAATTCCAATTCCAAATAATTTGAATAAACGATTGACTTCAATTGCTGGAGAAGCTACTTGCATTTTTGTGTTTTGAGCAATGATTCTTGGCCAAGTTACAATTCCCATTTTATTTCTAAATTTCAACAAAACAGCTGTGATTTCCATTCCAGGTTCATCGATTGTTAAATCATTTTCGTGGTCATCGTGAACATGTCCTTCTTCTCCATGAATAGGGTTTTCTGCAACTAGGTCATGTTCGTGTTCATCATGTACATGAGCTACTTCACCGTGAGCTGAATTTTCTAGAACTACTTCATCATGATTATGTTCTTCATGACTTCCGTGCATTTGCCAAACACTTGGAATGTTGCATAAAATTAAATTATCTACAACTTTTCCAGTTTTTTCGGCAATTCCAACAACTGTGTATGCTTCATTTTCATGAACTTCTCCTTCTGCTGCATCACCATGTGAACCAAAGAACTCATCTCCTACTCTAATGTTTAATTTTTGAGCAATGTCGTTTCCAATAACAACATCAAAATTATGTTCAAATAGCTTTCCTTCAGAAATTTTTGCTCCATATTTTTCTAAATAATCAGGTGTTGTTCCTAAAATTTTAAAACCTCTATAATTATCTCCAAACGCTAAGGGAATTGCTTTTTCTAAAAAAGGGCTTTTCATCCAAACTTTTGCAGAATCATAACTTATATTTCCTGTTGGTGCATCTACTTGATAAACGGAAGAAAGTATTAATTGCAAAGGACTTCCTTGTGCTCCCATTACTAAATCAACACCGTCAATATTACTGTTGAATTTTTCTTCAAATTGTTTTTCTAGTAAAATTAAAACCGTAATTATCGCAACACTTGACATCAATAAAATGATGCTCAAAATTGTGTTTAAAGGTTTAAACCAAATGTTTCTCCAAGCTAATTTTGCAATCATATCATTGTAATTTGGTTGTGAAACTTCTCTTTAATTCGGCTATCATGTGTTACAATGATTAATGTTGCTTTATATTCTTTAGATAAAGACGTCAATAATTCAATCACGATTTCTGTGTTTTTATCATCTAAACTTGATGTTGGTTCATCAGCTAAAAGTACTTTTGGCTCGTTGATTAAAGCTCTAGCAATTGAAACACGCTGTTGTTGCCCAACACTTAATTGTGATGGTAATTTTGACGCATGATCTTCTAATCCTAATTGGTTTAAAAGTTTTTTGGCTGATGCTGTATTTTTCTTTCCTGTTGCCAACCAACTTGTCATTTCTAAATTTTCTAAAATAGTTAAAGAAGCAATGAAATGCGGTTTTTGAAATACAATTCCGATATATTTTCCTCTAAATGAATCATTTTTTCTTTCGGATAATGTCACAATATCAGTAGAATCAATTTCTATTGAACCTGATTTTGGTCGCAATAATCCAGCTAAAAGATGCAAATAAGTTGTTTTCCCTCTTCCTGAATTTCCTGTGATTAGAATTGTATTTCCGGCCGTACAAAATAATGCTGGCATATGAAATAATTCTCCTTTTGGGTATTGAAATGTAATGTTATTAGTGCTTATCATATTTTCTTAAATTCCAATATTTTAAATTCCAAATTCCAATATTGTAAATTCTAATTTCTAATTTCTGAATTTATAAGTGGCAAGATAAGAATTTGAAACGTATTTATTTCTTAAACTTATCTAAAAAATTCCTTCATCATTAAAACTATAAAATCCGTTTTCTGTGATGATAATATGATCTAAAACGTTTATTTCAAGATGTTTCGAAGCTTCTTTAATTTTTTTAGTAATTTGAATATCAGCATCACTAGCTAATAATTTCCCTGAAGGATGATTATGTGTTAGAATAATTGAGATTGCGTTGTGTTCAAAAGCTGTTTTAAAAATCAAACGAACATCTACAACTGTTCCTGTTAAACCACCTTTTGATAGTTGGGATTTATGAATTACTTTATTGGAATTATTCAAATATAAAACCCAAAACTCTTCGTGAGGCAATTCACCAATTATAGGTTGCATGATTTCGAAAACCATTTTACTAGATGTGATTTTCTTTAATTCAATAGATTCTTCTGCTCTTCTTCGTCTTCCTAATTCTAATGCTGCTGCGATTGAAATTGCTTTTGCTTCACCAATTCCTTTAAAATTTAAAAGCTGATTTACCGAAACTTTTCCTAAAGCATTGAGATTGTTATTTGTTGAAGCTAAAATACGTTGGCATAATTGCACGGCACTCTCATTTCGAGAACCAGAACCAATTAAAATAGCCAATAATTCAGAATCAGATAAGGAAGATTTTCCTTTAAGTAGAAATTTTTCACGTGGGCGATCGTCTTCAGCCCATTGGTTGATTGGTGTGTACATAATTTATTTGGCTTATATTAAAGTACAAATGAAAATAATTTTATAATAACTTCAAAATAAAAACGTTAGAATTTTTTAATAGACCGCAAATTTCACGAATTATCACAAATGAATTAATATGAACAAACCAATCTATATTATCTTATTTTCTTTAATCACTTTGTTTTCTTGTAAAAAAGACGCCAAAATGACTGATGTAATTTTTTCAAATCAAAAGGAAATTGTTCAAAATATTAGTATAGAAAATCCGAATTCTTTTGCTGAAAAATTATCAAATGCTGCAATTTCGATAATTGATGATAAAGTAGTTTACACACCAAGTTATGTTTCTATAAAATACCCAAATGGTGATGTTCCTGCAAAAACTGGAGTTTGCACTGATGTTATAATTCGTGCTTACAGAAAATTGAATATTGATTTACAAAAAGAAGTTCATGAAGACATGAAAGTAAATTTTTCAAGATATCCAAAAACTTGGGGTTTAACAAAAACTGACACTAATATTGACCACAGAAGAGTTCCTAATTTAGAAGTTTTTTTTGAAAGAAAAGGAGAAAAATTAAAGGTAACCCAAAATGCTTCTGATTACAAAACAGGTGAACTAGTAACTTGGATGATTAATGGAAAATTACCTCATATTGGTATCATTACGCATTTAAAATCTGCCGATGGAAAACGAAATTTAATTGTCCACAATGTTGGTGGCGGACAAGTTTTGCAAGATTGTTTGTTTAGTTATGAGATTATTGGGCATTATAGATATATTAATTAAGTCATTATGATAAACGGAACAATCTTGACTTGTTTTAAGCTACTTGATATTGCTTCGTTCCTCGCAATGACTTTACTTCATTAACCCTTTCACTTCTTCAAAATCCAAACCACCATAATTACCTGAACTCATCAATAATAAGGCTGAATTATCAAAATTTTGTGCAAACAAGAACTCTTTAAATTCTTTTGGATTCGTATAAATAATTAAATCTTCTCTTTGAAATGATTGTGCAATTTGTTCGTAAGTTACTTCTTCTAATTGCTTAATTTTTACAGCATCTGGTGAATAAAAAACAACCGCAACATCGGCTGAATCCAATGCTCCTTGGTATTCTTTTAAGAATTCTGCATTCAAACTACTGTACGTATGTAATTCTAAACAAGCAATTAATTTTCTATTTGGATATTGATTTTTTACGGCTTTTGTAGTGGCAGAAACTTTACTTGGTGAATGTGCAAAATCTTTATAAGCTACTTTTCCTTTTCCTTCTGCAATTTTCTCTAAACGTTTACTCGCTCCTTTAAAAGTCGCTATTGCTTCATAAAAATCAGCTTCATCAACTCCCATGTTTTGGCAAATCCATTTTGCACCAGCTAAATTATTTAGGTTATGTGCTCCAAAAACTTCAATTGGCATTGGTCCTTCTGGTGTGTCTAATAAAGTTGTTCCGTCTTCAACAGTATAACTTGGAGTTTGGTATGGCAATCTTCTAATGGTATTTTGCGAATCTTCTGCGACTTTTTTCACAGCTTCATCTTCTTCATTATAAATTAGAATTCCACCTTTTGTAATTTGATTAACGAATATTTCAAACTGTTCTACATAATTTTCAAAGGTTGGAAATACATTAATATGATCCCAAGCAATTCCTGAAAGTAAAGCAATATTTGGTTGGTATAAATGAAATTTTGGTCTTCTATCTATTGGTGAAGACAAATATTCATCACCTTCTAAAACGATAAAATCATTTTCATGTGTTAAATGCACCATAGTATCAAAGCCTTCTAATTGAGCTCCAACCATATAATCTACTTCGATATTATGAAAATGCATTACGTGCAAAATCATAGATGTGATTGTAGTTTTTCCGTGAGAACCACCAATTACAACTCGCGTTTTATTTTTAGATTGCTCGTATAAAAATTCAGGATAAGAATAAATTTTTAATCCTAACTCTTGTGCTTTCAACAATTCTGGATTGTCTTCCTTTGCATGCATTCCTAAAATAATAGCTTCAATATCTGAAGTTATTTTTTCTGGAAACCAGCCCATTTCATTTGGCAATAATCCTTTTTTATCTAATCTTGATTTAGATGGTTCAAAAATAGCATCATCGCTACCTGTAACTTGATATCCTTTATTGTGTAAGGCTAGAGCTAAATTGTGCATGGCTGCTCCACCAATGGCTATGAAATGTGTACGCATTTGAAATTCCAATATTTAAAATTCCAAATTCCAATATAAAAACTAATTTGAAATTTGGGATTTGAGTTTTTTTTATTTTTTAAATTCTTGTTTTAGCTGACTTGCTTTCGTTTTATTCTTCATTTTATTCAAATACAAATCATATAGTTTGTCATATGTTGTATTTGAATTTCCTATTTCGTGTGCTTTTTTATAATTGGTTTCAGCTTTAGAATAGCGTTCAAAATACACATCAATATATCCTCTTGCTAAGTAACCGTCAACTTTAGACAAGTTCATTAATTGTGTTGCATATTTTTGGGCTTTGGTTTCACTTCCGCCAACAATTCCCGGTAATTCGATATATAACATTACTAAAGCCCAACGCGTATCTATATGTTTTTCGTCTAATTTGGCAGCAGTTAAAAAAGCAGTTTCAATATCAGAAATCATTCCTAATGCTCTGAATTTATTGACACTTTTAGCTTTCATGCCCATTGCACCACCATATTTGTAATGATAATTTGCAGTAGAAGGAAATTTGAGTTTTAATTTTTCATAAAGAGAAATAGCTTCATCCCATTTTTTTTCTTTTCCAGCAATGTCTCCTAAATATTCTATTGTTTTTGAATGATTAGGATTAGTTTTTAAATAGTCTTCGAATAGCGTTTTTGCATCAGAAAGTTTGTTTTCTGAATACAATTTTTCTGCTTTTTCAAAACTTGATTGAGCTATCATTACTGAAGAAAATAATAAAAAAAATAATAGTTTAATTTTCATTGCTTTAAATTATGCTCAAAAATACTAAAATGATTTTGGTTATTATTTATAAAAAAAATATTTATGCTTAATTCCAACCTTTTTTGTATTTTTCATCTCTATAGTATAAAACACACTTATGTCTGAAAAAATATATCTCGTAATTTTATTTTTAAGTTTAAATTTTGGATTTAGCCAAAACTTTGATTCAAATTGGAAAAAAGTCTATCAATATGAATTAGATGGAAAAATAGAAACTGCTCAAAAAGAAGTTGAATCAATCTATAAAAAAGCCAAACGAAAAAAAGAAGATGTAACGATTGTTAAATGCTTTTTCTATTTGTCAAAATTTGAACAAGTTTTTGATGAAAATGCTCAATCAACAATTATTTCAAACCTTAGAAAAGAGATTAAAGAGGCTTCAAAAGAAAATAAAGCTATACTTAATTATATCTATGCTAAAATTCTGACGGATTATTACAATAACAAAAGGTATCTTATAGGTAAACGAACAAATCTTGAAAACAATTTAAGTACTAACTTTTTAACTTGGACGAGTGAAGATTTTGATGAAGAAATTAATTTTGCTTTCGAAAATTCTTTAGAAAATAGAAAAGCATTAATGGATATTTACATAAATGACCTAAAAGAAATTTTTGAAACTTCTCCCTATTCAAATAATAAAGAAATAAGTGTTTACGAATTTTTATTAGAAAAATATTCAGACCACATTATAAAAAAAATAAGCCAATGGGATTACAAAAATAAACTAGATATAAAAAAATTCAATGATACAGGGTTATATGATTACAATTTATCAAGCTATTATGATTTAAATAAAATTGAACATACTGAAGTAAAAAAAGTAATAGAACTATACGTATCACAAGAACAATATTATCGTATTAATACGAAAGAGAATATTAGAGACAACTATTATATTGAAAGAATTAAATTTCTTTATCGTCTTAAAAAAAACATTTTGTATTTTGATAAAATTAAACAACTAGAAAAAAGTACCAAAAACGAATATTTAAAACAAGATTTACGTTTAGCGAGAGCTAATTTATATTATTCTCAAACTCAAAAAAATTCAAAAGAAAATCTGTATCATAATGCTTTAGCGTTAATTGACACAATACTAAATTCTAAATCAAATCTCAAAACTCTTTCAAATGCTGAAAAATTAAAAAACTCAATAATTGGCAAATCACTAAGAATTGAAATTAAGAACAAAATATATTCAAACGAAAACACTAGAGCTTTCATAACCTATAAGAATATTGATTCAATTACCATCAATTATTATAAGTTTCCTATTGAAGTTGAAAGAAAATTAAACAGTTACGGTTCCAGTAAAAAGGACTCCCTATACATTGATTATATTACAAAAAACAAAGCTATTAAGCGCTTTACTCGAAAAGTATTAAACAAAAAAGACTACTTTGAATATTCTACTGAAATTTTGTTAGAAAAATTAGAAACAGGAAATTATTTACTGTTTATTGAGTCGAATAACAACTCCGACAACAAGAACATAGCATATAGTTTTTCAAAAATTACAGTTTCTAATATTGGAGTTCTAAAAGATAAAGATGTAGCGAATGATTTATTTTATTTTTATGATAATAAAACAGGAAAACCATTAGAAAATGTTATAGTACGAAATAATGAAGAATCAGTTATTTCAGATAAAAATGGCAAGGCAATCATAAAAAAAAGAGCGTATAATCCTAAAAACAATTATGACCGCTCAGAAATCTATTATATAAAAGAAAATGATACCATACTTGAAAATTATAACAAAGGATATTTAGGTATAAATATAGACGAATATGATGATAGGAATTTCGAAGCAAAAGCTATGGTTTACTTTGATCGTGCTATATATAGGCCTGGTCAAAAATTTTTCTTTAAAGCAATTTTAATTCAAAATAAAAAAAATAAAAAAAGTGTCGTTCCCTTTGTAAGTGTTCATGTGGTGATTAATGACGCTAATGATACTGTCTTAAAAGAGTATGACATTCAAACCAACGAATTTGGATCAATCTTTGGGGAATTTGAAATACCAAAAAATATTGTGACAGGAGAATTTTACATTTCAATTGATGAAGCTGAAGATTATAAAATTGATACCGAATATTATGATTCAGAAAATGATGAACATAAATTTTGGGACAATGTTAATTTTAGAAGTTCTGGTAAATTTTCTTTTCATGTAGAAGAATACAAAAGACCAACATTTGAAATAAATTTTTCAAAAATCACAGAAAACTATAAAATTGGAGATACAATTAAATTAAAAGGTAATGCAAAATCTCTAGCGGGTAATAGCCTTACTAATGCAAAAGTTGTCTATGAAATTTCCAATCATGTTTATAAAAAAAATAATAGCTATTCTGGAGATAATAATTTTAAAAGTAAAGAAATTCAAACAAATGAAAATGGTGATTTTATAATAGAATTCTTAGCAAATGATAGCCTATTAGATCTTAATCAGATATTTAGATTAGATTACACTATAAATGTAACAATAACTGACATAAATGGTGAGACTAGAGAAGCTGAAACATTCCTAAAAGTAGGCCTTGAAACGCTTTCATTAACTTCATATATTTCAGAAGAATTAAAAATAGAAGAAAAAAACAACTTAAGAATTGAGACTACAACATTAAATAATCATCCTATTAATGCTAAAGGTAAAATTGAAGTATATTATTTTGAAAAAAAATCATTTTTAAAAAACCGAGAATTTTCATTTCCTGAAATACAAACAATAGAAAGAGAAGAATTTAATAAACTTTTTCCGTTTGAACCTTATAACAAAACTGATACTGAAAGCAAGCAAATATTAATTAAAACAATTGATTTTGACACAAAGTTAACTAATGATACAAATCTTGATTTTTTAACTAAAGAAAAACTTGGTGATTATTATTTATTAATTTCATCAGAAGACGATAATGGAAATTTAATTAAAAACCATAAATATTTTAAATTAAAATCATCTAAATCTCCTTTTTTGAACGAACAGCTATTTTCTTATGTAGACAAAACTAAAGAAGGCTCTGATTTTTTTGAGATAGAAATTCGTTCAATAATCCAAGATTTATATATTACTTCTCGATTTTATGATGATCAACTAATAGTTAAAGAGCAAACTATTCAGTTAATTAATGGCAAAGGAGTATTTAAAATAAATAAAAAGAATGAATATAAAAACGATGTAAGTTTTCATTTCTCTTCTTTTTGGGAAAATGAGTTTGTAAGCACATTTTTTTCAATTAAAAAAGAAATAATTAGTCCAAGAATTAACATTGAGATTCAAAGCTTGAAAAACAAAATAGAACCTGGCAGCGTACAAAATTGGTCTTTTAAAATTTTAAATTCAAAACTAGAAGCTGAAGTTTTGGCCAGTATGTATGATAGTTCATTAGATCAATTTGTAGAAAAGAACTGGGAAGATATTTATCATTATAATCAAACTAACTACCCAGCCTTTCCAAGATTCTATAATGAAGACAAGGAATATCTATATTTCAGAAACTTTAATTTCGCTTTAAAATATCCCGATTATGAAAACAAATTTAACACAGAAATAAACACATTTGGTTTTGATTTCAATACAGTTTATAATGTATATCTAAATAAAAAATACCTGAAATCAATAAAAGGAATAACCAACATACCTAAAAATGCTAAAATAATAACAGGTAATGTGTCAGATGAACTAGGAACTTTAGCTGGTGCAACCGTTGTTGTAAAAGGTACAATAAGAGGAATAACGACAGATTTTGACGGTAATTTTGAAATAGAGGCAAAAGCTGGTGAAGTTTTAGAAGTTTCTTTTGCAGGAAAAAAGAAGAACACATTTATAATTGGTAGTAAAAGACAATATGATGTTATTCTAGAAGAAGGTTTCGTAGGTGATGAAATAGTGTTAACTGGCATTATTGGTGTTTCTAGAAAGGCAGATGCAGTAACTTCATCCTACCAAATAATAAAACATGAAGAAATTAATCAAGCTGCAAATGAAAATGCTGTTCAAGCCTTAGCAGGAAAAGTTTCTGGTTTACAAATAAATACAACTTCAGATGGAAAGACTAAATCAATTGTTTTAAGAGGAAGTCGATCTATCACAGGCAATAATGAAGCTTTAATAATAATTGATGGAACCATAAGCACAGCTAACAATTTACAAACATTAAATTCAAATTTAATCTTAGAAATGAGAGTTATAAAAGGTGGCGAAGGAGCAGCTTTGTATGGTGATAAAGGTGCAAATGGCGTAATTGTAGTTAGTACTAAAAAAGGTTTTCAAGAACTCGCGAATGTAAAAACAAGAACCAATTTTAAGGAGACAGCTTTCTTTTATCCCAATTTAAAAACAGATAAAGACGGAAAAATTTCTTTTGAATTTAAAACACCAGAATCTTTAACAAGATGGAATTTTAGACTTTATGCTCATAACAAAAATGCTGAAACAGGTTATTTTCAAACTGATATTATTTCTCAAAAAGATGTCATGGTACAAACCAACATGCCAAGATTTGTTCGTGAGAAAGATGAAATTAAAATAAGTGCAAAAGTAGTTAACATGACTTCAGAAATAAAAACTGGAATTGCCATGTTACAATTATATGATGCAACAACCAACACTGTTATTGATGAAATTTGTTCAAATAAAGACAACGTTAAAAACTTTTCATGTAAAGCAAAAGAAAGTGTCCCTGTAGAATGGATTATTAAAATCCCTGAAGGATTACAAGGTTTGCAGTATAAAATTGTAGCAAAATCTGGTAATTTCTCTGATGGTGAAGAGAATATTTTACCTGTTCTTTCTAATAAAGTTTTGTTGACAGAAAGTATTCCTATTTGGGTGAAAGGTGAAACGAAAAAGGAATATGAATTTCTTAATCTTAAAAACAATTCGTCTAAAACATTAAAAAATTATTTGTTCACTTTAGAATATACATCAAATCCAACTTGGTTAGCCTTGCAATCGCTTCCTTATTTGATGGAATATGAACATGAATGTGCCGAACAAACTTTTTCAAGATATTACGCAAATTATATTGCGACTCAAATTATTGATAGTAATCCCAAAGTTGCTTCTCTGTTCGAAACATGGAAACAAGAAGGAAATTTGACTTCAAAATTAAATATGAATGAGGAATTAAAATCAATTGTTTTAGCTGAAACTCCATGGTTATTAGATGCACAAAATGAAGAATCGAAAAACAAAAGACTTGCTCTTTTAATGGATTTAAACACTATGAAAGAATCTATGGAATCTACTTTGAAAAAATTGAAAGAAAAACAAAATCCTTCTGGCGCTTTTTCTTGGTTTGATGGTGGCGATGATAATCTTTACATTACGCAACATATTGTAAAAGGTTTAGGTCATTTAGGCAAACTTTTTCCTGAAAAGGATTCAATTTATAATAGTGTTGCAGAAAAAGCTATTCCATATTTAGATCAAAAATACATCAGTAATAGTTGGTTGAAAAATCAGAGAATCAATTATTATACCTATTCTAATCTACATTATTTATATGCTAGAAGTTTTTATGTTGAAAAACAACCAGTTTCTAAAAAAATAGATTCTATAATCAACATTCAAAAAGTAGAATTTAAAAAAGATTGGCTGACTTATAATTTATATTCTAAGGCATTATTGTCTTTAACGATGTATAGATTTGGAGATAAAACTTTCGCGAAAAAAATCTTAACAAACTTAAAAGAATCTGCTGCAAGAAATGAAGACAACGGAATGTATTGGATAGAAAACACTAACGGTTACTATTGGTATCAATCTTCTATAGAAACGCAAGCTATGCTTATTGAGGCTTTCACTGAAATTGAAAATGACGACAAAATTGTAGATGAATTAAAAGTTTGGTTGTTAAAAAACAAGCAAGTCAATAAATGGTCTACAACTAAATCAACAACTGAAGCTGTTTATGCCTTATTATTGGAAGGAAGTGATTGGACTTCTTTAAAAGACAACACAAAATTTACAATTGGAAATGAAAAAATATTTACTAAAAAACTATCTGAAAAAGATAAAGAAGCCGAAACCGGTTATATAAAACTAAATTGGAAAGCAGATGAAATTTCCAAAGAAATGGGAACAATTAAAATTGATAACAAATCTAAAGTTCCTGGTTACGGTGGTGTTTATTGGCAATATTTTGAGAATTTAGAAAACATTAAAACAGATAGCACTAAGATATTATACATTACTAAAACACTTTACAAGAAAGTTAAAACATCAAAAGGAAATGAATTAATCGAAATGAATAAAGAATCTTTAAAAACCGGAGATTCAATTACAATTAGATTAGTTTTAAAAACTGAAAGTGATTTAGAATTTGTGCATTTAAAAGATTTAAGAGCTTCATGTTTTGAACCTGTTGATGTAATTTCTAACTATGAATGGAAAGACAATTTATCTTATTATAAAAGCACAAAAGATGTCGCAACGCATTTCTTTTTCGATAAAATAAATAAAGGAACATATGTTTTAGAATATGATGTTAGAATAAACAACTCTGGAAATTTTAATGATGGTATAGCAACTCTACAAAGTATGTATGCTCCAGAATTTTCAGCACATTCAACAAGTACAACAATTAAAGTTGATTAATTAAACTAACAAAAAAAAGGCTTTCTAAATATAGAAAGCCTTTTTTTTATTGTTAACTAGAATATTATTCTACCTCAACATTTAACATTTTCCATAATTTATCTTTCAATTCTCCTAATCCTACATTAGTGATTGAAGAAATAAACATATATGGCGTTCCTTTAAATTCTTTATCTAATTGAGCTTTTAATTCTGTTTTTAATTCTTCATCAAGCATATCCGATTTAGAAATCACAACTAATCTGTCTTTATCCAACATTTCAGGATTGTATCTTCTTAACTCATCTAATAAAATTTCGTACTCTTTTTTAATGTCATCAGCATCAGCTGGAACTAAAAATAACAAAGTCGAATTTCGTTCAATATGTCTCAAAAAATAATGCCCTAAACCTTTTCCTTCTGCTGCACCTTCAATAATACCTGGAATATCTGCAATTACAAAGGATTGAAATTCTTTATAAGCAACGATTCCTAAATTAGGCTTTAAAGTTGTAAAAGGATAATCGGCAATTTTTGGTTTTGCAGAAGTTAATACTGATAATAAAGTCGATTTTCCTGCATTTGGAAATCCTACTAAACCTACATCCGCTAAAACTTTTAATTCTAAAATGATATCAACTTCTTCAGTTGGCATTCCTGGTTGAGCATATCTTGGTGTTTGATTAACTGAATTTCTAAAATTCCAGTTTCCTAAACCACCTTTTCCTCCTTTTGCAAGAATTTTTGTTTCATCATGTTCTGTAATTTCAAATAAAACATCACCAGTTTCTTTGTCTTTTACAATTGTACCTAATGGAACTTCAATATATTTATCACCACCATCTGAACCAGAACTTCTCGAACTTCCTCCATCACCACCGTGACCCGCTTTTACGTGACGCAAGAATTTTAGACTAAATAATGTCCAAAGATTTTTATTTCCTCTAACATAAACGTGTCCACCACGACCACCATCTCCACCATCTGGACCACCTTTTTCAATAAATTTTTCTCTATGTAAATGCGACGAACCTTTACCTCCTTTTCCGGAAGAAACATATATTTTTACGTAGTCGACGAAATTTCCTTCTGTCATAACTTTAATTAGTGATTAGCAATTAGTAATTAGTGATTAGCTAATTTCCATGCTGAAATTATTTTTGCAAAGGTAAGATTTATTACTCAAACTACTATTTTATTCTTTATTGATGTTTTTTACTAAAATTTTATCAATTTTTACCCCATCCATATCAATTACTTCAAACTCTAATTTATTCCAAATTAATTTCTGACCTTGTTTCGGAATTGCTCCTAATTCAGTAATGATTAAACCACTAACTGTTGTGACTTCATAATCTGACAAATAATCATCCATTTCAAAATAAGTCAGAAAATCATGTAGTGAATAATGCCCATCAACCAACCAAGAACCATCTTCTCTTGCTAATAGTTGAAATTCTTCTTGATAAAAATCGGAAGCATCACCAACCAAAGCTTCTAAAATATCATTTAAAGTAATCATTCCCTGAAAAACTCCATGCTCATCAGTCACCAATGCATAATGAATTTTTGAGGTTTTAAAATGTTCTAATGCTTTATAAGCTAAAGTATATTCGATGAAATAAATGGGTTCACTTACAAATTGTTTTAAATCGAAATCTCCAGTTTCAAAATTTGAAAACAATTCTTTTAAGGAAACAATTCCAACTACGTTGTCCAAATTATCTTTACAAACAGGGTAAAAAGAATGTAAATTTTCTAAAATTTTAGCTCTAATTTCTTCTGTTGTGTCTTGTTGAGATAAATATACTACTGAATTTCTATGTGTCATAAGAGAGTTTACTTTTCTATCTCCAATATGAAAAACACGTTCAACGATGTCTTGCTCAATTTCCTGGACTTCTCCACCTTCTGTTCCTTCTTTTATAATGGCTTTGATTTCTTCTTCCGTAACTTTTCCGTCAGCTGAAGGTTTTATTTGTAACACTTTCAATAAAAACTCAGTTGAAATCGTCAACAACCAAATAAATGGCATCGTAATTTTTGACATATATTTCATAGGAATGGCCAAAGCTTTTGCAATTCCTTCTGGATGATTCAAACCAATTCGTTTGGGTAATAATTCGCCTAAAACTAAGGAGAAAAACGTCAAAATTATTACAACTATAGCAACGGCAATTGAATCTGCATAAGGTTGTAAAACTTCAAACGAACTAACAAAATTTTTAACATCTGTAGTGATTTTATCTCCAGAAAAAATACCTGTTAGAATTCCGATTAAGGTAATTCCGATTTGAACAGTTGATAAAAATTTATTGGGAGAATTAGCTAATTCTAAAGCAGCTTTTGCTTTTATATTTCCTTTTTTGGCTGCTGTTTCTAAACGAGTTTTTCTTGCAGAAATTAAAGCAATTTCAGACATTGAAAAAACGCCATTTAATAGAATTAAGAATAATATAATAAGTATTTCCATAAGTAAAGTTATAAAAAAAGAGCTATTTAAATGAATAGCTCTTTAATGATTACAAATATCTAAAAAAAATTATAAAGTATCTATAACAGCACTTAATCTTTCTGTGACTTCTGCAATACTTCCAATTCCGTCAACCGATTTGAATTTATCTTGTGCTTTGTAATAATCCATCAAAGGAGCCGTTTTTTGATTATATTCATCATAACGATTTCTGATTTTGTCTTCGTCTTGATCGTCTGGCCTTCCTGATGTCTTCCCTCTTTCTAACAAACGTTGTACTAAAATTTCATCATCAGCATCTAAAGCAACTGTGGCAGTGATTCCTTGATTTTTAGAAGTCAAAAACAGATCTAAAGCTTCAGCTTGAGCAATCGTTCTTGGAAAACCATCAAACAAAAATCCTTTTGCCTCTGGATTTCTATCTACTTCACTTTGTAACATTTTAATGGTTACTTCATCTGGAACTAAATCACCTTTATCCATAAAAGTTTTAGCTAACTTACCTAATTCTGTTTCATTTTTAATGTTAAACCTAAAAATATCACCCGTTGAAAGATGTACTAAATTATATTTTTCCTTTAAAAAATCGGCTTGAGTTCCCTTACCTGCTCCAGGTTTTCCGAATAAAACTATATTAATCATTTGTGTTTGTGTGTTTTCTATGGCTAATTGATAAACATCTGGTATATTTCTTCCTAATCCATTATAATCTAGACCAAATCCAACTATGAATTTATTTGGAATACGAATACCTATATAATCTAATTTGATATCTTTTTTATAAGCTTCTGGTTTAAAAAAAAGGGTTGCAATTTTTAAATGCTTTACTTTTTTCTCTTTAAATATTCTTTTTAATTCTTCTATTGTGTTTCCAGTATCAACAATATCTTCAACAATTACAACGGTTTTTCCTTCTAAATCTTCGTTTAAACCGATTAATTGTTTTACTTCATTTGTTGTTTCTGTTCCTTCATAAGAAGCTAATTTTACGAAACTCACTTCGCACATTCCTCTATAATATTTCATTAAATCTGAAATAACTTTAAAAGAACCATTCAAAACTCCAATAAAAACAGGAACTTCGTCAAAAAAATCATCATCCATTTGTTTTGCCATATTTTGAATTGCAAAATCTATTTCGTCTGATGAGATAAAAGGTTCAAAATGTTTATCGTGTAATTTTATCATTGTGTAGTTGTTCCGATTAAAATCGGTTTTGTTGTTTGTAAAGAAAAATAAACAACAAATTTACTAAACATGAAAGGATTACGAATAAAGTATTTCAACTTTTTTGCAAAATTGATATATTTACAACATGAAATCGTCACAAACGCTATTTGCTTTAGCAAAAACCTTAAAAAAACGATAACGTATATGACCTTTAAAAAATAAATATTTCCATATATGAATTCAGAAATGTTTGCAAAAATTGACCAAAGTACAGCTCACAAAAAAAGCAGAATTACAGTAAGTAATTTTGCCATGAAAAACGATGAAAATTTAGCTGAATTAATCGAAATTGCTTTTGATATTTCCCACAAAAATCACGTAAAAGCCTTTTGGTCATTAGAATTAGTTTGCAATAAAAAACTAAAAATGTTCGTTCCCTATTTAGATAGGTTTTGTGAAATTTTCCCCAAATTGAAAGATGATTCAGCTGTTAGACCAGCCACAAAAATTTGTATGTTTTTAGCCAAAAGCAATCACAGAAAAAACGGAATTGAGTTGTCAAAAGACCAAGAACACACTATTATTGAAAATTTAGTAGATCGATTAATTCAAAATGAAAAAGTAGCTGCAAAAGTATATTCCATGAAAGCTTTATTTGTTTTAGGAAAAAAATACCATTGGATTTACGAGGAATTAAAGCCAATAATCACGCAAGATGCTTTTGAACATTCAGCAGCTTATCAAGCTTGTGCGCGTAATATTTTGAAGAAAATTTAAGTTTTTGTCATTTCTAAATTTGATTTTTAGCATTTGGAAAATGGAATTTATATCTTTGCTCAAACACAACTACAAATGAATTATTTCTCTTCTGATTTTAAATTAGGAATTTTAGGTGGTGGTCAATTAGGCAAAATGCTTTTGGCTGACACAAGAAAATTTGACATCCAAACTTTAGTGCTTGATCCAAGTGAAGAAGCACCATCGCAATTTGGCTGTAATGCTTTCTATAAAGGAAGTTTAATGGATTTTGACACGGTTTACAAATTTGGAAAAATGGTCAATTTATTGACAATCGAAATTGAAAACGTAAATCTCGACGCTTTAGACAAACTAGAAGAAGAAGGTTTAGCTGTTTTTCCATCTCCAAAAACCTTACGTTTAATTCAAAACAAAGGAAAACAGAAAGATTTTTATGTCGAAAAAAATATTCCTACTTCAAAACATTTGCGTTTAGTTGGTTTAAATGATTTAAAACAATCTCTTGAAAAAGACGAATTAGAGTTTCCTTTTGTATGGAAATGTGCTCAATTTGGTTATGATGGAAATGGTGTAAAAGTTTGTCGTTCTGCTTTAGATTTAATCAATCTACCAGATGTGGAATGTATTGCTGAAGATATGATTCCGTTTAAAAATGAATTGGCAGTAATTGTTGTTCGTTCTTTTTCAGGTGAAGTTAAAACCTATCCTGTTGTAGAAATGGAATTTCATCCTGAAGCTAATCAAGTTGAATATGTAATTTGTCCAGCAAGAATTGACGAAAAAGTTGCTCAAAAAGCAATTGATGTTGCCTTAAAAGTTTCTGAGAGTTTCAATCATGTTGGTTTATTAGCTGTTGAAATGTTTCAAACAGAAGATGATGAAATTTTAGTAAACGAAGTCGCACCAAGACCGCACAATTCTGGACATTATTCTATTGAAGCAAGTTACACATCACAATTTGAAAATCATTTACGTGCCATTTTAAATCTTCCTTTAGGAAATACAGCAAGCAAAGTTGCCGGAATTATGGTAAATTTGGTTGGCGAAGAAGGTTTTGAAGGTCAAGTTGTGTATGAAAACATAGAAAAAATAATGGCAATTGATGGTGTAACACCTCATATTTACGGAAAAAGACAAACTAGACCTTTCAGAAAAATGGGTCACGTTACAATTGTAAACGAAGATATGGTTGAAGCTAGGAAGATTGCTGAGGAAGTTAAGAAAAGTATTCGAGTAATTAGTGAGCAGTAATTAGTGTTCAGGTTTTTAAAACATTATGCAATGAATGAATTAGAAAAATCAGGAAAAATGAAAACAATTTTATTAGCAATAAGTATATTATTAATTTCAATTCATACAATTTATTTCTACCATTCAATAAGACCTGAGTTTGAAACAAAAAAAATTATCCAACAAATTATTAGGTTTTCCTTAACTTTTGCCCTGCTTTATTTTGTTTATGTAGGAAAAAAATGGGCTAAAAATATTTCAATCATATTATTTTCAATTGGATTATTAGGAGCAATTTACGCTTTTTCAAGTAATGAAGAATTGCCATTAATTTTAAAAACCCCTTTCATCGTGATGACATTAGTATATAGTATTGCTATTTATCATTTCGCTTTTTCTAAAAGTTTTAAAGCTTTTTTTGAATACCAAAATAACAAAGAAATTTACAAACAACATTAAACTAAAAAAATGAAAGTAGCCATCATAATGGGTTCAAAATCCGATTTACCAGTAATGCAAGATGCCATCGATATCTTAAACGGATTTGATATTGAAATCGAAGTAGATATTGTTTCGGCACACAGAACTCCAGAAAAATTATTTGATTTTAGTCAAAATGCACATACTCGTGGAATTTCAGTAATTATTGCTGGAGCTGGTGGTGCTGCTCATTTACCTGGAATGGTTGCTTCTATGTCTCCGTTACCTGTGATTGGTGTTCCTGTAAAATCTAGCAATTCTATTGATGGTTGGGATTCTGTTTTATCTATTTTACAAATGCCTGGTGGTGTTCCTGTAGCAACTGTTGCTTTAAACGGTGCCAAAAATGCTGGAATTCTTGCTGCTCAAATTATTGGAACTTCTGACAAATGTGTGCTTGATAAAATCATTGCTTACAAAGAAGGATTAAAGCAAACCGTTTTAAAATCTTCAGAAGAATTAAAAAAATAAAATTTAATTTTCATAAAATAACCCTTTCAGAAATTAAAACTCAGAAAGGGTTTAATAATAAAAAAATGACACTACTTACTCAAACATTCCATACAAAATTCGAAACAGCTCCATTTTCGCAAATTAAAATGGAAGATTACAAACCTGCTTTTGAAGAAAATATCAAAAATGCAAAAGCTGAAATCGATGCCATAATAAATAATCCAGAATCTCTAACTTTTGAAAATACTTTGGAAGCTTTAGATTTTGCAGGAAATCCTTTAGATAGATTATCGTCTATTTTCTTCAATCTAAATTCGGCTGAAACTTCTGAAGAAATGCAAAAAATAGCACAAGAAGTTTCTCCATTACTGACAGAATTCAGTAATGACATTACTTTAAATGAAGATTTATTCAAAAAAATAAAAGCAATACACGATCAAAAAAATGATTTAACTTTAACTACGGAACAACAAACTTTATTAGACAAAAAATACAAAAGTTTTGTTAGAAATGGTGCTTTGTTGAATGACGAACAAAAAACAAAACTTCGTGAAATTGACACACAATTAGCCAAACTGAAACTGACTTATGGTGAAAATGTTTTAGCTGAAACCAACAATTATCAGTTACACATTACAAATGAAGCCGATTTAAAAGGTTTGCCTGAAGGTGTAATCGAAGCTGCAAAGTCAGAAGCAGAAAACAGAAAACTAGAAGGCTGGGTATTTACTTTAGATTATCCAAGTTACATTCCTTTTTTGACATATGCGGATAATCGTGAATTGCGAAAAGAACTTGCTACTGCAGCAGGAAAAAAAGCATTTCAAAACAATGAATTTGACAATCAAAATAACGTAAAAGATATTGTTCGTTTGCGTCATGAACGAGCTAATTTATTGGGTTATCCTTCACATGCTCATTTTGTTTTGGAAGAACGTATGGCTCAAAATCCAGATAAAGTAATTTCATTTTTGAATGATTTATTAGAAAAAGCCAAACCTGCAGCCGAAAAAGAATTTTCAGAATTAACTGCTTTCGCGAAAGAATTAAACGGAATTGATCATTTAGAAAAATGGGATGGTGCTTATTATTCTGAAAAAATGAAACAAAAATTATTTAATTTGGATGATGAAAAACTAAAACCCTATTTCAAATTACAAAATGTTTTAAACGGTGCTTTTACAATTGCTAAAAAACTATACGGATTAACCTTCACAGAAGCTTTTGATATTGAAAAATACCATAAAGATGTTACAACTTACGAAGTAACGGATGAAGATAACCAATTAGTAGCTGTTTTTTATGCTGACTTTTTTCCAAGAAAAGGAAAACGAAATGGTGCTTGGATGACTTCATTTAAATCACAATCGATTAGAAATAGTAAAAACGACAGACCACATATTTCAAATGTGTGCAACTTCACCCCACCAACAGCGACTAAACCTTCACTCCTAACCTTTAATGAAGTAACAACTTTATTTCACGAGTTTGGTCATGGTTTGCACGGAATGTTAGCCAACACGGTTTATCCAAGTTTATCTGGAACTTCTGTCTATTGGGATTTTGTGGAATTACCAAGTCAAGTGATGGAAAATTGGTGCTATGAACCAGAAGCTTTAGCATTATTTGCTAAACATTATGAAACTGGAGAAATTATCCCTCAAGAATATGTAGAAAAAATCAAAGAAAGTGCGAGTTTTCAAGAAGGAATGGCTACAATG
This sequence comes from uncultured Flavobacterium sp., assembly GCF_963975005.1. Classification (GTDB taxonomy): domain Bacteria; phylum Bacteroidota; class Bacteroidia; order Flavobacteriales; family Flavobacteriaceae; genus Flavobacterium. Next base: position 31,433 of record NZ_CAXBFR010000003.1, read on the forward strand.
CGACAAATAAGTTTTGGTTTACTAGATATGACATATCACGGAAAACCACAAATAATAGATGATGTAAAAGCATTTGAAGAAAAAGCATTTGAAAACACAAAACTATATCCAGATGTTGCAGAAAATTGCATGAGTACATCTTTTTCTCATATTTTCCAAGGTGGTTATTCTTCTGGATATTACAGTTACAAATGGGCAGAAGTGTTAGATGCTGATGCATTTGCTTATTTTCAAGAAGAAGGCATTTTTGATAAAGAAGTGGCTACAAAATTCAAAGAAAATGTACTTTCAAAAGGTGGAACAGAACATCCAATGACTCTGTACAAAAAATTTAGAGGCCAAGAACCAAAACCTGAAGCGCTGCTGAAACGTGCTGGGTTGATTTAAAAATAAGTTAGCAGTTATTCCAAAAAAAATCGTTAATAAATGAAAAATAAAGATTTAGAATTTACTATTAGAAGAGGAATTTTTGATAATGCTCCAAGAAAGTTAATTTTAAATCCAGAATTCATAAAATTTCAAAGTAATGATTCTGTAGATAATCCATATACAATTTTTGAAGTAAATGAAATTGCTGAACTTAGATTTGGAATGAAATGGATTTCTATAGAAGTTACTTTTGGAAGAGAATATTTTATTTACATAAGAAATACTGAAAAAAAAATTATTAAAATAAACTTCAGTACTTATTTTGGAAATAAAAAAACTGAATATCAAAATCTCTATCGCGAAATAATAATTAATCTTGAAAATTTATATTTTGGAAAAATTGTAGAAGAATATTTAAAAAAATATCAACGTAAAGAAAGTTTTCAAATTAATGATGTATATTTTTCAGAAGAAAATGTAAAAATTGGAGGAAACGGAATAATTAAAGGAAGTGAAAAAATAATTTCTTGGGAAAACTTAAGAATTAAAGATTATTATTCAAATATAACTATTTATAGTGCTGAAAACTCTAAAGAAATTAATCGAGGTTTTAGCTATTTAGAAGATTGGAATTCGCTCGTTTTATGTAGCTTTCTAAAAAGTGTATTAAAATATAGAGAAAGTGAAAAGAAAAAGGTAAATGACAAGAACAACTGCTAACAACGGTTTTGTTCAATGGCTTGGGCTTGGTTTTTCCTTCGGAAAAACCTCTATGATTCGTAATTTTGTTTTATATTTGTTTTGGTCAGTGCTTAATCACAAGCCACTGAAACAAAGCCGTAAAACGATAACCGAATTCCAATAGTTCGGTTTCTTTTTAAAAAAAACTTTCATTTATTATTGAAACTTTAAAAACTTTTATATATCTTTGTTTTATCAAATTAAATCAATTCTTAAATGGAATTCAAAGAAGCAAAAAATAAATTCGTTCAAACTTGGGGTGCATTAGGCAGTCAATGGGGAATTAACAAAACCATGGCTCAAATTCACGCTCTATTAATGGTTAGTAACGAATCTATTTCTATGGAAGACGTTATGGAAGAATTACAAATTTCTCGTGGAAATGCTTCAATGAATCTACGTGCTTTAATGGATTGGGGAATTGTTTACAAAGAATACAAAGCCGGTGAAAGAAGAGAGTTTTTTACAGCCGAAAAAGATTTAGACGAATTAGCCGTAAAAATCGCAAGGGAAAGAAGCAAAAGAGAAATCAGACCTGCTTTGAAAGTTTTAAAAGAAGTATCGTCTATAAAAGCTGATGCAACCTTAGAAGAAAGACATTTTGTAGATCAAACTACCAAATTATACGATTTTGTTTTAAAAGCTGACAATATGTTAGAAAAAGCTACAGAATTTAAAGACAACTGGTTAGGACGATTGGTTATAAAAATTATGAAGTAGAAACTGAAACAAAAAAATTTAACTTAAACTTTCATTTATTTCTGAAAGTTGTATAAAAACAAAAAATATGAGCTTTTTAACTGCAGAATGGAATGATTTACTTTTCATCAATTACGAGATCGATTCAAAATTGCTAGAAAAATATGTTCCAAAAGGAACTGAATTAGATTTATGGAATAACAAATGTTACATAAGTCTAATAGGTTTTATGTTTGAAAACGTAAAAGTCTTAGGTTTTAAAATTCCATATCACGTAAATTTTGAAGAAGTAAATTTACGTTTTTACGTCAAACGTTTCGAAAATGGAATTTGGAAACGAGGCGTTGTATTTGTCAAAGAAATTGTACCTAAGCATGCTATAACAATTGTTGCTAATACTTTGTACAATGAACATTATCAGACCTTACCTATGCGTCACACTAGAACTTCTGATGCTAATTCGCTACAATTCAAATATGATTGGAAAAACAACAATTATTGGAATTCGATTGCAGTAAAAACAAAAAAAGAACTTCTTCCTATTGAAAAAAATTCCGAAGCCGAATTCATATCAGAACATTACTATGGTTATACCAAATCAAACCAAAAGAGAACGGTAGAATATGAAGTTACTCATCCAAAATGGCAACAACTAGAAGTTATGGACTATCAAGTTGATGTTGATTTTGAATTGGTTTATGGAAAAGAATTTGCCTTCCTTCAGCATCAAAAACCAGTTTCATGTTTTATGGCAAAAGGTTCTAAAATTACGATTGAAGGAAAAAAAACTATAAAAGAATAGCAAGTCAAAACTTAGATTTCTTCAAAAGAAAACAGAGCATTTAACTATGAAAACACTAAACAACCAAACTCTAATTTACGATGAAGATTGTCCAATGTGTAATATTTATACTTCTGGATTCATAAAAGCAAAAATGTTAGATTCTCAAGGCAGAAAGTCATTTGAAAATATAACTATTGAAGAGAAAAACTATATTGATTTGGATAGAGCTAAAAATGAAATAGCGTTAGTTCATATTAAAAACAAAACTACATTATATGGAATTGATAGTTTGCTAAAAATAATTGGTTATTCGTTTCCATGGGTGGAGAAAACAGGCACTATAAAACCAATTAATTTCTTCTTGAAAAAATTTGACAAATTCATTTCTTATAACAGAAAGGTTATTGCACCTAGTAAAATCAAAAACAACATTCAATGTACTCCAGATTTTAATGTAAAATATAGAACTTTATATATACTTTTTGCAACTCTTTTTACAGCAATAACTTTATTTCAATATTCAAAATCAATTGTATTGTTGCCAAAAGCTACTTTCCTTAGAGAACTATTTTTAGCCATTGGACAAATAGGATTTCAATATTTGTTTATTCAAAAATTAAGCAAACAAAAACAACTTAATTATATAGGTAATTTAGTTACTGTTTCAGTAATGGGAAGTTTATTTTTATTACCAATTATATTCTTGAATAAATATATTTTTTTAAATGAATATTTGATTTTAGGCTGGTTTAGTTTAACCGTGAATTTAATGGTTTTAGAACATTACAGAAGAACAACTATTTTAGAATTGCCTAAACATTTAACCTTAACTTGGATCTTGTATAGAGTAATTGCTTTAATAATAATCTTAACTTTATAACAATGAAAAAATTAGTAATCGCAGCAGGAACAGGTTTTTTAGGTCAAGTTATAGTAAATCATTTTAAAGATAAATTTGAAGAAATTGTAATTCTTACAAGAGAAAAATCTGAAATAAAAAGCAATATCAAATATGTAAATTGGAATGCAAAAACGCTTTCTGGTTGGGAAAACGAGCTAGAGAATGCTGATATTTTAATTAATCTTGCTGGAAAATCTGTTGATTGTAGATATACTGATAAAAACATGAAAGAAATTTTATCATCAAGAATTGATAGTACTTCTATTTTAAATAAAGCTGTTTTACAATGTAAAAATCCTACAAAGCATTGGTTAAATTCATCCACTTCTACCATTTACAGAAATTCTGAAGACAAACAAATGACCGAAGAAAATGGAGAAATTGGAAATGATTTCTCTATGAATGTAGCTAAATCTTGGGAAAAGGCTTTTTTTAAAATTGAAACTCCAAAAACACTAAAAACAGCTTTAAGAACTTCAATAGTTTTAGGAAAAAATGGTGGTGCTTTTATTCCGTTAAAAAGATTAACACAGTTTGGATTAGGTGGAAAACAAGGAAATGGAAATCAATTTATTAGTTGGATTCATGAAAAAGATTTCGCTAGAGCAATTGAATTTATTATTGAAAAAGAAATGATTGGAGTTGTAAACGTTGTTTCTCCAAAGCCTATTCAAAATAAATATTTCATGAGTGAATTAAGAAAAGTATTAAAAATCCCAATCGGAATTCCAACACCAAAAGCAATTTTAAAAATTGGAGCAAAAATTATTGGAACTGAACCAGAATTAGTCTTAAAAAGCAGAAATGTTATTCCGAAAAGATTACAAGAAATTGGTTTTGAATTTAAATTTGATACTTTATATAAAACCTTTAAAAACCTTTCATCATGAACCTCACATAATTGGTTACGCTATCTATTTACCAATTGCTAATGTATTAACAACATATGTTGCAAAAACTTTATTCAAAAACAGCTTAATAACATGACAAATATTTTTAAAGTAAAAGAGGAAATTGCTAAAACCACAAACAAATTATTTGAGACTGGTTTCTATTTATTAAACTTAGGATTTGCATTAATGATTTTAGAACTTTACCTCTACAAAGACAGCTATCAAGAATTAATTGAAAAACTAAGTTATAAAATTGGAGGTTTTGAAATCTACTTAGGCATCATGCTTTTAGTTAACTTATATTTTTTTTTAGAGGAAAAAGAAAAGCAAGAGAGAATAATCAAGATGGTCAAAATGTAATTAATAATAATTTAATGGGAAACCTATAAGATTCTGTTAAAATCATATAATTTACTAAAGACTTAAGTAACATAGTTTTGTTGAAATTAATTATTAAAATAGAAATTATGAATCTTAAAAGAATCTTTGGAACAATACTTACTTCTCTTGGAATAGGTGGTTTAATTTACACTGCTGTTTTATTTTCAAACACGTCAGGAAGTAATCAAGATATTAGATCACTAATTATTTTTGGTGTTTTAGGTTTGATTTTCTTCTTAACAGGAATAAGTTTAGTTAGAACAACAAAAGACGAATCATAAACATTTATGAAATTATAAATTGTTTTCGATTAGTTTAAAAATTAAAAACAATGACAACAATAAACCTCATCACAAAAATAAATGCACCAAAGAAAATTGTTTTTGATTTATCAAGAAATATCGATGTGCATCAAAATTCTGCCAGCAAAACAAATGAAAAAGCTATTGCAGGAATTACTTTTGGTTTAATCAACTTAAATGAAACCGTAACTTGGAAAGGCAAACATTTTGGAATTTACTTAACGCACACAAGTAAAATAACCGAAATGAAACTATATGATTATTTTGTTGATGAAATGGTAAATGGCAATTTCAAATCTTTTAAACATGAACATTCTTTCAAAGAAAAAAATGGCAAAACAGTGATGATTGATAATCTAATGTATGAAACTCCTTTTGGAATATTTGGAAAGTTTTTTGATAAATTAATCCTAAAAAATCACATGACTAAATTTTTGACTACAAGAAATGCAGTTTTAAAGAAATTAGCCGAAAATCAACAATAACAACAACCAAACTATAGGCAAACTTTCTACCCAAAATGAAGTGAAATATTTATTCCGTTTTGAATTAGAGTAATAAGTATAAAGTAGTAATATTAGTGCAACTAAAAAAGTAATTACTAATTGTTGAAACGTAATATTTGGCTTAAAAAAGTCTAACCCTAAAAAGACTAAAGTTAATAAATAGCTTAATCTTTTGGTTTGCTTCAAGCCTAATTTTTGAGGAATAGTATGAAGTTTTAAATCGTCATACTGCAAGTCAATTATTTCAAAAATTAACATCAAAACAAAAACCAAAAAAAAGCGTTGAATACATTTCAAGAAAACGATTATTGAAAAGTCTACCTCTGCATTTATAACTGGCAAGAGAACGGTTACTCCAACCCAAGCAATAGCTACCAAATAAATTTTTAAACCACTCCAATTTCGCATGTTAGTTCTATGTGGAAAAAAAGGTAATGTATATAAAATTGTAAGTAATAATGCTCCAAATCCAATTAGTTTAGTTTTTGCATTTAATTCCAAAAAATAATAAAAAGTAGCAAATGCCGATATAACACTTAAAACAATAATGGCCTTAAAAGTTTTAGTCAATTTAATTTTTTTAACTCTTGCTAATTCATCATACTTGATAAAATTATACCCTACAATGGTTCCAAAAAAACCAAAATAGGCTACAGACTCATCATAAGAAATGTTTAACTTAAAAAAAGTTATTCGAATCAAAGCATAAACGGCCAAAGCAACATGAAGACTACTTTGAATGTAAAAATCAAATATGTATTTTAGAATTCGCATTCAACAAAAATAATCAAAGTGTTAATAAGAATGGCTTTTAGTTGATAAAAAGACAAAAAATTGACTCAAATTAAGGAAAAATTAGAAGTATAATAATTACTTTTGCACTTTAATCTGAATTTGTTTTGGATTTTAAAAAAAACAACACAATTACACACTTTATCTTTACATAAATGAAAACAGACTCATTTGCATTAAGACACTTAGGACCAAGAGAAAACGATTTACCAAAAATGTTGGAAACCATTGGTGTTGAAACATTAGACCAATTAATTTTCGAAACTATTCCAGCTGATATTCGTTTGAAAAAACCATTGGAATTAGAACATATAATGACGGAATACGAATATGCAAATCACATTCGTTTATTAGGTCGCACAAACAAAGTTTTTAAATCTTATATAGGATTAGGTTATCATCCTACAGTAGTTCCTCCTGCAATTCAAAGAAATATTTTTGAAAACCCAGGATGGTACACCGCATATACACCTTATCAAGCAGAAATTGCACAAGGTCGTTTAGAAGCAATTCTTAATTTTCAAACTACAGTCATTGAATTAACTGGAATGGAAATTGCAAACGCCTCTTTATTAGACGAAAGTACAGCAGCTGCTGAAGCAATGGCCTTATTGTTTGATGTTCGTTCAAGAGACCAAAAGAAAAATAATGTTTGTAAATTCTTTGTTTCAGAAGAAATCTTACCTCAAACTTTATCGGTTTTGCAAACACGTTCTGCTCCAATTGGGGTTGAATTAGTAATTGGAAATCACCAAGAATTTGATTTTTCTAGTGACTTTTATGGAGCTATTCTGCAATATCCAGGAAAATATGGTCAAGTATACGATTATGCTGATTTTATCAAAAAAGCAAATGAAAACGAAATAAAAGTTGCTGTTGCTGCAGATATTTTATCGTTAGTAAAATTAACTCCTCCAGGAGAAATGGGTGCAGATGTAGTAGTAGGAACGACTCAGCGTTTTGGTATCCCAATGGGTTATGGTGGACCACATGCTGCTTATTTTGCAACCAAAGAAGAATACAAGCGTTCAATGCCAGGAAGAATTATCGGAGTTTCGCAAGATGCAGATGGAAATCGTGCCTTACGTATGGCCTTACAAACGCGTGAACAACATATTAAACGTGAAAAAGCAACTTCAAACATCTGTACAGCTCAAGTTTTATTGTCTGTAATGGCTGGAATGTTTGCTGTTTATCACGGGCCAAAAGGATTAAATTATATTGCTGAGAAAGTTCATGGAATGGCTTCTACGCTAGCTGATGCTTTAAATAAATTAGGAGTTTACCAAACAAATACTTCTTTTTTCGATACAATTGTTGTAAAAGCTGACGCCAAAAAAGTAAGAGCTATTGCTGAAAAAAATGAAGTAAATTTCTTCTATGTTGATGATGAAACGATTTCAATTTCTTTAAATGAAACAGTTTTATTTAATGATATTAATGAAATAATTGCCGTTTTCGCTGAGGCATTAGGAAAAGAAGCTTTTGAAATTTCTGAATATGTTTTAGAAAAAAATTACCCAACGCAATTAAGCAGAAAATCAGCCTTTTTAACGCACGAAGTATTCAATAAATACCACTCAGAAACAAGTTTGATGCGTTATATCAAAAAATTAGAGCGTAAAGATTTGTCTTTAACGCATTCAATGATTGCTTTAGGCTCTTGTACCATGAAATTAAATGCAGCAGCCGAAATGTTACCATTAAGCATGCCTTATTGGAATACAATTCACCCTTTTGCTCCATTAAATCAAGTACAAGGTTACACTAAAATGCTTAAAAAATTAGAGCATCAATTGAATGTTATTACAGGTTTTGCTGGAACTACATTACAACCAAATTCTGGTGCTCAAGGTGAATATGCTGGTTTAATGACTATTCGTGCTTATCATCATTCGAGAGGTGACGAAAAAAGAACAATTTGCTTAATTCCTGCATCAGCACACGGAACAAATCCTGCATCAGCTGCAATGGCTGGCATGACAATTATCGTAACCAAAACTATGGAAAACGGTAATATTGACGTAGAAGATGTTAGAGAAAAAGCAATTCAATATAAAGATGAATTATCATGCTTAATGGTAACTTATCCTTCAACCCATGGTGTTTTTGAAAGTGCTATTAGAGAAATTACTCAAATTATTCATGAAAATGGTGGTTTAGTGTATATGGATGGCGCAAATATGAATGCTCAAGTTGGATTAACAAATCCTGCTACAATAGGCGCTGATGTTTGTCACTTAAACTTACATAAAACATTCGCTATACCTCACGGTGGTGGTGGACCAGGTGTTGGACCAATTTGTGTTAACGACAAGTTAGTCCCATTTTTACCAAGTAACCCATTAGTTCAGGTTGGTGGAGAAAAAGCTATTACTGCAATTTCTGGAGCACCTTATGGTTCGGCTTTAGTATGTCTAATTTCTTATGGTTATATCTGTATGTTAGGTGCAGAAGGAATTACAAATGCTACAAAATATGCCATTCTAAATGCAAACTACATGAAAGCGCGTTTAGAAGAGCATTATCCCGTTTTATATGTTGGAGAAAAAGGTAGAGCAGCTCATGAAATGATTTTAGATTGTAGAGGATTTAAAGAAAAAGGAATAGAAGTTTCTGATATTGCAAAACGATTGATGGATTATGGTTATCATGCTCCGACAGTTTCTTTCCCAGTTGCAGGAACATTAATGATCGAACCAACTGAATCAGAAGATGTAGCCGAATTAGATAGATTCTGTGATGCTATGATTTCAATTCGTAAAGAAATAGAAGAAGCATCTGCAGATGAACCTAATAATGTATTGAAAAATGCTCCACACACATTACATATGCTTACGGCTGACACGTGGGTTTTACCTTATACAAGAGAAAAAGCAGCTTATCCATTAGAATATGTTATTGAAAATAAATTCTGGCCTAGCGTTCGTCGTGTTGATGAAACTTATGGTGACAGAAATTTAGTTTGTAGTTGTGCTCCTATTGAAGCTTACATGTAATAATTAGATAGTAGGTTAAGAACTAAGATATAAAAGGTTTCAAATTTATTTTTGAAACCTTTTATTTTATGACAAATGTCAGATAAAAGAATTTCAATAGTAGTAACTTTGTTAAAATTTTCGAAAGATGAAAGATATTGAAAATAGAGAAGACATACTTTTAATAATGAAAGCGTTTTATGATAGGCTTTTAGCAGATAAAAGCATTAGTTTTTATTTCTCTAAAATCACAAACACAGACCAACATTTAGAACATCACTTTGAAATACTTGCAACTTTTTGGGAACAATCCTTATTTATGAAAGGTGGATATAGTAACAACATGTTTCAAATTCATAAAGATCTACACGAGAAACATTCTTTTAAAAAAGAACATTTTGATGCTTGGCTTAACCATCTTAGCGAAACAATAGATTGCCGTTTTAAAGGTAAACATGCAGAAGAAATGAAAACGAATGCATTAAGCATGGCAACCATAATGCAAATAAAATTTCAGTAAAATAAGTATTTATTACATTATTAATAGTAATATCTTTGTTATCTTAATTATTCCATAATAATATGCATGCATAGTACTTTTTAGCATGTCATTAAATTATTTATTATTAATTTAGCAAATTAAAACCTCTACAATGCAAATTAAAATCACAGGTTCAGGAAGTTACATTCCTTCTTTAACAATAACAAATGGAGATTTTGCAAACCATACGTTTTTAAATGAAGATGGTTCCAAGTTAAATCAACCAAATGATGTAATAGCTCAGAAGTTTACTGAGATTACTGGAATTGCAGAAAGAAGGTATGTTGACGACAATCAAACTACTTCACAAATTGCTACGATTGCTGCACAAAAAGCAATCGAAGATGCAAAAATTGACCCAGAAACTTTAGACTACATAATTTTTGCTCATAATTTTGGTGATGTAAAAAAAGGTACTATTCAAGGTGATATGTTACCAAGTTTAGCGGCTAAAGTCAAATATAATTTAAGAATAAAAAACCCAAAATGTGTAGCTTACGACATGCTCTTTGGTTGCCCTGGTTGGGTAGAAAGTGTAATTCAAGCACAAGCTTTTATAAAAGCAGGAATGGCAAAAAAATGTTTAGTAATTGGTGCCGAAACTTTGTCTAGAGTAGTTGATCCACATGATAGAGATTCTATGATTTATTCTGATGGTGCGGGTGCTACAATTATTGAAGCTACGGATGAGTCTGGTGGAATATTAGCAAATATTAGTGCATCACATACGTACGACGAAGCTAATTATTTGTTTTTTGGAAACTCTTACAACAAAGATAACGACCCAGACGTTCGTTATATAAAAATGTATGGCCGAAAAATTTATGAATTTGCTTTAGTAAATGTTCCAAAAGCCATGAAAGAATGTTTAGAACTTGCTAATATTGATATCGATCAGGTTAAAAAAATATTAATTCACCAAGCTAATGAAAAAATGGATGAAGCAATCGTTCAACGTTTTTATAAACTTTACGAAAAGCCTTATCCTGAAGGAATTATGCCAATGAGCATTCATAAATTAGGAAATAGTAGTGTCGCAACTGTACCAACACTTTATGATTTAATTATGAAAGGTGAAATTGAAAATCAATCTTTAAACAAAGGTGATGTTATCCTTTTTGCTTCTGTTGGTGCTGGCATGAACATTAATGCTATTGCTTATCAGATGTAAATTTTTCAATTTTTTTGTTTGTTGTTTACTGTTTATAGTTAATTTTGTCACTATACAATAACCTTTTATAATGTACGAAAAAACATATCCAAGCAAACGATTTAATATTACATTAGATTTTCTAAAGAAACATATTGCTACAAATGAGTTAATTTTAGATTTAGGAGTTCCAAATCCTTTTTCTAAAATCATGCTTGAAAATGATTATTCAGTAAAAAACACCAAAGGAGAAGATTTAGATAACGATCAATCAACATTACAAAATGATGAATATTCGGTTGTGACTGCTTTTGAGATTTTTGAACATTTATTAAATCCTTATACGATTTTAGAGAATGTTAAATGTGATAAAATTTTAATTTCAATTCCAATGCGTTTGTGGTTTTCTTCGGCTTACAGAAGCAAAACAGATAAATGGGATAGACATTACCACGAATTTGAAGATTGGCAATTGGATTGGTTGTTAGAAAAAACTGGTTTCAAAATCGTAGATAGTGTAAAATTCACGCACTCAGTTAAAAAAATTGGTTTTAGACCTTTGTTGCGATATTTTACAAATCGTTATTATTTGGTTTACGCAGTAAAAAATCCCAAATAAAAAATCCCAAATTCCAAAAAAAATCCATTCAATTGGAATTTGGAATTTTAAAAATTGGAATTTCATTTATGAATTACTACATTATCATTCCGGCTTACAACGAAGAACAATTTATTGAATTAACACTTCATTCAATTGTGAATCAAACTATTTTACCTAAAAAATTAGTTATAGTTGATGATAATTCGACTGATAAAACTTTTGAAATTGCTGAGAAATACGCTGAGAAATTCTCTTTTATTTCTGCAGTCAAAAACAACTCTGAAGCCATTCATTTACCTGGAAGCAAAGTCATCAAAGCATTTAATAAAGGATTATCGCAATTAGACGATGATTATGACGTGATTGTAAAACTAGATTCAGACTTAATTTTGCCTTTAAATTATTTTGAAACTATATTAAATCATTTTAATTCTGATAATAAAATTGGAATGGTTGGTGGTTTTGCATACATTGAAAAAGATGGAAATTGGATTTTAGAAAGTTTGACCGACAAAGATCATATTCGTGGTGCTTTTAAAGCATATAGAAAAGAAACTTTTATACAAATTGGTGGCTTAAAAACAGCAATGGGTTGGGACACCGTTGATGAGTTATTATGCAAATTTTACAATTGGAAAGTTGTTACTGATGAATCTTTAGAAGTAAAACATTTAAAACCAACTGGTGCCAATTACGATAAAGCTGCTCGTTATAAACAAGGCGAAGCTTTTTATAGTTTAGGGTATGGTTTTTTAATTACTGCTATAGCTTCCTTAAAATTGGCTTTAAGAAAGAAAAAACCACTTCTGTTTATAGATTACATAAAAGGTTTTTGGAAAGCAAAATCGTCTGGAAAAGAATTATTTGTGACTCAAGAACAAGCTAAATTCATTAAAAAGTATCGTTGGAAAAAAATGAAGGAAAAATTGATTTAATGTACAATAAAATATATGAAATCATTTTTTATTAATTTATTTTTATTCCTAACTTTTATAAACGTTTCTGCTCAAACTAAAAAATCAATAGTTTGTTCCGAAGACAACAAAACTATATCAGATGCTCTTTTGATTATAGGTAATACCCCAAAATACATTACAGACAGCATTGGCAGTGTTTACATTAATAGTGTCGATTTTGATAAAGAAATAACCATAAGACACTTAAATTTTGAAACAAAATCATTTGTAAATTGGAACAATCAAGACACTTTATTTCTTCTGGGAAAAAAATATAATTTAGACGAAATTGAATTAGTTGCTAAAAAAAAGAAGATTAAAACAAAGCAAATTTTTCCAACTAAAAACTTTAGAAATGTTTCATTTGAAAATTGGGGAAAATCTAGTGGTATTTCTTAAAACATTGAAATTGCAGTTTTCTTTCCAAATAAAAATAATATCCAAACAAAAATTATAAAAAAGGTTTTAATTCCTACAAATGATTATAAAGTAATTGAAAATTTAGTTTCAATGAACACATCTAAAAGGAAAAATGCAAAATATAGTCCTTTCAAAATAAATCTATATACAGTTGACAGTATAATAGGGATTCCAAAAGATAAGATATTTGAAGAAAGCTTTATCATCAAGTGTGAACTAAATGAAGAATTTGCTATTCTAGAATTTGATAAAGATGAAGAATTTAAATTTCCAAAAGAAGGTGTTTTTATAGTTATAAAAAACCTAACTAAGGAAGAATATAAAGAACTTGGTTATGATTTTGTACCAGGAATAAAGCAAATAGGGGTTTCAAAAAATAATAAGTTTTTGCCTTATTTTAGATATTTACATCAAGGAGAGAATGCCTTATGGAGAAAGCAAGATTACATAATTGACAGAAACAACACCTATTATATTGGTATTGAAGTTGAGGAACAATAAATTTTTTAATATTAGTTTACGAAACAAAAACCACTTCTGTTTATAGATTACTTAAAAGGTTTTTGGAAAGCAAAATCGTCTGGAAAAGAATTATTTGTGACTAAAGAACAAGCTAAATTCATTAGAAAGTATCGTTGGAAAAAAATGAAGGGAAAGTTGATTTAAATCTGTTTATTTACATTTCTTAACCTATAAATAATTTTTATAATTGTCATTAAATGTTTTATTTAATCATTTTTTTAACATTTATTATTGCTTTTTATTAGTGTTGTTTTAATTTCTTTGAAAAACAAAACTATTCACAATGAAAAAAATCGCTTTACTTGGAATACTGTTCCTATTTACAATTCAGACAAATGCTCAAGATTATGTAGATATTGTAAAATTTAGTTTAAACAATTCAACTCTTGAAAACGGAACAAATTCAGAAACTAATGTAAAAAATTTAAATTTTGAACTTTATTACCCAAGCGTAATAAATGACAAATTAGTACTTCTAACTGGTTTTACAGCAGAAAACACAAACCTTAGCTTCTCTCCTTTGTCTAATAATAGCAATTTGACCATGGCTCGCTTGAATTTGGGAGTAAAATACCAACATTCTGAAAAATGGTCGGGAACTTATGTTTTGCTTCCAAAAATTACTTCTGATTTTAATAATCTTGGATCAAACGACTATCAATTTGGTGGTATTGCTATTATAGATTATCAAGCTAAAGAAAATTTAAAGTATAAATTTGGTCTATATAGTTCTACAGAAAATTTCGGAACTACTTTAACACCAATTATAGGTTTATGGCACAGATCTCAAAACAAAAAACTATACATAAACGCTACATTACCCATTAGAATGGATATTAATTATGCGCTTGGTTCTAAATTCAGTGTGGGTTCTGACTTGTTAACATCTATTAAATCTTATAACATATCCGCTTCAAATTCGAATTTATACATACAGGAAGAATCTATTCGTTTTGGACTTTATGCCTCTTATGGCCTAATGAATAATGCTCTTTTATTGAGAGCCAAGGTAGGTTACGACACTACTGACTATGGTTTATATAATCAAAATGATACTGTAGGCCTTCAAGTTCTAACTTTACAAGTTTCTGGTGATAAGAGAAACCGATTAAACACTGAGTTTGTTGCTGCGCCATATATAGGTGGAGATATTATTTACAGATTTGATTTAAATAAAATGAAATAAAAAATATTATTTACTCCTTAAACACTTTAGGAACTTTGATGGACTTAAAGTGTTTTTTGTATAATAGAAAATTTTAACCTTACCGAGATATGCGTTAGTGATGGGAACGGCATCCTTTTGTGTAATGCAATGAAGCAAAAGATATAGTGGACAGCACGACCTGAAAGGGAACGCCCAAAAAAATCATAAGACATAACACAAAACTCATAACTTCTTAGTATTTTTGATGATATTTTAAAACTATGATGTTAATTAGATACCTAACTCAAATAGGTCGTTACTTTATAATGTTGAAAGAGGTTTTCAAGCAACCTACCAAATGGAAAGTCATGCGACAACTTATTTTTAAGGAAATTGATGACTTAATCATTGATTCTTTGGGTATTGTTGCTTTTATTTCATTTTTCGTTGGTGGTGTTGTAGCGATTCAAACAGCTTTGAATTTAACAAATCCTTTAATTCCAAAATATTTAATTGGTTTTGCTACCAGACAATCTGTGATTCTTGAGTTTGCTCCAACCTTTATTTCGATAATTATGGCTGGAAAAATGGGTTCTTTTATAACATCGAGTATAGGAACTATGCGTGTTACCGAACAGATTGATGCTCTTGAAGTGATGGGTGTCAACTCTCTTAATTATTTAGTCTTTCCTAAACTTATTGCCTTATTTTTATATCCATTTTTAATCGGAATCAGTATGTTTTTAGGTGTACTTGGAGGCTGGATGGCTGGTGTTTATGGCGGATTTACTTCTAGCGCAGAATTTATACAGGGTATTCAAACGGATTTTATTCCTTTTCATATAACTTATGCTTTTATTAAAACATCTGTTTTCGCTTTTATTTTAGCTACAATTCCTTCTTTTCATGGTTTTTATATGAAAGGTGGTGCTTTAGAAGTTGGTAAAGCTAGTACAGTGTCATTTGTTTGGACTTCTGTTGTAATTATTTTAATAAACTACGTATTAACACAACTCCTTTTAAGCTCATGATAGAAGTAAAAAATATAGAAAAGACATTTGGTGATCAAAAAATTTTAAAAGGAATTTCAACCAATTTCGAAGCTGGAAAAACAAACTTAATTATTGGACAAAGCGGTTCTGGAAAAACGGTTTTTCTAAAATCATTATTAGGCATTCATACACCAGAAACAGGAACAATTTCGTTTGATGGTAGAATTTATTCTGAACTTTCTAATGATGAAAAAAGAGCTTTGCGAACAGAAATCGGAATGGTTTTTCAAGGAAGTGCTTTATTTGATAGCATGACCGTTGAAGAGAACATTGGTTTTCCGTTAAAAATGTTTACTAATAAAACAGCCCAAGAGATAAAAGAACGCGTTGATTTTGTAATAGCCAGGGTGAACCTGATAGATGCTAACGACAAAAAACCTTCAGAAATTTCAGGTGGTATGCAAAAACGTGTTGCCATTGCAAGAGCAATTGTAAATAAACCCAAATATCTTTTTTGTGACGAACCTAATTCGGGTTTAGATCCAAAAACAGCAATTGTTATTGATAATCTTATTAAAGAAATCACCGAAGAATACAACATTACAACTGTTATCAATACACATGATATGAATTCTGTAATGGAAATTGGAGAGAAAATTGTCTTCTTAAAAAACGGTCTAGTCGCTTGGGAAGGTTCTAATAAAGAAATTTTCAAAACAGATAATGAAGCCGTTACCGATTTTGTATATTCCTCAGAGTTATTCAAAAAAGTTAGAAAAATGTACTTAGAAGAAGACGCAAATTAATACGTTACATATACCCAACCCGTTTTATTTTCTCCATCATGAAATTCTAGCACATAATAATATGTAGATGCAGGTAATTTATTGTTGCTATTTGTTTGTCCTTTCCATTCATTACTATAATTTTCTTTATCATAAACCAATCGACCATATCTGTTATAAACGTATATTTTCTTTACATTGTACCCTGATAAATCGAAACTATCATTGTAACCGTCTCCATCTGGTGAAAATGCATTTGGCATAAAACAATTTGTGTTTTCAACCAATGCCGCAGCATTTGATTTACATCCTAAAGCATCAGTTACCTCAACATTATATAATCCAATTTCTAAACTAGGCACAATAATATTTTGGCTATTACTTACAAAGTTATTTGGACCAGTCCAAGAGAACAACGCATTAGGTAAGCTGTTTGAATTTGTAATATTAATTTCATAACTGTTTCCATTACAACCTTGCTCTAATAGTACATCAAAAGAATTTATTTTTTCAATTATTTCTATATCACTTATTCCTTCACAACCATTATCATTAATTAAAACACTATAGTTTCCAATTTGGTTTATTATTAATGAAGAGCTTGTTTGAGTTGAGAGTAAAATTCCATTATAAAACCACTTAATTGAAACCAAAGTTACATCGAAATTAGCTGGATTTATGGTTAACGTTTCATTTTGTCCTAAACAAATTGAAGTAATTCCATCAATTGTGAAATCTGGGATCGGATTGCTATTTATTATAATTTGCTCCGTTATCGAATTACAACCATCAACAGTAACAAAGGCAAAATATGTTCCGTTATTACTACTATTAAAACCTTGAATTAATGGATTTTGGTCTGTTGAAGTAAATCCGTTTGGTCCTGTCCAAAAATAAGTAGCGTTTGCAATTGTATTTGATCCTAAAAGAACATCATCTCCTTCACAAATAGGACTCGGAGCTGTTAATGTTGGAGAAACAGGTAAATCTTTAATAGTTATTGTTATTGTTGATGAATCTGATAAAGCACAAAATCCAGTTACTGTATAATTGAAAGTGTGATTCCCTACAGAATAATCATTTGGGTTTATGGTTGTATTTACTATTATATTATTATAGAAATCTGTCCAAACACCACCAATATCATGAGGATTACTTAAAAACGAATTTAAACTTATAGTAGTGTTTTCTTTACATAATGAAGGGTTCGAATCGTTTCCGGCATTTGGATTAAATCCATCTGGACTTATGGTATATGGAATTATTTGATTTATACAGCTATTAGCATTTGTAGTTGATAATTGAACAGCATATGTTCCTGTATTATTTATACTGTTAAAAGGTGTAAAAAGCAATGTGTTGGTTGTACTTAATATTACCGTTGGGTTTTGAGTATTATACCATTGGTATGTCACGAAGGGAAAATCTTGAATTTCTAATTGCCCATTTTGACCATTGCATAAATTAGAAGCTACAATTTCTGGTTCTGGTAATAATGTTACATCAAATACTCTGTTAACAAAATTACCACAAACATCTTCTACTTTAAAATTGTAAATAGCTGGTGCTAATCCTGAAAAGGTATTTGAAGTAGTATTATTTATCACAAAAGGCAACCCGTTTTTTTGAGTAATACTATATTGTAAGGGTGCTAATCCTTCAGCAATTACAATTACTTCTTGCGTATTATTTGCACAAGGAAAAGCATAAGCATCAATGATTTTTGGACCACCTTCAAATTCAAATTCATCTAGTACCAAAATACATCTACTTATATTAGTTGTACCATTAGAATAAGTGTAAAAGACGTTTAAAATTCTAAATAAGCC
>NZ_CAXBFR010000004.1:0-49191 GCF_963975005.1 uncultured Flavobacterium sp.
TATCATTATCTGAAGTATACTGATTTTTAATATCTTGAACATTTTGGTAATCCAAATTGGTAGCAACATTAACAACCACACCATTAACAGTCAAACTTAAAGGAAGTTGAACACTAAAACCACTACAGTTATCTATAACATTATCAATTTCTGTTGGGTTTTGTGTGGTTCTAGAAATTAAATCAAACAAAGGTGAACCTACGACAATATTATTTACGTTTTGATTAGGGTTCTCAATTTCGCTTTCTTCATTTTGACAACTTGTACTAAGAATTCCTAGAACAATAATTAAAAACATACTTATCTTTTTCATAATCTTTTGTGTGCTAAAACATAATTAAAACAATTTACAAATAAAAAACCCTACTTTAAAAAAAAAGTATAAATTTACCTAATCAATTTATTTAAACATGTCATCTTCCGAAGTTTGTAATGAAAGTGTATTTTCTATTTTTTTTAGAAAAAATGCAAATGCGTTACGAAATTATCTTTATTACAAATTTGGCAATCTAAGTCAAGCCGAAGACATAACACAAGATGCATTTATTAAACTTTGGCAAAATTGTGCAGATGTTCCTCTTGAAAAAGCCAAATCTTATGTTTATACAATCGCAACTAATTCTTCTTTAAATGTAATAACACATGAAAAAGTAAAATTAAAATATCAAAAAAGGAATACTCAAAATGTTCGAATCCATGAAAATCCAGAATTTCTATTAGAAGAATCACAATTTAAAGAGAAGTTACTTAAGGCTATTGAAAAATTAAATGAGACCCAACGTGTTGCTTTTTTAATGCACCGAATTGACGGAAAAAAATATAGCGAAATAGCTGAAATATTGAATATTAGTGTAAAAGCAGTTGAAAAAAGAATACATATTGCTTTAACTGAATTAAGAAAAGAATTTGACTATTTTAAATAGTATACACTTTATCTAAAAAAGTAGGGTAAAGTATAGTTACTATGTTATAATATAATCATGGAAAAAAATTACAAATTATCTAAATGGCTTAATGGCGAAATGACTAAAACGGAATTAAATGAATTCCAAAGTCAGGAAGATTTTGCTATATATGAAAAAATTAAAAAATATTCATCTGAATTAGAAATAGAAACAGATAAATATAATGAAGAAGAAATGCTTGACAAAGTAATATCTTCCAAAATAAAACTAAATAAAACTAAACCACTATATAAAAATTGGTTTCTAAAAATAGCAGCCGTTTTAGTTATTGGTTTTGGTTTTTTTTTAGGACTAGAGGCCTTTTCTGAAATTACTGAAATTGCAAAAAATGGAAAACAAAACGTATTTTCTTTACCAGATAATTCAGAAGTTGTTATGAATTCTGGTTCTAAAATTGAATATAGCAAATGGAATTGGTACAATAAGAGACAATTAAATTTGTCTGGAGAAGCTTATTTTAAAGTTGCAAAAGGCAAAAAATTCACGGTCAATACAAACTCAGGAAAAGTAACAGTTTTAGGCACTCAATTTAATGTTAAATCAAGAAATAAAAGGTTTGATGTAACTTGTTATGAAGGGAAAGTAAAAGTAAAATCAACAAAAAATGAAGTTATCCTTTTAAAAGGACAAACTGTTTCATTTGAGAATAATAAAATGATTATTAATCAATCTGTAACTGAAAATAAGCCGCTTTGGACTTTGAACGAAATGAAATTTGAAAAAGAAAAATTTAAAAATCTTATTCAAGAAATTGAAATTCAATACAATATATCTTTGAAAACCTATGGTTTTAAATCAGAACAATTATTTACAGGAACAGTTCCAACTGACAATATAGATATAACTTTACAAATTATTGCCTCAAACTATCACTTAAAAATAAAAAAAATAAATGAAAATTCTTTTGAATTAGTTACAAGTAGGTGATAAAAAAAAATATAATACTAATTATAATTGCTTTTTTTGTTTTAGTTCCAAAATTGGTGGCACAAGACAAAAATGAAGGTCTCTTGTTGAAAGAAATTTTAGAAAAAATAAGCATACAACACAAAGTCAATTTTAATTTTATTGAAGATGAAATTACTTCATTTAAAATTATTCCTCCAAAAAATTCATTATCTTTATTTGACAAGCTTGATTACATTACACAAAAAACACAACTTAAATTTATTTTTGTTTCTGGTAAATATATTTCTGTAGTTAACAATCAAAACTTAGACAAAACTGTTTGTGGTTATCTTTATGATGATGAAGCAAAACTTCCAATTGAAAATGCTTCCATTCATATAAAAAACTCTAATAATTACGCTATTTCTAATTCTTTAGGTTTTTTTGAATTACAGTTAAAATCAACTAACGAAATTGAAATTTCTCACTTAAATTATGATATAAAAACAATTCAAACTTCAGATTTTGATGGAAATGATTGCCTGAAAATTTATATAAAAAATAAGATAAATGAATTAAATATTTTTATCTTTGAAGAATATCTTACCAAAGGAATTGTAAAAAAAAGAGACGGAACTTTTGAAATAAATCCAAAAAAACAAGGATTATTACCTGGATTATCTGAACCTGATGTTTTTCAAACAATTCAACAAATTCCTGGAATAAACATAACGGATGGAACAATTTCTAATATGAGTATTAGAGGTGGTACTCATGATCAAAATTTATTTCTTTGGAATGGCATTCAACTATATCAAACAGGGCATTTTTTTGGATTAATTTCTGTTTTAAATCCAAATCTAACTCATAAAATAACACTTTCAAAAAACGGAACTTCTTCTTTTTATGGAAATGGTGTTTCGAGTTCCATTCTAATTTCAACACAAACAGATTCAATAGAAAAATCAACTGGTGCTTTTGGCATAAATATGATTAATGTTGATTTCTACACCAAATTAAAAACTTCAAAAAAATCAAATTTAGAAATTAGCGGAAGACGTTCATTTACTGATTTACTTAGTTCGTCAACCTATAAAAATTATTACAATAAAGTGTTTCAAAACACTATAGTAACTAATAATCTAAATACTAGTTACAATTCTGATGTGTATTTTTATTTTTATGATTTATCTTTACAATATCATCAAAAAATAAAAAAAGAAACTGATTTTTTTATTGATGTTTTGCACTTTTCAAATGATTTGGATATTAATCAATCTAAAAACGAAAACAACACTATAATAACTAAACAAAGTGTCCTTGATCAAGAAACTTATGGAGCAAATGTGATGTTTAAGACCAATTGGAATCCGAAAAATAGTTCAAAAATTTCTATTTACACTTCTTATTTCAATATACAATCTGAAAATCAATCTATACAAAATAATCAAATTTTTAATCAAGAAAATACGATTTTAGACATAGGTGTAAAATTAGAAAACAATCATATTTTATCTAATGTTTTTTCCTTTTCTAATGGTTATCAATACAATGAAATTGGAATAAGAAATAATGACAAAATAAATAGTCCTACTTTCTCTAGAAACAATAAATATGTATTACGCAATCATGCCATAATTGGTGAACTAAAATATCTTTCAAAGAATGATAAGTTTTTAAGTACGTTTGGAATAAGACAAAATTATATTGAACAATTTCAATCTTTTATTTTTGAACCAAAAATACAACTGAATTATAAAATTGCACCCTTTTTTTCAATAGAATTTTTGGCAGAAAAAAAACACCAAGTCACATCGCAAATTGTAGATTTACAAAAAGATTTTTTAGGAATTGAAAAAAGAAGATGGGTTTTATCAAACAATGATGCTATTCCAATAATCAAAAGTAACCAAGTCTCCCTTGGTTTTTCATTTTCTAAAAACAATTGGTTATTAACCGTTGATAATTTTTACAAAAAAGTAGATGGAATTACTTCTATGACACAAGCTTTTCAAAATCAATTTGAATTTATTAGAACAAATGGAAGTTATACTGTTTATGGCACCGAATTTTTAACTCAAAAAAAATATAAAAATTTAATGTTTTGGGTAAGTTATGCCTTCACTCAAAATGATTATACTTTTAAGAATTTAACTCCTTCTTCATTTCCCAATAATTTCGAAATAAAACACACTATTAAATCGGCAATAATTACTAATTTCCATAAATTAGATTTATCCCTTGGAGCACAATGGTTTACTGGAAAACCTACAACTCTCCCAATAAGTATAACACCAATATATTTAAGTAATAGTTCTACAGAAATAGCATATTCAAATCCAAATTCAACTAATTTAAAAAATTTCTTTCAAATTAATTTATCGGGTTCTTATGATATTAATTTAACTCAAAAATCTAAAATGAAAATTGGTTTCTCAATCCAAAATTTATTGAATTCAAAAACTAACCTAAATCAATTTTACAGAATAAATACTAATTCTAATTCTGTAGAGCAAGTTAATACATATGCTTTAAAAAGAACTCCAAATATTTTTCTTAGATATAGTTTTTAGGTTATAAAAAAAGTAGGGCTTTTCGGGTTGAAATTGTTATTAAACTATAAAAAAACATAAAAGCTTAAACGTTATGACAAGAAAAGAATTTTTTTCAAAAGCAGGATTTGGAGCAGCACTAATTTTAGTTCCTGCATGTATAGGTGGATTAACAACAAGTTGTAGTAATGATGGCTCAGGTAGCCCTGCTCCTGCTCCTTCAGGTGTAGATTTTACTGTAGATGTTTCTACTGGTTCATTAGCTACAAATGGAGGTTTTATGGTTGCTAATGGAATTGTAATTGCTCGCACAAATACTGGAACATTTTTAGCCGTTTCTGCTGCTTGCACTCACGACGGAACAAGTGTAAATTATATAGCTAGTAGTAATGATTTTCATTGTCCAAATCATGGAGCTAATTTTAGTAATGCAGGGCAACATTTGAGTGGTCCAGGTTCTAAAAATTTAACACAATATAACACTGCATTAAATGGAAGTGAATTGAGAATCTTCTCTTAAAATAAAAAAAATTAACCTCTAAAAACTGAACAGTTAAATTGATAATTATCTTCTAATCCTGAGGAATCTTTTTTTAATTTTTAAAAAAAATTAGTAACAATAATTTAATTTGAACTACTAATTATAAACAAAAATTAAGAACCAATGATTTTAACAACAACCAATTCCGTAGAAGATTATAAAATTTTAGAATATAGAGGTATCGTTTCTGGAAATGCTGTAAATGCTGTAAATGCGCAAAAAACGACAATGACTTTTAACATGCAAAAATATTATGCAGGAATTAGTGAAAGTGTTTCTGAAGTTAAAGCAAAAGCCTTTGATCAATTAAAAGAGAATGCTGAAAATTTGAATGCAAATGCTATCGTAGGAATTGCTGTTGATATTGAACTAACCACAACTAATTATGTTGCAGTTAGTATAACTGGCACTGCTGTCAGTATAGTAAAAAGATAGTTTAATTTATTTATAGTGATAAAAAAATGCCGTTTCAAGAATGATACGGCATTTTTTTTATTTAGTCTTTTACTTTAAATACTTTTCGAAGTATATCTCCTAATAAGCACCAATTGGTGAATGATGATTGAAGCAAATTAGCTCCTACAAATAAGGTAAACCAATAAAAATTTGGGTTTACATACATTCCTAATAGAACACTTATAATTATAAATATTCCTGCGATTCTTTTTATTAATTTTTCTACCATTTTCTCTTTTTTTAATTTGATTTTTCTATTGCTAAAACTGCAACATGTATTTTTGAAAGCGTTTCTTGTTTTGAATTAAATTCATTTATAGATACAAACAACGTGTCTACATTTTCTTTTTTTACAAAGGCATAAAACAATATAGATTCTGATTTATTCATTTCGCTTGAAAACCAATTGGATTCTATAGCATCTTCTGTATTATCTCTATATCCAATAACATTCTTATATGAAAACGTACTGACTTTTGCTGTTTTTAATTGTTGTTTGATTTCTTTTTCAAACTCTTTTATTGCTGTAATTATTAGTAGTTTCATAATGTTTATATATTAGATTCATCATTATTTTCTTTAATCACATCTTGTCTCTCCCATTTTTTACGTTCAACGATGTAATAAATTAAAGGCACAACAATTAATGTTAATACAGTTGAAACAATCGCTCCAAATACTAATGAAATGGCTAATCCTTGAAAAATTGGGTCAAAAAGGATGATTACGGCTCCGATAACTACTGCACCTGTTGTTAGTAGAATTGGTGTAGTTCTTACTGCTCCAGCTTCAATAATGGCTTGTTTTAAAGGAATTCCATCGTTTAATCGGATTTCTATGAAGTCAATCAGCAAGACAGAATTCCGCACCATGACTCCTGCTAAAGCAATCATTCCAATAAAGGATGTTGCCGTGAAATAAGCTCCTAATAACCAGTGTCCAAATACAATTCCGACTAATGAAAGTGGAATAGCCATCATCATTACCATTGGCGTTTTGAAGTTTTGAAACCATCCAACAATCAACATATAAATGATTACAATTACTACTCCAAAAGCAATTCCTAAATCACGGAATACTTCTAAGGTAATTTGCCATTCTCCATCCCATTTGACCGTGAAATCGCTTTCATCTGTTGGTTGTTCCATGTACAATTCATTTACCTTGTAGCCTTTTGGTAGTTTCATTTTTTGCAATTCTTCATTCATCCCTAAAATAGCATAAACAGGACTTTCCAAATCTCCAGCCATATCAGCCGTTACATAAACCACTCTTTTTTGGTCTTTTCTATAAATTGTTTTTTGTAAAGTTCCTTTAACAACTTTAACCAAATCAGAAACTGGGACAACATTGCCACGACTTCCTTTGATTTTTAAGTTTTGAATATCTTGCAAAGAAGTTTTGTCTTTGTCATCTAAAGAAAGTACAATTCCTACACTGTTATTTGAGTTTTCATCATACAAAGTAGAAACTGGATATTCTTTTAATAAATAGGTCAAATTTCCAACTACTTGTTGTGGTGCAATTCCGTTAAGCATTGCTTTTTCTTTATCTACTTCTAAGGTGTATTCAATTTGATTATCTTCTGTCATCCAATCGACATCTACAATGTCTGCAGTTTTTTCAAGAATTCCTTTTACTTGATTAGCAACTTCTATTTGTTGTTTATAATCAGGTCCATAAATTTCAGCAACTAAAGTTGATAAAACTGGTGGTCCAGGTGGAACTTCAATAATTTTGACATTGGCTCCATATTTCTTAGCAATTTTTTGTACTTCTGGACGAACGATTTTAGCAATATCATGACTTTGTAAATCACGATCTGCTTTGTGTAACAAGTTTACTTGAATATCAGCCATATTACTTCCACCACGTAAATCATAATGACGCACTAATCCGTTAAAAGTGATTGGCGCTGACGTTCCAATATAATTTTGATAATCAACCACTTCTGGAATTGTAGTCAAATATTGAGCAATTTCTTGTGTTACAGCAGCTGTTCTTTCTAAAGTTGTTCCTTCAGGCATATCTACTACTACTTGAAACTCATTCTTATTATCAAAAGGCAGCATTTTTACTAAAACTGATTTTGTAAAAAACATCGCCACAGAACCAATTAACAATAGAACTGTAATTCCTAGCATTACTCTACGTTTTGTAGAACTATCTAAAAATGGTCGTTCTAATTTATTATACATTCTATAAATCCAGGAAGTTTCTAAACCTTGTTCTTCTTTTTCTTTTTGTTCGTCTTTTTCGTGTAATAAATGATAACCTAAATAAGGTGTCACCGTTAAAGCTACAAACAACGAGAGTAACATTGCTATCGAAGCACCAATTGGCATTGGACTCATATATGGTCCCATCATACCTGATACGAAAGCCATTGGAAGAATTGCAGCAATTACAGTAAAAGTTGCTAAAATCGTTGGATTTCCAACTTCGTTAATCGCAAAAATGGCAGCTTGTTTGAAGGGCAATCGCTTCATTTTGAAATGGCGGTGCATATTTTCGGCTATGATGATACTGTCATCTACTACAATTCCGACCACGAAAACTAAAGCGAAAAGTGTAATTCGGTTCAAAGTATAGCCTAACATATAGTAAGCAAAAAGCGTCAATGCAAAGGTTAAGGGTACAGAAAAGAATACTACTAATCCACCACGCCAACCCATGGCTAGCATTACTAAAAGGGTTACTGCAATAATTGCAATTCCTAAGTGCATTAATAATTCACCTACTTTGTGTGAAGCTGTTTCACCATAATTACGCGATACTTCAACATGCACATCATTTGTGATTAAATTTTTCTTTAGACTTTCAACTTTTTCAAGGATTTTGTCTGATATTTTCATCGCATCAGCTCCTTTTACTTTTCCTACTGAAATCGTAACGGCTGGATATTCTGATTTGTTATTTGTATATTTTTCATTCGCTTTTCCATATCCAAAAGACACATAACTGCTTGGAGTTGCTGGTCCGTCTTGAATTTTTGCTACTTGTTTTAAATATACTGGCATATTGGCATTTACACCAATTACTAAATTTTCAACATCTTCTGAACTTTTTAAAAACTCACCTGTTGTGATTAAGTATTCTGTATCATTAGACACAAAGCTTCCTGATTGTGAACTTCCGTTATTGGCTTGAATCATTTGCATAATTCCAAGAGCATCTACTCCGTTTTCAGCCATTTTATCTTTATCTAAAATAACTTTAAGCTGACGCGTTCTTCCTCCAATTTCTTTAGTAATAGCAACATCTTTAACTTTTTCAATTTCAGAAGTAACTTCTTCCGCAATTTGACGGATTTCAAAATCATTTAAAGTTTCACTCCAAAGCGTTAATCCTAACATAGGAACATCGTCAATAGAACGTGTTTTTACCATAGGCTTATATACTCCTTTTGGGAATATATTTTCGTTTTTCATCAACTCATCGTATAATTTCACATACGAACGCTCTGAATCTTCTCCTACATAAAACTGTACAATTATCATCGCTTGACCATCCATAGCCATACTATGTAAATGCTCTACACCTTTGATATTCGACAACACTTTTTCAAGTGGTTTAATCACTCTACTTTCTACTTCTGCCGGACTTGCTCCTGGATAACCAATCATTACATCGGCCATTGGAACATTGATTTGTGGTTCTTCTTCACGAGGAATTAAGAACGAACTATATATACCTATTATCATCAAACCAACCATCAATAAAATGGTCAATTTAGAATTGATGAAAAAATGGGCAATTTTACCTGCTATACCTTCTTGCATTTTCTTTAAGTTTAAAAGTTTGGTAGTTTAAAAGGTTAAAAGGCATTGCTTAAAACTGAAAACTACGACTGAACATTAATTACTGAATACTAACTTTTACTCCGTTGTATAATTTTCCTTCAGCTGAAACGATGTATTTTTCATCTGCTGATAATCCTGATAAAACTTCTACTTGATTTCCGAATGGTTTTCCAGTTCTTATCCAACGTAGAATAGCTACATTATTACTTACAGTGTAAATTCCAGTTAATTGTCCTTGTGTTACTAATGCAGATTCTGGTACTAAAACCTTATCTGATTTTTTTGTTTCTGTTTCCGTTTTTGCTTTAGGTTTTTCAATTGGAAATTGAACATTTACAAACATTCCCGAAAGGATATTTTTATCGGTTTTATCTAAATTGATTTTTACTAAATATTGTCCACCAGTATTTGTTGCTGAACCACTTATTTCGCTCACTTTCCCTTTCAATTCTTGGTTAGATGATTTTACTAAAACCGTAACAGGCATTCCGTTTTTGATTGAAGTTATATCTCCTTCAGAAACCATTGCCATTACTTGCATTAAACCGTTTCCTTCCAAACTTACTAAAGGCATTCCTGGATTTGCCATATCACCTTCTTTCACGAAAGTATTAGTAACATCTCCTGAAAATGGTGCTGTAATATTAGCATAAGAAAATTGAGCCATAACTTCATTACGCATTTGTTTCGCTCCTTCCAAACCCGCTTTTGCCATTTCATAACGCGATGTCATATCGTCTAACTCTTTTTGAGAAGCACTTTGTTGTGAAAATAAGGTTTTGAAACGCTCATAATCTTTTTTTGCATTATTAAATCCAGCTGTAGCTTGTAAAATCGAAGCATCAACTTGTGCTTTTTTGGCTTGTAAATCAGTATTATTGATGCTAACCAATAATTGACCTTGACTTACTTTTTG
The DNA here is from genome assembly GCF_963975005.1 of uncultured Flavobacterium sp. Taxonomy (GTDB): domain Bacteria; phylum Bacteroidota; class Bacteroidia; order Flavobacteriales; family Flavobacteriaceae; genus Flavobacterium. The sequence goes on from NZ_CAXBFR010000004.1 coordinate 10,122, forward strand.
TCCCATTTTTACGTGAACTTTGGTTACATAACCCATCATTCTTGTACTTACATTGGCACTTTTTTGCGATTCTAATTTCCCACTTGCTGTTACAAAAGGACTGTTATCGTTTTCAGTTGTTCCGCTTACTTTTACTGCAATTGGAGTTTCCGTTGCGATTTCGTTTTTCTTTTCACCACCACAAGAGATTAGGAAAAGAGTTGAAAGGATTACTATTGTTATTTTTGTTTTCATCTTGATAATTTTATTTTTTTGGAACACAGATTTGAGAAATATGAGAAATCTTAAAAAATTCTGTCTTTTCACTTTCTTCTTGTTTCTTTCTTCTTATTGGGTTAAAAATTCTAAATATTTTTGGGTGAAATTATATTCAAAAACGGCTTGTAAATATTCTAGTTCTTTTTGGAATTGTAAGGTTTCTGAATTTAATAAATCGGTTGTTTTTTCTAAACCTTCTTTAAAACGATTTTCTCTAATTCTATAAGCTTCTTGTGATTGTTCTAAAGCTAATTTTGAAAGATTGACTTTGTTTTCAGCATCTAACAATTGACGATTGGTTTTGTTTAATTCTAACTGACTTTTTGCTTTGTATTGATCACTTTCAGTTTGCGCTTTATCATAATCCGCTTTAGCTTTTTGATACTTTCCGATAGTTTTATAGCCATCAAAAACACTCCAAGATAATTGTGCTCCAACTGTGTAACCTTTAGCTCCAGTTTGAAAAATTTTGGTGTCATATAATTCATAAGTTCCGAAAGCATTTAATCTAGGTAAGAAACCCATTTTATTCATTTGTGTCATTTGTCCATAAGCTTCTACTGATTTATCCATGGCTAAAATGTCTTTTCTATTGGAAATCAATTTTGGGTCAAATGATGAAATTTCTATAACTTTTTCAATATCTTCAGTTGGTTTGAAAACTTTGTTTGTATTATCTTCATTTAATAAAAAAGCTAAATAATCCGAAGCATTTTGCACATTAGATTTTGCATATTGCAATTGATTTTTAACTTCATTAACTCGAACTTGAACTGAAAGTAAGTCTGTTTTTTGCAACATACCTTGTTTAGCATAATTTTCTACTAATTTAAGGTTTGCTTGAGCTGTTGCATTTGCTTTTTCTAAAACCTCAACTGCTTTGTACGCTAGTTGTAATTGCATAAAAGATTTATTTACTTCAAGTTGTAAATATTCTTTAGTTCTTTCGGTTTGCAGTTGAAAAGCTTCAAATTTTGATTTAGCAGCTTGTCTTCCGTAAAAACCATCTACATTAATTAAAGGTTGTAACACTTCAATTTTAGTGGCAAAGTTTTGCGTTTTGTTTGGATTATTCAACAAGGCTGGATTAAAATCGGAGGCTGTTAAAATTTCCTGATTCAATTTAGAACCAAAAGCCATTAAAGGATTTGTAGTAGAAATAGCCGTGTGCGAAGCTGTAATGCTTGGCAAAAACAACGAATTAGATTGGTTATAATCTGCTTTTGCTGAAGCTGCATTTTTTTCTGCAATTTTGATTTGCAAATTATTATCGTTTACTTTTTCTAAAATTTCTTTTTTAGAAATAGCAATGGTATCTTGTGCTGATGCTGAAAAAGCTAAGGCAAAGAATCCAAAAAAAGTTACTATTAATTTAGTATTCATAGTTGTATTTTTTATTTGTTGCAAATTTACATTGAGAAAAAAGAGCGTTTGGTAACAAGAGTTACACTTAAATGTAACAAGAGTTACTTAGAAAAAGAAAGAGGCTGCTCACTTCAATTTAAACAGCCTCAATACTAACCAAAAAACTAAAAACAATAATAATTGTAGCGATGATATGTTATCTGGTTCCTCCATGTCCACCAGCTACAATTTTTAAGATTCTAAAATTTAAATAGAAAAATTTAAAAAACTGTATTATAGGGTTTTGCATTTTTGCATGTTGTGATTTTGATATTCTTTGTGTCATTTTTTTTGTTTTAGGTGATTGGTGATAGTTCATTTTTTTCTCTGATCTATCCGTCTATTATCTTTTTTCTTTTCTCTAAAAATTATTCAGGAATTAACCACCAAAATGGTTTCATCTTAGCTTTATAGATAAAAGCATAATGCAAAGATAATTTTACCCAATGTCCTGCCAAACCTATATCTCCAAAGGTTTTATTAATATCTCTTCCTCCTGTTTCTGGATATTTTTTATAATCTGGTACAATTGGATAAGTTGTAATGCTCACACCACTTCCTTTTGTCATACCAAAACCTGCAGAAGCAATACATGCTGCTCCCATATTTCCTAAAGAACCTTTATGATGTAAGGATTCTTTTCCTGCTTTAATACTATCAATAATATTATCCGCTACTAATCTTGCTGTAATTCCAGAAGGCATTCCTGTTCTTGGTGGAGATGGGAAAATATCTGTCCCATTTTTACTTTTTCTTGGTTTTGAAATTGAATGAGGTGGTGCAAAGGCAATTCCTGGAGCAAAAATATTATTGTATGAAGGGTTTTGATAAGTTTCTGGCCAATCTTGAACCGTCCATTCTTCGTAAGGTCTTGGTGTATAATCGGCATCCACTATCATAAATCCTTTGAATAATTTATCGGTAATATCTGCATCATTCTTATCATAAGCTTTAAAACCATGTCCGGAAAAAGCCGGAATTAACATCGCAAAATCAAATTCTTCCGATTTAAATTCACCTTCTAAATTTTCGTAATGAGCTATTCCATCTTCCATTTTGTTGACACCTGCACCTAAAATCCATTTGATACCTCTATCTTCAAAAATCATTTCGATCATGTCTTTTGATTTCATATTGAAACCATTGTAATCCATCAACATACCATCCATTCCGAAATCACCTAAGTCATTTTCGTTGGAAATCCATGTAACTTCTACTTTATCTCTAACACCATGTCTGACTAACTCTTTTTCTACATTTAAAATGTATTCAAAAGCTGCTCCTTGACATGTTGCTTTGGCGTGACCAGTTCCGATTAAAATTTTAGCTTTTTTATCAGAAGTTTTTAATTGATCTATAAGTTCTTTTAAACCGTGCCAAGCGTGTTCAGCATGATCATAAGTACAAACCGAATATGCTTTATTTGTTCCAGGATTTAAACCTTCAGTCATATCGAAAGCTAATTTGGGTCCAGTTGCGTTGATTAGATAATCATAGGTAACATTTTCTTGTGTACCTTTTTTTTCTCCAAAAACATATTCAACTGAAACATATGGTTTTTGTTCTGTTTTATTTCCTTCTGGATGAAACGAAACTACTTTGGCTTGTTTGTAACCAATTCCTTTTCTCTTGTATAAAGGTTCTAAAGCAAAGATTAATTTTTCAGCTTTCATTCTACCAATTCCCACCCAAATATTGGAAGGAACCCATTGGTAATTTCGATTAGGAGAAACTACAAGAACTTCGTGTTCTTTACCTAATTTTCTTCTTAAATGTGCAGCAGCTGTATGACCAGATATTCCTGCACCTAATATTACTATTTTTGACATCTTAATTAGTTTAATACTTCAAAATTAGTTTATTACTTATCTTCCTACTGCTACATTTGTTACAGATAAAAAAAGTGCTTTTAAGATTGAAATATGGTTTTTATTTATTGTCTTTACTTGTATTAAACCAATAACTAATTCCTGCTGACCAATAAAAAACTTCCTTAAGATTTTCTTTGAAAACAGCATCTTCAGTTGTGAACGTTGCATTACTTTGAGGAAATGCTAACTGGGGTGTAATTGAAATTATAAATGATTTATAATAATAATTAATTGGCATACTTAATTCTATACTAAGTAAATTAAACTTGTTAACTTCATTAATATCTATAACTACAGATTCAACTTGTTGGTTTTGTCCACTTCCATTACCCGCAATTTGATTATTTCCTGTTTTATTATACTTGTAATATTCTTCATAAAAATATTGAGAGCCAGCATATAAGCTTAAGGTTGGTATAATCTCAAAACTTTCGTCTCTTGTATGAATTTCCTTAGCTAAATGAGCTCCAACAAAAAAATCAGGATTACTATTTTTATTAAAATAAGTACTTGTTGTTAAAGAAGTTTTAATTATATTTAAATCATAACTAATTATTGCAGAAACATCTGCTACAATTTCAGATTGAATATTATAACTTATATCATTAAAGAAGTATTTTGTTCCTGAAACATAACCACTAAATTTTTTAGATTCAAAACGATATCCTGCTGTAAACAAAAATAAATCTACTCGGTTTTCATTTGATTTAGTAAGGTAAGACAAAGATGCATCCGCAAAAAAACCTGAAGCATCATAATAACCAATAGAAGGAACTAAATATGGTGCAGTAATAGAATCATTACGCCCCATAAAAACGGCATCATTTTGAAAACTAACATCTGTTAATATATATGATTTTAATTTATTTATTTGTGTATTAGTACTATCCTGCGCTAACAAGTAAATTGGTAAGCAAAAAGTTAATACATATAATAAAATGTTGCTATTTTTCATTTTAGATGAGTTTAATAAGAAAATAAAGAAGTCTCCATATTAACTTCTTTATTTTCTTATGAATTAAAAAGGTTAATTTCCTTTTTTAGCCTTTGTCATTTTTTTAACAGTTGGTTTTTTTTGTGTTTTATTTTTTATAATTTTTTTATTTGCCTTACTGTTTTTTTGGACAAGCATTTTTCTTTGTTGGTTCATGTTTTTATGCATTTCACCATCCATATTCAAACACTCACCTTCTTTAAGACGCATTTGTTTTTGGTTTCTTTTTTGGTAAGTACCATCAGGATTAACTACTGTACCATCACCAAGACTAAGCTGTTGTTGTAAGCGCGTTTGTTCTTGTGTTCTAATTTGATATAACTCTCCATCTATAAGAGTCAATTGATAACGATTTTGATTTCTTTCTTTAATTTGATTTTCGTTCAAATTCATATTTTCTTGTTGCATTCTTTGTCTGTACTGATATTCATTGGTATAAACATTTCCATCCATATCTATACATTCTTCATTACGTAAACGTAATTTTTCTCCATCTCTTTTTTGATAAGTACCATCCGTTTCTACCAAAGTACCATCATTTAATGTTAGTTTATCTTTTAATCTTAATTGATCACGATCTCTAATTTGTAGAACATCACCATCAACTAACATAAGATGCACTCTATCTCGATCCTGGTCTTGATCCTTGTCTCTAATTTGATCTTGTGCAATTAACGAAGTAGTACTTAAAACTACTAATACGAATAACCATAAAATTTTTTTCATTAGATAAGTATTTAGAATTAATATTACTCAAATTTAAGCAATTTACAATCTTAAAAATATGATAATTATCAGTTTATCAGCAACTTAACAAAAAAAATCATTAAAGCGTTTTATTGAAAAATACTTATAAAATGTTTATGAATTTGAAATATTCACCTTAACCTAAAAAAAAAAGTGCCTTAAAAAAGACACTTTTGAAATTTAATAACTAGTATCATCTAGTTTAACTTTACCGTAAAATGTTCTGTAGAGAAATATGAAATAACCTGCTAATAAAGGAGTTCCAATTACTACTATTGTAAGCATGATTCCTAAAGATTTTTGAGAAGATGCAGCGTTATATATAGTTACACTATGTTCTGGATGTATTGTTGTGGGCAATAAAACAGGGTCTATAGTCGAAGGTAATAATACTGGATATAATTGAAAAGCAACTAACATCAATAAAAAAGCCATCGTTAAGGATGAAAATATTAATGCTTGTCCATATTTTTTCTTAGATACTAATCTAGGCACATTTGCAACTGCTAAAAATGATAAAATGGGTAATATAAAAAACACAGGATTACTTTTAAAATTATCAGTCACACCAGGAATAAAAATTAAGGTATACAATGATGTAACGGAGAAACTTACAATAAAAAAAATCATTCCTTTTTTTAATAAGAATGTTAATCTAGCATGTAATCTTCCTTCTGTTTTTAACAATAAGAAAATAGCTCCTTGTGTCATAAAAATCGATAATGTCGTAAATCCTGTCATGATTGCATAAGGACTTAAAAACGAAAAGAAAACACCACCTTGATAACTGAAATTTGGACCAATTTCAAAACCTTGTAGCACGTTTCCTAAAACGACTCCTAATAAAAAAGTGATGGATACATTAGATACAAAATAGGTAATATCCCACATTTTTCTCCACCAAGGCATTTCTTCTGCACTTCTAAATTTTATGGATGTAGAACGAAGCACCAAAAACATTAAAAACAACATAAAAGGAACATACATCGAAGATAACATAGTAGCATACATTACCGGAAATCCTGCAAACAAAGCTCCACCACCAATAATTAACCAAACTTGATTGGCATCCCAAATTGGACCAATAGCGTTTATGGCGATTCTTCTACTAATATCTTTTTTAAAAAATAAATGCCAAGCTCCAGCACCATAATCAAAACCTTCTAAAACTGCATATCCTGAAAATAACAATCCTACTACTAAAAACCAAAGTGTTGGATAATCTATACCTAAAAATGTTTCCATGTTTTTTTATTTAAATAATTTCTAAAGGATTTACAGCTTCATCATAAGGACCATGTTTTATCTTTTTATTTAAAGAATATAAAAACAAAATCAACAATAAACTATAAACAACTGTAAACATGACTAATGAAAACACTATTTGATTAGCCGAAACTTCTTGTGAAAATCCTTGACTAGTTCGTAAATGTCCGTAAACAATCCAAGGTTGTCTTCCCATTTCAGCCGCAAACCAGCCTGCTTGATTGGCTATTTGTGGTAAAATAACCGAAAATGAAAATATCCACATCAACCATTTGTTTTCAAATAATTTGCCTCTCCACCATAAAAAACTAGCATAAAAAGTAATTGCTATTAAAAACATTCCAATAGAAATCATAATATGATAAAACTGAAAAACTGCATTAACTTGTCCTGGTCTATCTTCTTCAGGAAATGCATTTAAACCTGTAATTGGTGCTTGAAAGTCTTGATGAACTAAAAATGATAATCCTCCGGGCAATCCTAAACCAGTTACCTTTTGATTTTCATTATTCACCCATCCCAAAAGATATAAATCAGCTGGAGCTGACTTTTCGTAATGACCTTCCATAGCAGCTAATTTTGCAGGTTGATTTACAGCAACTCCATCTGCAGAACTATGACCTGAAAGCAATTGAGTGAACGAAACTAATGTAGCTACGACTAAAGCAATTTTAAAAGCTTTTTTAGACAATTCAACGTATCTTCCTTTTCTAGTGTAATATGCATGAACACTCAAAACTAAAAAGGCACCTGCTAAAAAAGCTCCTTGCCAAACATGAATAATTCTATCTACACTTGACGGATTAAAAACCATTGCCCAAAAATCGGTTACTTCTGCTCGAGCACTTAAACCTTCTCCAACTATGTGATAACCTGCAGGTGTTTGTTGCCAACTATTTGCGACTACAATCCAAACCGCAGAAAACATCGAGCCTAAAAACACTCCTATTGTTGAAATAAAGTGAACTTTTGGTGATACTCTATTCCATCCAAAAATTAAAATTCCTAAAAAAGTACTTTCTAATCCGAAAGCAAATAAACCTTCAGCTGCCAAAGCACTTCCAAAAATATCTCCTACATATTTTGAATATACAGCCCAGTTGGTACCAAATTCAAATTCCATAATAATTCCTGTTGCAACACCTATTCCAAAAGTTATTGCGAAAATTTTTAACCAAAAACGAGTTAAAACTTCATATTCTTTATTTCCAGTTTTTAGATACAAACCTTCCATAATTACCATAATCAACCCAATACCAATACTTAAAGGTGGATAGATATAATGAAAGGCAATTGTAAAAGCAAACTGAATTCTTGCTAATATTTCAACATCCATAACGTGTTATTTTATTGAATACAAATCTATTTAATATTCTTTTGGCAATAAGTAACAACAGTTACATATTTAAAACTTTAACTAATGTTTAAAAAAAAACCACGAATAGATATTCGTGGTTTTCAATTGTATCTTAGCTAAAATTTAATCTTCTTTTTTAGCTTCTGCTTTTTTAGAAGAACAGCAAGAACCCTTTGCTTCAGTTCCACAAGAAGCTTTTGCGTCTGTTGAACAAGCAGCTTTTTCAGTTTTTTTAGCTTCTTTCTTTTTTTGTTTTGGCGTTTGAGCGTTAGCATCTACCGAAAACATAAATGCAACTACTGCTAGTAATGTTACTAATTTTTTCATGTGTATCGTTTTAAATTATTTTTTAATCGTTTAAGGAACAAATATATAAATATTTGTATAACTTTTTTATTTCTTTTATTTTTTTATGATTTTTTTTGATTCGTAAAATTTATGATCAAAAACAAATGTCAAAATAACCGTTTTAGTTTGTGCTTCTTCTAAACTAAAATCCATTTGGTTATTTCCTATTTTTAAATCTTCAATTGTTCCTTCTGATAAAATTTTCCCATCTAAACTCGACATCATATATTCCAATTCAGCTAAATATGGAATTTTCAAATCAACTTTTATGGTATCATTTTCAGCAGGATTTGGATAAACTGTAAATGAAAACGGATTTCTTCCATCAATTTTATCAACACTTAAGGCTGGATTATAAACCAACTTAACTTCATAAACTGTTGGATCTGCGCTAGTAGTACTAGTTTGATTATTAGTAAATGGAGAAGTTGAACTACTTTGAATTCCGCCAAAAAGATGACCAATCACAAATTCAGTTGCCGTTATATCTGAAAGTTTTATTACTTCATTTGAATAATGCGGTAAAGTTTCATTCGGAATAAATTCTGCTCCAGCACCTTTTAAATTAGGCATTTCAACCGGCAATTGATATTCAGTTAAAGAACCGTTAGAAGTTCTAGTCGTTCTACTAATTGTTTTCACAAAAGGAACTGTATCATCTTGAATTAAAGTACCGTTATTGTAATAATATTGACTTATTCCACCAAAAAATAAATTATGCATGTTGTTATTAGTTACATCATACAAACAAGCTTTTCCTGAATGATAATTGCTCAAATATTGATTAAATCCTGTTTGTGGAAAATAACCACTAGCTTTAATGTCAACTGGATACAAAAATGGTAAATCTGCATTGATTTGAAATACTCCAGAAGAAATAGTGTATCCTAATTCACCATTAGGAAAGACTTGTGGTAACAAGTTATAATCCCTTCTGTGTAAATGAACAGCATCAGTTATAGCCGAATAATTACTGATAGATAATTGTGTTCCTGAATTATCAATTTCAAACTTTCTAATAGAATTTGAATAGGTTTGGGTAAACGTTGGATTATTCATAGGATTATATCGGCCATCAAAACGATGACCTCCTACTAAATAAAATTCATTCCCAATTTTACCTAAATATCCTCCAGTAATAGCAAAGTTTGCATTCGTAATTTGTTTAAAATAACTTGTAATACTAGCACTAGATGTAATTGCAGTAATCAAACCTGAAACATCGATTGACGTTAATTTATCGTGCGTAATATGATCATTAGCAGAAGTTGCAAAAGCATAACCGCCAATTATATATAAAGCATTTCCATCTTGATAAAAATTCATGTTAGTAGATTGTAATTGCTCTTGTATTCCGGTTGCTAAAGTCGTTACAGAAGCAGACCAGGTTTGTTGTGTAGCAATATCAACTACATATCAGTGTTATTCTGGCTTCCCGGAAAAGCGTTAAAAGGCTGACGAGCGTGAATTCCGTCTTTTCTTCCACCTATTATTAACCATTTTCCGTTGTGTTGACCAAATGCGTATGAATGTAAACCTGGTAACCCTGAAACAGTAACAGGTGTCAAAACTACATCATATGGAAAATTGTTTTGTCCTTGAATTAGTTGTGTTAAAACCAAGACAAGAAAAAATATAAACTTTTTCATTTTGTTATATGTTATGTTAACTGCTAATAAAGCAGCATTAAAATCGAAACGTAATTACAACATAAACTTTGGAGGATGCCAAATGGTAGTTTGATAAATTGAAACAAAGTAAGCTTCATAAAACGAAGTTTCTTTTTTCAATTTAAAATCTGAAATTATAGTTTTAAGTGAAAAATTTATTTCATGTATCACCTGTACGGGACTAAAATTTAACCCCATTACAAACTTACTGTGTTCACATTCTTTTTCTTCAGAATTATCAAATGATTGTTCACAATTACTTCCAAACTGAAGTTTAACGGCACGCACAGAAGGCAATGCTGTTAGAGCAATTAAGTAGATAAAAAGTATGTAAACTTTAAATTTCATTTCGCAAATATATATTATTTTTTAGGTGATTTTACAAATATATTAAATAATAGTCCACCCATTAAACCACCATACAAAGTGCTGTTTAAAGGCTTTGAAGTTATTGCACATGTTCCTGATGCACAACCTACATAATAATAATAAGCGTAGCCAGCAATTAATCCGACTGCAATTCCAATTCCAGTAATGATATATCCTTTTTTAGTCATTATTTTTTCTTATCAAAAGTTATACTCCAAATTCCTCTAACTTCATTTTCTCCATAACCAACAGCTAAATCTTTTGGATATAAAACTTTTATTTTCTGTAGCACTTCTGGTTTAATATTTTTAGGTTTTCCGTGGCATTGCAAACACATTGTATTGGTTGGAATTGGATAATAAAATTGTACTTTTTCTCCTTTATCAACTACAACAGGTTTAGATTCTTTATTTTCTGCAATCTCTTTTTTGAATTGTGCTATGTAAACCAACTCTTCTGCATTTGCCTTATTATTTGGATTTCGATTTTTATCAGAAACTCTTTTAATCGTTGCATTATATTTTAAAGACATGCCATCAGTTAAAGGCATAGCTTGAATATTACAAAATGCTAAAGCTTCTAATGTTCCTTTCTTTTGAATTGTTCCCATTAAATTTTGACCTAATAATTTTTTGGTTGAAAGGGCATATTCCAATCCGATTTCTTCATAGGTTTTTTGTTTTTCAACTACTATTACTTTTTTTCCTGGTTGTGTCCAATTATCGTTTCCATGACCTTGCCAATGTTCTTTGAACCAAGTTGGTTCTTCAATTTGAAAATCAAACATAAAATCTGCAATTTGAGCCACAGCATTTTCAGGAAAAACTTGTTTGGGCATTACTCCAAATTTTTTAACAGCACCGTGCATTTTGGTATTATCTTCTGTTGGGTTTTCCACAAAATTAGAAATCGCTTTTATGAAATCTTCTTTTGAATCATAATCCATTAAATATCTCGCTTTTATAGCAATCATTGGAGGAGCAATTCTACCTTCATTTTCTTTAGCACTTGGACTATGGCATAAATAACAATGCATTTCCATTAGTTTTTTTCCGTCATGAGCAATTGTGTCCAATGCAACAATTTCGTTTTCAACAGGTTTATACTTTTCTTTCTTTTCATTGCAAGAAAAAAGTAAAAATGCCGTCAAAAGAATAAGTAATTTGTTCATGATAAAAGTAATTTAAACAAATATAGATTAAAAAATCACTTTAAATTGTAACGAATGTTACAAGCAAATCTATTTCAAATTTTAACTAATAAATGTAATTTTTATTTTTACTTTTGCATTCAAATATAATTTTTTTTGAAAAAAATAATTTTCATAGTAGTTACTTTTATGTTAATCAAACCGGTTTTCCCTATTGTTGATTACATAATTAACTATGATTATATTTCAACTCAATTATGTGAAAATATTGAAAAACCAGAATTAAAATGTAATGGTAAATGTCATTTAGCTAAAGAATTGGCTAAAGCTTCTGAAATTGAAAAACCATTAAATTCAGATAAAAAACAAAATACAAAACACGAAATAGAAGTTTTATTTTGTGAATCTATTACTAACTTCAATTCCGCAAAATTTTTAAATTTTGAATTAAATGAAAACATTTCATTTTATCAAAATTTTTATACTTCAGTTGTTTTTTCTTCTTTATTTCATCCTCCCATTTTAGCATAAACATCCTCATTTATTGATATTTCTATCAAATCATTGGTTATTCTATAGCCAATACATTCAACTTATGTCTAAAATAAATTAAACCAAAATGAAAATTTTAAAATATACGTTCCTTTTCTTATTAGGAACAATGCTTTCTTGCTCATCAGATGACAATAATACAACTACTCCAATAGCTTCTGAATTAGACGGAATAAACAAAATTCAAGAAATAACAAATGATACTCACGTTATCGAATTATATAATACAAATGGAGCGTTAGAACAAGGTTACAATGGTATTTCATTACGTATCAAAAATAAAACCACAAACGAATACGAAAAAAACGCTACAATTACTTGGACACCAGTGATGCATATGACTTCGATGATGCATTCTTGTCCAAAATCTGAAATTGCAAAAACAGCTTCAAAAGAAACCTTATACAATGGATTTATCGTTTTTCAAATGGCTCAAAATGATACTGAATATTGGGATTTACAAGTAGATTATACTATTGCTGATGTTACCTATACTGCAACTGCTGTTCTAAATGTTCCAGCTTCGGTAAAACAAAGAGTTACTTCTTTTACAGGTTCTGATAATGTAAGATATATTATAGCTATGATTGAACCTACTACTCCTAAAGTTGCAACTAATGATGTTACATTTGGTTTATATAAAATGGAGAGTATGATGAGTTTTCCTGTAGTTGATAATTTTAAAATCAAAATTGATCCAAGAATGCCAAGTATGGGAAATCATGGTTCTCCAAATAATGTAGATTTAACGCAATCCGCAGATCAATTATATAGAGGAAAATTATCTTTAACTATGACTGGTTATTGGAAAATCAACCTTCAATTACTTAATAATTTAGAGGAAGTTTTAAAAGGAGAAACAATTACTGAAACTACTACAGCAAGTAGTATTTATTTAGAACTAGAGTTCTAATAAAACATCTTTAAAAAGGTTAAAAAATAACTTTTAACCTTTTTAATTTTTCAAATCTTACAATAATTGATTTTCGATTCATAGAAAATCTTTATATCAAAAAAATGAAAAATATATATTTCATCGCTATTTTATTTATTAGCATGACTTCTCTTTTTGCCCAAGAAATCGAAGTAGATTCTTTGAGAAAAATTGATTTAAAAGAAGTTATCCTTATTGGTAAACAAGCACAATTAGAACAAAAGCAATTTAAACCTCTAGCAACAATTGACGAATACCTACAACAAGCAGGAACCGTTGAAATGATAAAAAGAGGTGGTTATGCATGGGAACCAAACATCAATAATATGAATACAGAAAGAACTGTAATCACAATTGATGGTATGCGGATTTTTGGGGCTTGTACAGACAAAATGGATCCCATTACTTCTTATGTTGAAGTTTCAAATCTATCGGAAGCTGAAATTTTTTCTGGTCAAAGTGGAAGGTGTCACGGACCAACAATTGGTGGTTCTTTAGATTTAAAAAGAAGTAAAAGTACATTCGCTAAAAAAGGAATTAACGGTTATATCAACTCGGGTTATGAATTTAACAATCAACAAAAAATTATTGGTGCTGCTTTAAATTATGTCGATAATTCGTTTTTTATTGACAACAATATCATGTTTAGAGATGCCGAAAATTACAAAGCTGGCAACAACAATGAAGTTATATTTTCTCAATTCAGAAAATTAAACATCTCAACTACAGCGGGTTATTTGTTCAATAAAAACAAATACATTGAAGGTGCAGTTATTTATGATAAAGCTACAGATGTTGGTTATCCTGCTCTACCTATGGATGTTTCTTTGGCTGAAGCTTTAATTACATCTTTAAAATTTGAATATTTACCACAAAACAGCATTATAAATAAATTAGAAACTAAGGTTTACTACAACACAATTACACATACAATGGATGACACAAAGCGACCTAACGTTGCTATTCATATGGATATGCCTGGTTGGAGTGATACGTATGGAATGTACTTAAACTTGAACGGAAATGTAAAAAAGAATTCATTTTTAGCTACTTTCAATTCGTTTTATAATCGTTCAAAAGCAGAAATGACTATGTATCCAAGTGATCCAAATGAAAATATAATGTTTATGTTGACTTGGCCTGATGTTGTTACTTCTTACAATGGAATTTATTTAGATAATACATATGCATTTAATCCTAATTCAAGCTTAAAAGTATCAGCAAGTTTGGGAAATCATTTTAATGAAATTAAAAGCACATTCGGATTAGAAAGTTTACAGATTTTTTACCCAAATACAGAAGCTGATAAAAGTAGAATACTTAAAAGTTTAGCTTCAAATTACAATTGGAAAAAAGAAAACTTTGGCTTTAATTTTGGACTGGCTTATGGAGAAAGAGCTCCATCTATTTCTGAAGCTTATGGATTTTATTTATTTAATAGTTTTGACAGATATGATTATGTAGGAAATCCTGATTTAAAAAATGAACAATCAATTGAAGGTTCTTTTGCTATTAGCTATAAGCCTTCAAAATTTAAAACTTCGTTAACTACTTCTTATTTTCATATTTCAAATTACATTATTGGAACACCAGATTCTTCTATTTTACCCATGACTATTGGAGCAAGTGGTGTAAAAATTTATACTGCTTTAGATTATGCTACTTTAATTAAGTCAGTTTTTGATTTTGAAACCTATTTGACCAATGATTTAAAATGGATAAATCAAATTACATACAGCTACGGAAAAGGAAGTGATGATGAAAACTTGCCTTTCATTAGTCCATTAGCTTATAATTCTAAATTTCAATTTAAGAAAAGAAAATTTGCTTCTAAAATAGGTCTTCAAGGAAATTTGATTCATACTAATTATGCTCCAACTTACGGAGAAATTAAAAAACCAGATTATGCAATTCTGAACTTTGCTTCAAATTATACTTTTGATTTAAATCAAAACAAATTAAACCTTAAAGCTGGAATTGAAAACATATTAGATAGTCAATATTCAACTTTTGCCGATTGGAACAATATACCAAGAATGGGTAGAAATGTGTTTTTGAATGTAAATTATGGTTTTTAATAACTCTAAAACTATTACAAATAAAAAAAAAGGGATAATTAAAAAATTATCCCTTTTTGCTTTAATTTAAAACCTGAATTACTTTAATGAATCAAGCGGAATTGTTGCTGCTTTTTCAGCATCTACATCTGGTTGTATAATTTCATCATTTGCTTTTTTAGCTCTATTTTCACATCTATCACATAAATCTGTAATATTTTTTAATTCTCTAGCTTCAGCTACTGAACCTTCAAAAATTTCATTTGTTCTTTTTCCGTTTATATATCCACAGTCGCTGTATAAATGATAACTTTTTCCTGATTTTGTCCAATAAACGTGATTAGAACCTGTTAAGTCTTCAACTTGTCTAGTTTGTTCTGTATATTGTTCCACTGAAGCCATGTTTGATTCAAAACCACCAATTCCCGCAATTAATAAAGCTACTCCAGCTATACTTCCTAAAATAGCTTTGCTTTTTCCATCAACTTTTTTATTTGTTAATATAAAAATAATTAAAGGTAAGAAAGCTACAAAAGCCATAATTACTCCTAATTGATTTTGCATGTAGAATAAAAACTTATTCTTTTCTGATGGTGGATCTAATCTGTTTGACTTTTTCCATAAAATTGAACCTGCAAAAACAAGAATTAAGTCTAAAACAATAAGTCCAATTACCCAAACATTGATAGGTGATTCTCCAGTATTCACAGCTTTTAGAAACATTCTAATAGCAAAAACTTGAGCTACTATTGCTCCAAGCCATAATAAGACTGAGAACATTCTAAATTGATTGGCTTGAGACTTACTTTCCGCTGTAGGAACAAATGTATAGTCTGAATTAGATGTACTTGGTTTATCTGAACCTCCTACTTTAGTGATTTTTTTATCTGTACTCATAATTTATATCTTTTATTCAAAAGTATTATTTTTTTTGAAATTATACTTTCTTTGATTTTTTTTTTATTAACCTAATTTAATTAAAATTGTTTATAACTGACAGTCAGAAACATACCTTTTAAAAAATCATATACAACGAATATATCATACAGATAATCGGTATTTATTTTATTAGATAAATGTTTTTAAAGAAAAAAGTAAACTGGAATAATTTTAATTGCAATAAAAAAATCAAATCACTAAACAAACTAGAAATGTACTCTTGAAATCATACTGAACAACTAAAAAAGAAAAAATATAAGAAATTGTTATTTTATTATAATTAAAAACTATTAATTAAAAAAATACAATAAATAAAAACAATACGCAAGCAACTATATTACATATATTTATATTTTTAAGCCAGAAATTTGTATCAACAAAAACAGTAATAATATAAATATATAATTATGGAAGATCAAGTAATAAATGTAATGCCGAGAATTGGAGATAAAGCTCCAGAATTTAATGCTGTAAGTACACAAGGACCAATTAATTTCCCTAAAGATTATGAAGGAAAATGGGTAATTTTCTTTAGTCATCCAGCTGATTTCACACCTGTTTGTACATCTGAGTTTATGACATTTGCAAATATGGAAAAACAATTTAATGATGCAAATTGTGAATTATTAGGCTTATCAATAGATGGATTATATAGTCACATTGCATGGTTAAGAACCATCAAAGAAAAAATTGAATATAAAGGAATGAAAAACATAGAAGTAAAATTTCCTTTAATTGAAGATATTTCTATGAAAGTATCTAATAAATATGGTATGATTCAACCTGGTGAAAGCAGTACACAAGCTGTTCGAGCTGTTTTCTTTGTAGATCCAAAAGGAATAATTAGAACTATTTTATATTATCCTTTAAGTATTGGTAGAAACTTTCAAGAAATATATAGAGCTTTGCTTGCTTTACAGACTGCTGATGCGTTTCAAGTTGCTTGCCCAGCTGATTGGCAACCAGGTGACGAAGTAATAGTTCCAACAGCTGGTTCTTGCGGAGTGGCTCAAGACAGAATGGAAGATACTGAAAACTTAGATTGTAAAGATTGGTTCTTCTGTACCAAAAAATTAGACAAAGATTTAGTGCTAAATACCATTTTAAAAAAATAATACAGAGTATGTAAAATTAAAAATGGCAAGTGAAATACTTGCCATTTTTTTTATTTTTAAAACTGAAAGTAAATAAATGGTTGCGGCCCAGCTGAAGCAGTTGCATAAATTAACCAAAAGATTAATCCAAATAAAACTGCTTTTAACGGCAATGGTGTTTTGTTGAAAGCTATTCTTAATCCATCAATAACTTTCATAGGTAAAAAGTGCCATATAAAACCAATAGCTAATAATATAAATACATTCTGATAACCTAAAATTATAGTTTGCCATTTTTCTAAATCGAAGGTTAAGTTTCCAATATTTTCTGCAATTTGAAAAGCTGTTGTAAAATCTTTGGCTCTAAAAAACAACCAAGCAAAAACAACAAAATGGAATGTTAATACAACTTGAATAAAACGAACAAAGTAATTTTTAGGTAATTTAATGAATTTACTAAAAAATTTCTCTACAACTAAAGCAGTTCCGTGTAAAACTCCCCAAAAAACAAATTTCCAATTTGCACCATGCCATAAACCTCCTAATAACATAGTCAAGAATAAGTTGATGTATGTTCTGAAATTTCCTTTTCTATTTCCTCCTAATGAAATGTATAAATAATCTCTCAACCAAGTTGACAATGAAATGTGCCATCTTCTCCAAAATTCTGTTATAGAACCTGATTGATATGGAGTTCTAAAATTGGCTGGCAACCAAAACCCCATTAATAAAGCTAAACCAATAGCAATATCTGAATATCCAGAGAAATCACAATAAATTTGAATAGCATAACCATAAGAAGCCATTAAATTTTCAAAGGATGAATAACTGTTTGGTGCATCAAAAACTCTATCTACAAAATTGATGGAAATATAATCTGAAATAACAGCTTTCTTTAATAAACCGCCAATAATTAAGAACAAAGCATTATTAAAATCTTCTTTAGAAAGTCTTAGTTTTTCATAAATCTGTGGAATAAAATCTTTTGCTCTTACGATTGGTCCAGCTACTAATTGAGGGAAGAATGAAACGAAGAACAAAAAATCTATAAAACTTTTGGTAGGCTCTAATTCTTTTCTATAAACATCAATAGTATAACTTAGTGTTTGAAAGGTATAAAACGAAATTCCGACAGGAAGAATAATATCATAAAAAGCAAAATTTCTATCTAAAATAGTATTGATATTATCAATGAAAAAATTGGTATATTTGAAATAGGCTAACAATCCTAAATTTACCAAAAGGCTGACTATCAAATAAAATTTCCTATAGCCTTTGCTTTTCTCTTCATGAATTAACTTTGCTAAAGAGTAATCTAAAATAGAAGAAAATATCAATAACCCAAAGTAAATTCCACTACATTTATAATAAAAAAACAATGAAAACAAAACCACATAAGTGATTCTGAAATAATGTGTTTTCTTAGTCAGAATGTAGATAAGATAGAAAACAATAAAAAATCCTAAAAACAAGGCACTATTAAATAATAATGGTCGTTCTGGATTATAAATAAACCAACTATTAATAGTTTCAGCATCCAAAACGCCAATGTTTTGAATAATCCAATTGTTAATGTTTTGAATTGTTTTCAAGAATTATTTTGCTGATTTATAAAATTGATAAGTTTGCATCAACGCTTCATAAAAATCGTCTGCTTGTTTTTTGTAGCCTTTGTAAGTATAATGCACTTTATCTGAAGTAATTAAACCGTTTCTATAGTTTGTATTCACCTCTTTTGCACCACCTAAATCATTATACATATCCCAAACAGCATAATTCTTTATTTCAGCTTGATCAATAATACTTTTAGTATATTGTTCTACTAAATAGTTTTTGCTTTTTCTACCAAATTGCGAGGGTTGTGGTGTTGTAACTAAAATTTCAGCCTCATAATTAAACAATCTAATTTTATCAATTAATTGATTTAACCTTTCAATAAATACATCATTATCTAATTTGTCGAAACTCTCGTTAGTTCCAAAAGAAATGACAATTAAATTAGGCTCTAAAGCTGTTAATTGCTGAAAAAACATATCATATTTGTTAAAATCTGAACATTTTGCACCATTAACACCAATTGAACTATAAATTACTCCAGGGTTGTCGTTTTCTAGTATAATTCCGTTTAAAGCAAAAGCAGTATAATCAGAATTTGGAATGATAAAAATTTTATCCATGGCTGTTTGACTGTAATAATCATGCGACATTGGATAGGAAATTTGATTTAAAGGAAGGAATTTTTTAGTAGCTACTTCTTTAGTCACAATTTCAAATTCAACGGAAGCTATATCATTTGTATCTGTTTCTTCAATTGGAATTCTTTGTGTAACTATTGTTGGAATTTTTAATGTTTTGCCATAATTAATGTTATCCGACTTTAAGTGATTAGCTTTCTTAATTTCGGAAACACTTACATCATATTTGTTGGCAATAATTGATAAAACTTCACCTTTTTTAATTTTGTGATTTATTGTTTTATTAATTTTTCTAGTAGTATAACCAGTAATTTTCTTAGGAATTTCTTTAGGAACTTCTGTTTGAATAATTTCGTTTTTAACTTCAAATGTATTGGCTACAAAAAAAGAATTTTGGTTATTTGGTGTTATGATTCTTATCGAATTAAATTTGTAATCATCTTTTACATTCAACTCAATTGAAAAGTCTTTTTTATCTGTATAAATAGCAATTCCACTTAAACCAACAGGTAAAGTATCAATAGCTTTTATATTTCTATAAGAATCAAATGAAATATCTGAAGTTAATTTAGCTAGATAAGAACCATTCGTTTTTGCCATTTTATAAGGAAAAGCAAAACCTAAACCTGCATTACCAAATTTTTTTTGAAGATTTTGTCTCATATAATCTGTCATAATATCTGCCTGAATATGAGAATCTCCTATATGAACAATGCGTAACTTTTTATATTGTTTATTTTCAATAGCATCTAAAGCGTAAAGCGATTTACTTATAGCTTTATCGTTGATAATTCTATTTGAATATTCAGAAAAAACAACAGAATCAGTTGCAACTTGAATAGAGTCAACTTTGGTGTATAATGAATCCACATCTTGCGAAAAACAAAATTGAAAAGTCATCACCAAAATAAAAATTAGGCCTTTATTCATTTGTACTATCAATTTTGGTGTAAACACTGTCATTTTTTCGTTTGGGAACAATATATCCTTTATTTAGAGTTTTAAAAAGTGAATAGCCGTTAAATATTTCATTATAAATCAATTGCGCTATTTCTTTTGAACCTGTGTAATTAAAATGCGTATAATCTTTATTGGCTTTTGACGGAACTCCTTCAACCCATTGAACCATAGAACCATCGCCACCCATTAATGTATATAAATTTACAAATCCAGCTTCAGATTTTACGGCATATTTCTTTTGAGCCATAGCTAGAGGAACAACTGCCGAATCGGTTTTCATTTCTAAATCATATTTAGTTGATTTATCTGCTGTTGACACAATTAAAACGGCAACTCCAGGAAAACATTGTTTAATATGATTCACAACTTTTGTCATTCGTTTTTCGTACCATGAATAATCATAAGTACCATAATTTAGCACATTTGTTCCATAATGCAGTACTACTAAATCATAATTTAATTTGCTATCAAAAGCTTGCATCATTCCAACATTAAAAATTGAAATAGGCAATCCTGAATTTCCTCTATTAGAAAAATTATCTACATGAACTCCTTTTCCATCATCAAAATTGAAGCCATAAATTGGCACATTTTCTGCGTTAATGAAATTGACTTTCACACTTTTTAAATTATCGGCTAATTTTAAAGTGTTCAATTGACTTTCTCCATTCAGTTTCTTATAAATAGTATCTTTTCCAATAACATAAGAAACCATTGCTTCTTTGTTGGTTGAATTTCCATAATACAACGTTGGATTATTTAATTGTGTTAAATGCTTATAATTGTTGGCTTTGAACTTTACCCAAGTTGTATGCAATGTATCATTTGCAAAAAAGACATGTCCGTTTACTCCAAAAGAACGTATTGGCTTTTTGGTTTTTAAATAAGATTGTGTTTTCCAATTTAGCTCTTGAACTTGCAGATTCGGAAGTAATATTCACAAAACCAACTCCTTGACCACCAAATTGATCCTGAAAAAGCTTTCGAATATCTTGCACAATCATATCGCCATCATTCATGGAATCTCCAAAATAAGCAATTCTAACACTTCCTGTTTTTGTAGCTTCTAATTGTTGTAATTTTTCGTAAAAAGGAATTACATGTTGATATCCTTTATAATTATCAAATTTTTCTGAAGCATATTTTACACCAGATTTTGGATTAGCTTTAAAAGTAATTACTTTCTTGATTAATGAATCCTTTTCATCTACTAATTCATTGCTTTCAGCATTAGTATCTTCTTCAATTGCATCTAAAAGCAAACTATCAATGACTACATTTTTTGATTCTAATTTACTTTGTTCTAATAATTTTTTTGGTAAAACTGTTTTAAATGCAATAAAAGCTCCTGCTGAAATGATCAGCAACAAAAAAGCTTGAAAGAAATAGTTCTTGTTAGTTTCCACGTTCAGAAAATGAATTACATTCGTTCAGGAACCTGAATTCCTAATAGTTGAAAGGCTGATTTTATAGTATTTCCAACTGTTCTAGACAATTGAACTCTGAATATCTTTTTAGCTTCATCCGTTTCTCCTAAAATAGAAACATTTTGATAAAACGAATTGAATTCTTTTACTAACTCATACGTATAATTTGCAATTAAAGCTGGACTATAATTTGTAGCCGCACTCTGAATTACATCAGGATACATTTGAATTTGTTTGATTAATTCTTTTTCTTTTTCGTGTAGTTTAATGTTTACTTCTTTAGAAGTATCAAAATCTGCTTTACGCAAAATAGATTGAATACGAGCATAAGTGTATTGAATAAAAGGTCCTGTATTTCCAGCAAAATCAACTGACTCTTCTGGATTGAAAAGCATTTGTTTTTTTGGATCAACTTTCAACATATAATATTTCAAAGCACCCATTCCAATTGTTTCATATAAACTAGATTTTTCTTCTTCAGAATAACCATCTAATTTTCCTAATTCTTCTGAAATACTTTGTGATGTTGCAATCATTTCTGCCATTAAATCATCCGCATCAACCACTGTTCCTTCACGAGATTTCATTTTCCCTGAAGGCAATTCAACCATTCCATATGATAAATGAAATAAGCTTTCTGCCCATTCAAAACCTAATTTCTTTAGGATTAAGAATAATACTTTAAAATGATAATCTTGCTCATTTCCAACAGTGTAAACCATTCCACCAATATCTGGATTATCTTTTACACGTTGAATAGCTGTTCCAATATCTTGTGTCATGTAAACGGCTGTTCCATCAGAACGCAATACAATTTTTCTATCTAAACCATCTTCCGTTAAGTCAATCCAAACTGAACCATCAGGATCTTTTTCAAAAATCCCTTTTTCTAATCCAAATTGAACTACTTCTTTACCTAATAAATACGTGTTGCTTTCGTAATAATAACTATCAAAGTTTACTCCTAAGTTTTTATACGTTTGTTCAAAACCATCATAAACCCATTGGTTCATAGTTTTCCAAAGCGTTACAACTTCTTCATCACCAGCTTCCCATTTTAATAACATTTGTTGCGCTTCAACAATTGATGGTACTAATTTTTTAGCTTCATCTTCAGTTTTTCCTTCAGCCATCAATACAGCAATTTCTTTTTTGTAGTTCTTATCAAATTCTACATAGAAATTCCCAACTAATTTATCTCCTTTTAAACCTGTTGATTCTGGAGTTTGTCCTTCACCATATTTTTGCCAAGCTAACATGGACTTACAAATGTGAATTCCTCTATCGTTAATGATTTGAGTTTTATAGGCTTTTTTTCCTGATGCTTTTATGATTTCAGCTACAGAATAGCCTAATAAAATATTACGAATATGTCCTAAATGCAAAGGCTTGTTTGTGTTTGGCGAAGAATACTCAACCATAATGGCTTTAGCATCTTCATCTATTTTTACGAATCCAAAATCTTCATTATTCTTAATTGAATTGAAGAATTTTACATAAAAATCATCTGAAATTACTAAATTTAAAAAACCACCCACAACATTAAAACGGCTTACGACGTCCTTTTTACCAACTAAATGTGTTCCTATTTTAGTTCCAATTTCAACAGGATTACCTTTTAAAATCTTTACTAATGGAAAAACAACCATCGTTACATCACCTTCAAAATCCTTCCTAGTCGCTTGAAATTCAATTGTTTCAATAGTTAAATTGAAAAGTTCTTGAATTGCGTCTTGAATCTGCTCTGTAAGAATTTGATGTAAAGTCATTTAATGTATTTTTTGAAGGTGCAAATGTAGTAAATTTAGGCTTTAGATTTTGAAATATTTTAGCATAAAAAAAATGCAATTCGGTTGAACTGCATTTTTTATGGTTTTTGTGATGTCTTTTATCTTTATTCTTTCATCCAAATTCTTAACAAACTACCAACGAATAATAACACTTCCCCAAGTAAAACCACTTCCAAAAGCTGCTAAAACAACTAAATCTCCTTCTTTGATTTTCCCTTGTTCCCAAGCTTCTGTTAAAGCAATGGGAATAGATGCCGCTGTAGTATTTCCGTATTTTTGTATGTTATTGAATACTTGATCATCCGTCAACTTAAATTTCTTTTGTATGAATTGAGAAATTCTTAAATTTGCTTGATGAGGAACCAACATATTAATGTCTGAAACTTGTAAATTATTAGCTTCTAATCCTTCATTAATAACTTCACTAAAACGAACTACTGCATTTTTAAACACGAATTGTCCATTCATATAAGGATAATAACTTTCGTCATCTGGATCGTTATCTACAAGAATATCTGTTACCCATCTTTTTCCCATACCTGGTGCTATTAAAGCTAATTTCTCCGCATGTTGACCTTCTGAATGTAAATGGGTCGATAAAATTCCTTTTGACAAATCTTCTTCTCTAGATAAAATGGCTGCTCCTGCTCCATCTCCAAAAATCACAGAAACGCCTCTTCCACGAGTTGTCATATCTAAACCGGTTGAATGCAATTCTGAACCGATTACTAAAATGTTTTTATACATTCCAGTTTTAATATACTGATCAGCAACCGAAATGGCATACACAAATCCAGAACATTGGTTACGAACATCTAAAGCTCCAACCGTTCTTAAACCCAAATCTCTTTGCACTAAAACTCCTGGGCCAGGAAAATAATAATCCGGACTTAAAGTTGCAAACACAACAAAATCTATATCTTCTTTTGCTATTTTTGCTCTTTCAATGGCAATCTCAGCAGCTTTTACACCCATTGAAGTAGTTGTATCTTCTCCTCTTATGACATGTCTTCGTTCTTGAATTCCTGTTCGTTCTTGAATCCATTCGTCATTGGTGTCTATTTTTTTAGACAAATCATCATTAGTGACAATATTATCAGGCACATAAAAACCCAATCCTGTTATTTTTGAATGATACATAAATAGTAAATTTGAAATATTTAAGCGACAAATTTACCAAATTATCAAATTAGTAAATGATTTTATTACCAAAATTTTTAAATTAATAAAATTTAGCCTTTTTTTTATCATTTATCTTTGCTTTTTTATTAAAACTACGTATTTTAGAGCTTTCAAAAAAACAAAATCAATCAACTTATGAAATTAAAATTTTTACACTTACTTTTCCTATTTATAGGATTTTTGGGTTTTTCGCAAGAAAATGTTTCTTACCAAACACCTCCAAAAGAGATTTTGGCTTTAGCGGATTATGAAAGAGCACCTTCAATATCTATGGATAAAGAGCGTCAATATATTTTGTTTAGTTATAGAAATACATACAAAAATCTTGAAGATTTAAATCAAGATGAAATGAAATTAGGGGGTTTACGAATTAACCCAATTACCAACATTTCAAGTTCAGTAACTTACATCAACAATTTAAAAATCAGAAAATTTTCTGATAAAAATCTTACTCAAGTTTCAGATTTACCAAAAAATCCTCGAATTACAAATATTTCTTGGTCACCAAACTATAAGAAAATTTCATTTACACAAACCACTCAAAAAGGAGTTGAATTATGGGTTATTGATGTTGCTTCAGCTTCAGCTAAAAAACTAACCGAAGGAATTATAAATGCAAATATTGGAAATCCAGCAAGTTGGTTTAATGACAGTGAAAACATCTTAATTAGAACTTTACCTGCAAACAAACCTGCTTTAATTGATACGTTGAAAGATATTCCAACTGGACCAACTGTTTCAACTAGTGATGGTTCAAAATCTCAAAATAGAACCTATCAAGATTTATTAAAAAACAAAACTGACGAGGCTAATTTTGAAAGTTTAATTACTTCAGAATTATATAAAGTTTCATTAAAAGGAACAAAAACATTATTCAAAGAAGCAGCTATGTATGCTGGAGAAACTTTTTCACCTAATGGAAACTACATTATGATAAACACAGTTGAGAAACCATTTTCTTATATAGTTTCTGTAAGTCGTTTCCCTATAACATCTACAATTTATGATGCAAGTGGAAAGTCCGTAAAAGTGGTGAATGAAGTACCTTTAGACGAAATTAGACCAAAAGGTTTTATGGCGACTAGAAAAGGAATAAGAAGCATGGGTTGGAGAAATGATTTACCTGCAACTTTATCTTATGTTGAAGCTTTAGACGGAGGTGACCCAGCAAATGAAGTGGAATTTAGAGATGAAGTTTTTTCTTGGGATGCTCCTTTTACTTTAAAGCCTACATCTATTTTAAAAACAAAACAACGTTATTCTGGAATTACTTGGGGCACAAAAAATGTAGCTATTGCCTATGATAGTTGGTACGATACAAGAAACACAAAAACATATCTTTTTGATCCATCAAATAGTGCTGTAACACCAAAAATTATTTCAGATAGAAATTCACAAGATATTTACTCTGATCCAGGTAATTTTGAAACACACAGAAATGAATTTGGACAAAATGTATTGTTAGTAGAAAACAATAATTTATACCTAATGGGAGATGGTTATACAAAAGATGGTCAATTCCCATTTATAGACGAATTTAGTTTAAAAACATTAACTCCAAAACGATTATATCAATCTGCTTATAAAGACAAAAAAGAAGATTTACTTTCATTAGAAGATATAAAAAAAGGAGAAGTAATGATAAGACTTCAATCTAAAAATGAATATCCAAATTACTACATGCGAAATTTGAAAAGCAAAAAAGTTTCAGCAATAACTCAGTTTGCAAATCCTTTTGAAAGTATTAAAAATGTATATAAAGAAGTAATCAATTACAAAAGAAAAGATGGTGTAGATTTATCTGGAACTTTATATTTACCAGCTGGTTATGATATGAAGAAAAAAGAAAAATTACCTTTATTAATTTGGGCTTATCCTAGAGAATATAAAGACAAAAACAGTGCAGGACAAAGTACACAAAATCCTAATGAATTCACTTTCCCATATTATGGTTCATTTGTTTATTGGGTAACTAGAGGTTATGCAGTTTTGGATGATGCTGCTTTTCCAATTGTAGGAGAAGGAGAAACAGAACCAAACGATACTTTTATCCAACAATTAGTTGGAAATGCTGAAGCTGCAATTGATGCTGTTGACAAATTAGGTTATATCAACAAAGCAAAAGTGGCTGTTGGTGGACATAGTTATGGTGCGTTTATGACTGCAAATTTACTAACACACTCTAATTTATTTGCTTGTGGAATTGCACGAAGTGGTGCTTACAACAGAACATTAACTCCATTTGGCTTTCAGAGTGAACAACGTAATTATTGGGATGTTCCTGCTATTTATAACACAATGTCACCATTTATGAATGCACAAAAAATGAAAACTCCTTTGTTATTAGTTCATGGTGAAGCAGATAACAATCCTGGTACATTTACTTTGCAAACGGAACGTTATTTTCAAGCTTTAAAAGGATTAGGTGCTCCAGTAAGAATGGTTCTTTTGCCAAAAGAAAGTCATGGTTATGTTGCTCAAGAAAATATTTTTCATTTATTGTGGGAACAAGACCAGTTTTTAGAGAAATATTTAAAAAATTAAATAAAATATAAATAAGGAATCAAAAATCCGATATGAACTTCATATCGGATTTTTTATGAAAAAAAATCAAAAAAGAAAATGTATTTTTACACTACAGAAATAAGCCTACATGAATATATTAGACAATTTTAAATTAAACAGAGAAAAAGAAAGTTTCAAAAATGTTATTGAATCTATCTATAATGGTGTTGATTTTCAAGGAACCAATCTTTGGGTTTTAGTATTTGCTATTTTTATTGCATCATTGGGTTTAAATATAAATTCCCCTGCTGTAGTTATTGGGGCTATGTTAATTTCTCCTTTAATGGGACCAATTATGGGGTTGGGTTTAGGAATGGCTATTAATGATTTAACATTGCTTAAAAAAGCTGGTTATAATTATCTTTTTGCTGCTGCTGTTGGTTTGGTTACTTCAACTTTATACTTTGCAATTTCACCAATAAATGATGCTCATACTGAAATATTAGCCAGAACTTCTCCAACAATTTATGATGTATTAATTGCTTTTGTTGGTGGTTTAGCTGGAATTTTAGCTACTTCAAGTAAACTAAAAGGAAACGTCATTCCTGGTGTAGCTATTGCAACTGCGTTGATGCCTCCATTATGTACTGCTGGGTATGGTTTAGCAACTTTACGATGGGAATATTTTTTAGGTGCTTTCTATTTATTCTTAATTAATACCGTTTTTATTGCTTTGGCGACCTTAATTACTGCTCGACTTTTAAAATTTCCTTTTAAAGTCCATCCTGATGAAAAAGAAAAAGCCAGAGTAAATAGAATTGTTTGGATAATAGTAATCATAACTTTAATTCCAAGTATTTATTTTGGATATGACATTGTGCAAAAAAATAAATTTGAGAAAAAAGCCAACGAATTTATTAACAATGAAGCTAACTTACCAGACAATTATTTATTAAAAAAGACTATAAATGCTGATGGCAAGGAGATTGTATTAACTTATGGAGGATTATTAATAAAGGATAGTGCTGTAGATGTGTTAAAAGTTAAATTAAATAGATATTATCTTCAAGACTGTGATTTAAAAATTCAACAAGGTTTTTCATATTTAAATGAAAGCAACAATAACGATCAAGAAAAACTATTAACTAATGCCATTAGTGAAAAAGCTATTCTTATCGAAAATCTATCTAATCAATTGGACAGTATTCACAAACAAAAAACATTAACTACTCAAATTTATAAAGAACTAAAAGCACAATATCCTTCTATTGAAAATTTTGTTTTGCAACCATCTACTTTAGTAAATGATTCCCTACAGAAAAATATTTGGATTTCTAATCTAAAATCTAAAGAAAAAATAAATTCTAAAGAAAGAAATCAAATGAAAGAATGGCTAAAAGTTAGGTTAAATACAGATGAAATTATAATAAACTACGAAAATTAGATCATGACACTAAACATAGAAACTCCAGCACTCCTTTTTTCTGCAACTTCTTTAATTTTACTAGCTTATACCAATAGGTTTTTAACTATCGCTCAAATTGTAAGAGGTCTTAAAAAAACATATGACCAAGAACATAATAAAAGCATATTACTTCAAATTAAAAACCTAAATTTGAGATTAACTTTAATTCGCTACATGCAATTATTTGGAGTAATGTGTTTGTTTTTATCTGTTTTTGCAATGTTGTTACTTTTCGTTGAGCAGCAATTAATTAGTATTTTTCTATTTGGAGCAAGTATGTTATCTTTATTGATATCGCTAGCTTTATCGTTTTGGGAAATTAGTATTTCTGTAAATGCACTACGAGTACATCTTAGTGATTTAACTGATGAAAATTCGAAAAAGAAAATTATTCCATAATCCAAAGTAGTACTGGCTTTTCAGATGTTTTCAATTTCTCATCTAGTACTTTCATAAATTCATTAGAAACTGCAGGGCAACCCCAACTTAATGGTGAATATTTAGGATAAATTTCTTTATTTTTAACAGCATTCCAAGAATGAAGCACCACTACTCTTTCAACAGCATTATTGTTTGAAGGTTCTAAACCCTGCAACCAATATTTTACATTTATACCCCAACTACTATAATCGCGTTTACCAATTTTAAACTTCCCTTTTGATGAACAATGACTATTTTTTGTATTACTAAACTTTGCTTTTTCCCATTTGGTTTCATTATCTTCAAATTTATCGCAACTTCCATGGGTTACAAGATTTTTATCTGTAATAGTTTCTGAAATAAAATCGTAAACAAAAAACCTATTTTTACCTGAATGAATACTCATATCAACTAAAAAATAATAGTTTTCGTTAAAACCATTAGCTTCAGAATAAGTTAAAGCTTCTTGATGTTTTTTAGAATAGTCTTTAGTTGACTTTTCCTTATTAACTATTTCAGAAAGAAATTTTTCCGAAGAAACTTCTTTACAACTAAAGACTACTAAAAAAACTACTAAAAAAAGGTATTTCATTTTATGATGTTATTTTAGAATAACTTAAAAATACCTTAGTTAGTATAAATTAATTTAATTTTTTAACAAGACATAATCACAAACATATAAATCGGCATTCCTATAGTAATATTGACAGGAAAAGTAATTGCTAAAGCCATTGGAATAAAAATTCCCGGATTTGCTTTAGGTACTGCAATCTTCATGGCAGCAGGAACGGCTATATATGAAGCACTTGCTGCTAAAACGGCTAACATGAATCTATCACCAATATTTTGAGTAAAAAAACCACTTAAGCAAGCAAATATAATTCCGTTTATCAATGGAACTACTATAGCAAAAACTGTTGTAAAAGCTCCATTCTTTAAAAAATCTTTTAATTTTTTACCACAAACAATTCCCATATCTAAGAGAAAAATCGCTAAAAACCCTTTAAACAAATCGTTTGTAAAAGGTTTAATACCTAACGCTTGTTCGTCACTTGCCAAAAATCCAATTACTAAACTTCCTAAAATTAAAAGAACACTTCCGTTGGTAAAAGAATGTTTTATAATTGATCCTAAAGATTGAGATGCATCCGTTTCTTTTTTAGATGAAAACATGCGAATTAAAACAACTCCTACGATAATTGCAGGTGCTTCCATCAAAGCCATTACAGCTACCATGTGTCCATTAAAAGTGATGTCTTGTAATTCAAGAAAAGAAATGGCTGTTACAAAAGTTACAGCGCTTACAGAACCATAGGCTGCAGCAATAGCACCAGCATTAGAAACTGATAGCTTTTTCTTTAGTATAAAAAAGGTAATAATAGGAATCAAAACAGCTGTTGAAAGTCCAAAAATAATACAGTAAATAATTTCCATTGAAAATTCACTGTGCGCTAATTCTTGACCACCTTTAAATCCAATTGCAAACAAAAGATATAAAGAAATGAACTTGGAAGAATTCTCTGGAATAGCCAAATCACTTTTTAAGCGTACAGCAATTATTCCTAAAATAAAAAATAATAAAGCTGGGTTTTTTAAGTTGTCGATCAGTAAATCTAAATTCATAGTTGGGTTTTTAATTTATTTTAAATGCAGCTCTTGAAAGTCTGTCGTTTATAGATTTTCCTAAATCTATTTCGGGTAAATATTGGGTTACTATTAAATCGAAATTTTTTGAATCCATTTCGATTAAGGTTTTATATAAATTGGCTGCAGCTTCATCATAATTTCCCTCTACAGACAAAAGATAATTTTGAGTAATTTTTGAATGACTTAAAGACTTATCAAATCCTAAAAAAGCAATATTATTTGTAGTGTTTTCTGTTAAAAATGCTTCTAAATCTTTTGTTATAAACAAAGGTGTTTTTGGAGCATAATGCTTAGAAAACATACCTGGTGCGTTTGGACTTTGAGTAGCGTTATTTCTTATTTCAACTTTTCCTATCACTCTCTCTATATGTTCAATGGATAAAGCTCCTAACCTATAAATAATTGGTTCTCCTTTTTCAAATCCTACAATTGTAGACTCTAATCCTTTTGCACACAAACCACCATCTAAAATAAAAGGCAATTTATCTCCAAAATAATCCAAAACATGTTGAGCAGTAGTTGAACTCACACTATTGGACGGATTTGCACTTGGAGCTGCTAAAGGGAAAAGCAAACTTTCCAATAATTTTAAAGCGGCTGGATGAGCTGGAACTCTTATTGCAACTGTATCTTTATTAGAGGTTATATAATCTGGAATATGAGCTGCTTTTTTTAACACTAATGTCAATGGTCCTGGCCAAAAATACTTTGCTAATAAACTTGCTTTGACTGGAATATTTTCGACATATTTATACAATTCACGCGTTGATTTTATATGAACAATCAAAGGATTATTGGAAGGCCTATTTTTAATTTTATAGATTGAGTTTACAGCTTCTTCATTATAAATATTTGCAGCCAATCCATACACTGTTTCGGTCGGAATTGCCACAACTTTATTTTGACTTAACCAAAAAGCAGCTTCATTAATATCGTTACTTATTTTCATAACTTAAGGATTACAATAATCACAATACATTGGATCTTCTATTTTTTTATCAAGAGGGAAATACTTTTCTTCTTTATAATCACATTTTGCACAACCATAAGTGTAACTTAAAGTTGATTTTGTTTTCAAACCACAAAAACCACAAGGTAAACCAGTATTTATTTGTTTTACTTCAAAACCAGGAAATTGACAGGAAGGACATAATGTCCTTATTTTTTCAATTAGTTTTTCTGTTGCTTGTTTAATAACTTGCATTCGTGTTGGATTTCTATGTGCTCGCATATCTGTTTCTGCAAATACAAATTCATGGCTTTTATTTAATTTTTTGAAGGCAATAATCAATTCAGAAAGTGAAAGAATATCTTTTATAATTATTTCTGGTTTATTTTCTGAAGATTTAAGAATGATTCCATGTGAAGGGAATTTTACTTTTGAGGCAAAATCCTCGATTGCTTTTGTATTGTTCATGAGCATGCCTTCAAAATTAGTTTCAACTGAAATATGTCTTGCAATTATTTCGATGTCATTTTTTATGTCTTTAAACATCAGCAATTCATCATCAGCTTGAGCAAAAAAAAGTGTTGGATGTGCTCCAAATGAACCTTCACTAGCTATTACTAAATCAAAAGTTGTATTTTTAAGAGCTAACAAGCATTTTTGTCTTAAAGTTTCAATTACATCTAATTTTCGTTCTATTTCTCCAGAAAAAGTACCTAGTAAATCTGTATCAAATTCAATAGCTACAAAACATTCTACTTGTAGATGTTTTTCAAAAAAAGGAACGATTACTTCTTCCTTTTTGTGTTTAGTTGCAATTAGTAGTTTTCTACCTTGAAACATTAAAACTTATCTATGAACTCTAAAACAATTGTACCATCAATCTTAATGGATTTGTTTTCTTTTTGAGCCAGGTTAATTTGATTTTCTATTTGATTTTTAGAAGATTCTAACTGATGAATTCTTTCTTCAGAATAATTTACATCACCTGCATTTCGCTCAGCCAAACTAAACTTTTCCAATTGATGATACTTAATTTTACTGTTAACCAACTTAAACAACACTTCTTTAGCTTCTTCTGGAGAAAAAACACCTTTTACTAATTTAAATTCTTTCTGATTTTCCATTTTAATTGTTTTTAGTTATATTCTGATTACTAATTAAAATTGACATGGAATACAACCCATAAAAAAGAGTTGACCCAACCATTAAACTATCTGATATTAAAGTTGATTGTGGCTTAAGAAAAGCCATAAATAACAAAATCAGATAAATAACTGTTGCAAAAATTAATTTAGTTTTCTTAAGGGTATTGTTTTTCATGAGGCAAAATTCCATAAACTTATTCATATATTTTTATTTATATTTTTAATGAGTTTCATAAACATTATTTATATAAGAACTAAACAACAACATAAATCATTGTTGTTTAGCTTATAATGTCAATTTTAAAATTCTCTTTTATTGTCCTTGACCTAAAGAATATCCAGATTTTCCATCAAATTCATATAAATTTTCAGTTTTAATGACATCTATTTTAGCTTCCAGAGCTCTAGTTAATAGCGTAATTATCTGATTTTTAAACATTATTTTTCCGTTTGTAGGCTTAAATCTACATCTCCAATGATCTGTACAATAAGTTTCGTTGAATCCTTCAGGCCAAACCTTAATCCCTCTATTAGTAATCATCGTCAATTCTTTATTTTCTGTATTTATACTTTGAAGAATTTCAGCTATTTCATCTGGATTCGTTCCATTCCAATGTACAAATAAGTCTACACCAACTAATTCCTTATTTTTTGGTGTTTTCTTCTCATATTTTGGCAAGGTTAAAACGGCATCTTTTGAGAAATTAACTACTTTTAATATAGAGGGTTTTTGCCCTAAATTTTCTATTACTGCTTCCGCAAATTCTTTGGTCCCAACTTTTACTTTACTAATATTTTCTTTATAAATATCATAAGTATGAATTCCGTCTTCAATCGTTTTTAACCAAGCATTTTGAACTTTTTCTGCAACTTCTGTTTGTCCAATATGATTTAGCATCATGACAGCTCCTTCCAATAAACCTGAAGGATTAGCCATGTTTTGACCAGCTCTTCTGGGAGCAGATCCATGAATAGCTTCAAACATAGCGCATTCTTCGCCTATGTTAGCTGATCCAGCTAAACCAACCGAACCTGCAATTTGAGCTGCAATATCAGAAATCACATCACCATAAAGATTTAAAGTAACAATTACATCAAAAATTTCTGGCGTATCTGCCATTTTTGCAGCACCTATATCGATAATCCAATGTTCGTTTTCAATTTCTGGATATTCTAATGCTATTTCGTCAAAAATCTCATGAAACAATCCGTCAGTTTGCTTCATGATATTGTCTTTTGTGAAACAAGTCACTTTTTTTCTTCCGTAAACTTTTGCATATTCAAATGCGTATCGAATGATCTTTTCGCAACCAGGTCTGCTTATTAATTTTAAACATTGAACTACTTCATCAGTTTGTTGGTGTTCAATACCTGCATATAAATCTTCTTCATTTTCTCTAACAATTACTATATCCATGTTAGGATGTTTGGTCTCCACAAAAGGATGCAAGCTCATACAAGGCCTAACATTAGAATATAAACCTAAAAATTTTCTTGTCGTTACATTTAAACTTTTATATCCACCACCTTGAGGCGTTGTGATTGGTGCTTTTAAAAAAATTTTGTTTCTTCTAATTATATCCCACGATTCATTGGCTATTCCTGAAGTATTACCCGATAAATATACTTTTTCTCCAACTTCAATTTCATCAATTTCAATTTTTGCACCTGCTGCTTTGATAATTTTCAATGTTGCATCCATAATTTCTGGACCAATTCCATCTCCTTTTGCTACTGTAATTCGTGTCATAATTATTTGTATTTATTAATTAGTAATTATTTAATAAAATTATTTTTGGATTCTTTTAAAAAATTCATAATTATAATTTATATTTATGCATTATTATTTTATCATAAATTCTTTTGCAAATATTATATTTTATTGTCATTAGTTTTTATTTATATATTATATACTTTACATAAATATATTTTATGAATTATACATTACACCAATTGCAAGTGTTTTTAAAAATTGTAGAAACTAAGAGCATTACTAAAGCTGCTGAAGAATTACATTTAACTCAACCTGCAGTTTCCATTCAATTGAGAAATTTTCAAGACCAATTTGAAATCCCTTTAACCGAAATTATTGGTAGACAATTATATGTAACCGAATTTGGAGATGAAATTGCAGAAATTGCCAGAAGAATAAATAATGAAGTACAAGAAATTCAATTCAAAACTTTAGCTTTCAAAGGACACTTGACAGGAACTTTAAAAATTTCTGTAGTTTCTACTGCTAAATATATTATACCTTATTTTCTATCCGATTTTTTAAAACAACATGAAGGCATTGATCTTCAACTAGACGTTACCAACAAGTCAAAAGTCATTAGAAGTCTTGAAAAAAATGAAGTTGATTTCGCTTTAGTTTCAATTTTACCCGAAAACTTAAGGGTATTTAATGAAGAATTAATGCAAAACAAACTTTTCTTAGTGGCTAACCGCGATTTTGAAATGCCAAAAAATATAATTTCACCTAAAAAAATCACAGATTTTCCTATTATATATAGAGAAAATGGTTCTGGAACTCGTTTTAAAATGGAACGTTTTTTTGAAAACAATCAATTAAAAATTAAAAACAAACTGGAGCTGACTTCAAACGAAGCTGTAAAACAAGCTGTAATTGCCGGCTTAGGCCTTTCTATAATGCCTTTGATTGGTATTAAAAATGAATTACAAAAAGGAGATTTAAAAATCATCCCTGTAAAAGGTTTACCTACAAAAACGGAATGGAACTTGATTTGGCAATCACAAAAATCACTTTCTCCTATTGCAAAAGCTTATCTAAACTTCATCAAAGAAAACAAAAGACAAATCATTCAAAACAAGTTTAATTGGTATGAAGATTATCAATAAATAAAGAATTGTACATTTGCAAAAACTTATAAAATGAACATCAAACTAATCACAATTGGTAAAACAGACAATAAAAATCTTCAAACATTAATTGAAGAATATACCAAACGTTTGTCTTTTTACATCAAATTTGATTTGGAAATTATTCCTGATATAAAAAACGTAAAAAACCTTTCCGAAGCTCAACAAAAAGAAAAAGAAGGTGAATTAATTTTATCTAAAATTACACCGACTGACAACTTAATTTTACTAGACGAAAACGGAAAAACATTTTCAAGTATTGGGTTTTCAGAATTTCTACAAAAGAAAATGAATGCTGGAATTAAAACGTTAGTTTTTGTAATTGGTGGACCTTATGGTTTTAGTGAAACCGTCTATCAAAAAGCCAACGGAAAAGTTTCTTTATCGGAAATGACTTTCTCCCATCAAATGGTAAGGTTGTTTGTAATTGAACAGCTTTATCGTGGTTTTACGATTTTAAAAAATGAACCTTATCATCATGAATAATGAATTTAGAATTCAGAAATTAGAAGTTAGAAAAGGCTTCTAAATTCTAAATTTTAAAGCTTACAACCACATTCAGGTAATTTTTTGGTATCGTAAATGAATTCTATTGGAGAAAATGCAATACTATCTGAGAGGACTTCATTAAGCATAACTTTATTTTGTATGTATTGCTCATAAGTTAAATTGACTTCAAAATTTAAATGCAATAAGGCTGTTTTACCTTGACTTACAAAAGGGGTATAATCTTTTATAAAGGATACAAATTCTTCTCTTCCAACATCATTTCCATCAACTGTAATTTTATTTTCTTTATTAAAATTGATGCTGAAATTTTGAAAACCTATATATACTTTACTATTATCAATAATATAAAATTTAGAAAACTCTTTGTCATATTTATAATTCACATTTGTAAAAGGCAAAAAGGCCAAATTTTTTCCAATCGAATCTGCATAAGAGTAAACATTAATTGCTCCTTCTTTTGTATGAGATGAGTTTTTCTTCTTTTCTTGCAATTTCATCACTTCTGGAATAACTAATTTTAATGGCAAACGTTTGTCAATATTATAAACCCAATTGGTTGTGCTAATTGTATTTTGGCGATTAAGTTCGACTGTTGTATCTTTTTTTGTAACTTTAAAAAACATATAAACAGGAGGATGATCCTGAATATCTTTTAAAATTGTTTTATTGGATTTTGGCAATTGAACGTCTTGTTTTTTACAAGAAAAAAACATCAAAACCATTACTATGAAAAGTATTTTTTTCATTTTTAATTATTCATTTTATTAAACAAAGTTACACATTCCACAGCTTCTTTTACATCATGAACACGTAGAATTTTTGCTCCTTTTTGTAAAGCAATTGTATTTAAAACGGTTGTTCCATTTAAAGCTTCTTCTGGAGAATTTTCTAATGCTTTATAAATCATAGATTTTCTAGAAACTCCAGCTAATAATGGTAAATCTAACATTGAAAACAACTCTAATTTATGAAGCACTTCATAATTCTGATCCAAGGTTTTTGCAAAACCAAATCCTGGATCGATAATTATGTCATTCATTCCAAAACTTCTTGCAACTTTGATTCTTTCAGAAAAATAATAGATCATCTCTTTTACAATATCTTCATAATTCGTTAGGCTTTGCATAGTTTGAGGATTTCCTCTCATATGCATCATTATGAAAGGAACTTGCAATTTTGCAACAGTTTCAATCATTTTATCATCTAACATTCCTGCTGAAATATCGTTTACCATTGCAACGCCATTTTCAATAGCAATTTTTGCAACTTGACTTCTAAAAGTATCGACAGAAAGTAAAATGTTTGGGAACTTTTTAACCAATAATTCAATAATTGGAATCAATCGACTAATTTCTTCTTCCACTGAAACAAAATCAGCATTGGGTTTACTGGAATAAGCACCCACATCAATAAAAGTCGCTCCATCTTGCACCATTTTTTCAACCTGAATTATAATTTGCAAATCATCTTTATACTTTCCACCATCATAAAATGAATTGGGTGTAATATTTAAAATCCCCATAACTTTGGGTTGCGATAAATCAATCAAGTTTCCCTTGCAATTTATTGTTTGTTGTTGGTTTGTCATCTTTGGTCTGAAAATCTGTTATCTGAAAATCCAAAATCTTTGTATTTATTACTTCAATCTTAATACTAAATTATCTATTTTTGAAAATTATATACAAAGATACAATTCTAATGAAGAATACGTCACAACAATACGATGCAATTATTAGCATTTGCAGATCATTATATTCGAAAAAAATGAAAGATTATGGAAGTGCATGGAGAATTTTAAGACTTCCATCACTTACTGATCAAATTTACATAAAAGCCCAAAGAATTAGAAGTTTACAAGAAAATGAAGTCCGAAAAGTAGATGAAGATGAAACCTCTGAATTTATAGGAATCATCAATTATTGCATAATGGCTTTAATCCAAATTGATAAAGGAATCGCAGATCAACCTGACTTAGGTTTTGAAGAAGGTTTAAAATTATATGATGAAAAAGTAGCTTTAACCAAAGAATTAATGGAAAACAAAAACCACGATTATGGTGAAGCTTGGAGAGAAATGCGTGTAAGTAGCTTAACCGATTTAATTCTTCAAAAATTACTTCGAGTAAAGCAAATTGAAGATAACAAAGGTAAAACTTTAGTTTCTGAAGGCATTGATGCTAATTATCAAGACATGATTAACTACTCTATTTTTGCCTTGATATTAATGGGTAAAGATTCATAATAACAACGCTATAACATTCTATTAACAAAATTTAATTTTAGAAATTGTAATTTTACATTTCAACTTTATTTTATGAACAAATACGCACTTTCTTGGATTATTAGAATAATAATTGCTGGTCTTTTTATACTTTCAGCAGTTGCAAAAATATATCCATCACCTTATTTTGCCATTTCAACTTTTGAAGTAAAACAACTTTATCCTTTGGGGTTTTCTGAAAACATAGCTCCTTTCTTTTCAAGATTTTTAATCGGAATTGAATTAGCTTTAGGGTTATTATTTTTATTGCCAGTCAAAATCAGAAAAGTAATTACACCTGTTTCAATCTTAATGTTAGCTGTTTTTACAATTCATTTAGCCTACGAAACGTTTAAAACTGGTGGAAATTCAGGAAGTTGTGGTTGTTTTGGTGAATTAATTCCCATGACGCCCATTGAAGCAATGATTAAAAACATTATTGCAATTGGATTATTGATTTGGTTATTAATGTTGAAAATTCCTGATACAGTAAAAAGTCGTTTGTGGTTCACATCAACAATAACTTTAGCTTCTATTTTAGGATTATTTATGTTGGCTCCAATTCGACCAATTGAAACAGTTCTTGAAAACCCAACAACAGAAGAAGTTAATGCTGTTATTCCAGCAATTGAAGATTCAACTTTCATAAAAACTGAACCTATAATTTCTGAAATAAACAAAGATACTGTCAAAAAAGTTGAAGAAATAAAAGAAATTGTAGATGAA
>NZ_CAXBFR010000005.1:0-46434 GCF_963975005.1 uncultured Flavobacterium sp.
AAGGTGTAGTAGTCGAAATTGAAACAGATGGTAATGGATTAACCGTTACTGTAGCCGAACCGTTTACAGCTCGTGTACAGTTTTCAACTGAAGTTACATCAACTAGAGAGAAAGTAGCATTCGAAGTTAAAACAGGTGTAGTAACTGTTGCCGAACCGGAACTGTTTAAAACAACAGTTTGTGTAGCTCCTAAATTATCTAGATAACTAACAGTGGCTCCAGGTGTTCCACTAATTGTAACAGTAGCCGTTTGACCCGAACAAATTATACTTGCACCGATAGCAGCTGTTGGTAATGGATTAACTATTAAATTGAATGTTGAAGTACTATATTGAGTAGGGTTTGCATTGCTTTCCATACGGACATAAATCACTTGATTTGGTCCTCCAACATAAGCAGTCGCTGGTAAAGCTAAATTATTGTCAGCATCTGCTCCAGCCTGATCTAAATGATAAGTTATTGTAAAATCTGCTGCCGCTAAACCTCCTAAAACCGCTACGTCTTGGGTTGTTAAGTTAAATGTTTCTGTACCATCATTAGAAATATCATCACAGACAATCATATCTGGTGGTGTACTAGCTTGGCAAGGAGAAACAACAGCGTCAAATTGAGTAATTTGTGCACATGTAAAACCAAAACTTTCAACTCTTACATAAAAAGTTGTTACTGTAGCTGTAGTCGTTTGTAGTGCTGATATTTGACTTGAATTATCAATTGCATCTTGCATAGTTGCATAAAACAGAACATCATAGGTAAAAGGATCTAAACCATTTAAAATTGTCGCAGAATTCTCACTTAAGTCAAAATTATTATCACAACTAAATAAATCATCTGGATTATTATTTATAACAAAACCCGGTTGATACTCAACAGCTACACAATCTATTTGAGTACATGCACTTCCAATAAATCCATTAGAAGTAGTAACACAATATATTCCTGGACTTGTTACAGTATAAGAAGGACCTGTTTCACCCGTCATAATTACGGGTCCAGAACCTGTATCAACTGTCCATTCAAAAGTAAAATCACCCGGATCTAAACCTGTGTCTAAAACTCTTATATCTCCAGGGCAAGGTGCCAAACCATTAGCAATTGTCATATCCGATTCTTCAAGACCAACTGCACCATCTCCTGGCTGATAAGTAATATTTACCGATCCAAATCCTGAATAAAAACTTGCAAACCCAATTGTACCTGATTCTCCAAAAACTCCAACCGCTGTTGAACCTGTGGATTCTACTTTTACATTTCCTGTGTAACCCGCAATTCTGTAAGTAACCCAGTTTGCATTACCAAGCACAGCTTGAGGTGCAGCAGTAGTTACGGTTCCATTTATAGAAACAACAGAACCTGCAACAGCTAATAAAATAATATTAGAAGTAAATGAATTAGATGAACCTATAGAGTTTATACTAGGAATTAAATCAACAACTTTTGGGTAAGAACAACTTAATGGCGGAATAAAATTTAAACCTACTGTATAAGTCTGTATATCACCCGCTAAAACTTGATACAGATAAACTGGTTTATCTGTTTCAATATACATATTTTGATTAAATGCTCCTTGATAATATGAAAAAGGAACAATATAATAGTCTCCAGTGTTTATGGTTGCTATAGGAGCAGCAATACCATTTACAAATATTTGAGTATTATTTTGAGTTGCTATAACTATAGGCAATTCTGTTGCAGAAGTTCCATTACCTTTAACTACTATATATTCCATTCCAATTTGTTCAATAGGAACGATTTGGTCCAAACATATGTCATTACCACCGGGAGCAGGATTTGTAGTCATATTACCCGTAGTAACAGCAACTGGTTTTGTTGAAGTCAAACGAGCCCCAATAAATCCATTTAGATTTTGTGGTATAGCAGGATTTGTATATCCAGATAAAACGACAGATTGGCCCGCTTGTAAAGTAAATGTTTGAGATCCATTATTATTAGTTCCAGTTGGAGTAGTAAAAGTAACACCAGAATCATAATCAGAAACAGTTACCGTTGTATTGTTTTCTGTGGCCATAAAACTAGAAACAAAATTTCTACTAGAATCATCCGAATTTTGAGGTACACTACCTAATCTAAAATCTTTACCTAAACCGGCTCTTCCTTTAGAAACAAATACTTCGCCATGAGCACTAGACCGAACTTTAAAAGTTACATAAAACATTTCCGATCCTGTCAATATAAGTCCATCATCGCCAGAAACTGTATGTAAACCCGCTTGAGTTACAAACATATCAGACGGCTGACCATTTCCAACTGTAAATTGTGCAGGATTTCCTGCAGAAACCGTATAAGTTCCAACAGCAAGTCCATTACCGTTAGTAACTGTTACTTGAAAAGGTGTCGTTACTGGTGTAGACAGATACACAACATGCTCTCCAACATTAGAAGCACTTCTTGAATGTAATGGGGGAAGCCAATGCTTATCACTAAGTTGACCAAACATAAAAGATGTAAACAATAATGAAAATAGTAAATATAAACGCATTTTAATATATTTTTAAGAAAGTAAAAATAAATAAAAAAATGAAGTATGTTGTCAATTACCCCTTTTTTTATAAAAAATATTTAATATAAACTTGTTTTTAGTGCCTTTTTAACATTAAAATTTTAAAATATAACAAAAAATCAATTTTTTGATAAAAATATAACAATTAAAAATGTTTCATTTTATTATTGAAAATATATAACTGAATTAGTATCGTAATAACCAATTCCATTATTTGAGGTCAGAAATATCATTTTATTTTCTGAAATAAATTCAAATTTTAAAACATTCATTTGGTAGCCAAGAGAATTTGGCAAGCCAAATTTCCATTTTAAATTAGGTTTAAAGAATAGTTCTTTTTTAGTTTTATTGTCACTTTCAATAATTTTAAAAAAACCTTTGTCTGAATAGTAATAAAATGAGTCATTAAATTTATTATAAGTACATGTGCCAATGTATTCTTTTGCTTCGTTAAAATTTAAAAAATCTTCATAGAAAGGTTCTTTATATTTAACTAAGTTTTTTAATAAAATACTTGTTGTATAATTATCATTTTCGATCATAAAAACCAAACCTCCACTTAGCATAAAATGCATTAAACTTTGTGTAATAAAAAATTTACCTTCTTTATTTTGTGCCATACCTTTTATTGGGCAGTAAATTGGCAAATTATATGGAAATTTATAATACAAATCGTCATCTATAAGCTTTACTTTATTTGGATAACTTTTCATCATTTTTAACTTATATTCTGAACTTTTTTCTGGAAAATAAGGTTCTTTTTGAAAAATATGTTTTAGTTCTAAATACCTATGTTTTTCCAAATCGAAGAATACAATATCTTCGCCAAATTCACCTAAATCAAAACACATCCAAAGTAAATTGTTAGAATCAATAAATGATAGGTTTGGCTTATTAAAGCCTCTCTTTTTACTTACTGAAAGATTTGACAACCAACTCCTTATTTTGTATAGTTTATTTTTATAAATTATTCCTGATTGGGAAATAATTAAATATTCATTTTTAAAAGATAAAATTTTATAGGCTTTAAAATATTTATTCTTTTTTATTCCTTTAAACAATTCTGAGTTAATGATTTTTACATCATTTATATTTTCAATTTTAAAAACTTTATTTTCTTTATTTAATCCAATTATATATTTTGAATTACTAGTAATTGATAGAACTTTATTTAAAATAAAACTAGATTCATTAGTCTTAATGTTAAATTTTATCAAACTATCACCATTTGTAATTGCATAAATATCATCCCCAATGATTTCAAATTCTTTATAGTTTGTATTGAATAATTTAATTTCTTTAGTTGGAATAGAATCATTTTCAACTTCATTTTGTCCAAAAAAAGAAACAGAAAAAAACAGTAAAAAGATTATAAAGATATTTTTCATTTGATAACTATTATACAATAGAGTACAATTTATAAAGAAAGGTTGGATTTAAAACAAAAAAAACCACCTTAAAAGATGGTTTTTTATTTATTACGATTTTTTTCTACAAATCAAATCCTAATTTCACTTCTAATTTTGAAGCAATAATCTTTGTAATTCTATGTTTTAATTCAGGAATTTTGATGCTTTCTATAGCTTCGTTACAAAAAGCAAACATCAATAAAGCTCTTGCTTCTTTTTTTGGAATTCCACGTTGTTGCATGTAAAACATAGCACTTTCATCTAATTGTCCAATTGTACAACCGTGTGAGCATTTTACATCATCTGCAAAAATTTCTAATTGTGGTTTTGCATTTATAGTTGCTTTTTCACTAAGTAGAATATTGTTGTTTTGTTGAAAAGCATTTGTTTTTTGGGCTTCTTTTTCAACATAAATTTTACCATTAAAAACTCCAGTTGCACTATCACCAATTATAGTTTTATAATTTTGATGACTTTCACAATTTGGTGTAGCATGTTGTACCAAAGTGTAATGATCAACGTGTTGTTTTTCACCAATAATTGTAATTCCTTTTAAAATGCTATCAATATGTTCTCCGAAATGATAGAAATTTAAGTTGTTCCTAGTTATGTTTCCACCGAAAGAAAAAGTATGAACTGAAGCTCTACTTTCTTGTTTTTGAGAAATATAAGTATTGTCGATTAAATTAGCTGTTAAATTATCATTTTGAATCTTATAATAGTCTACTATAGCTCTTTTCTGAGCGTATATTTCAGTAACCGAATTCGTTAAAACAGGGTTACTATTCAGACTTTGATGTCTTTCGATAATTTGAACGTGAGCATTTTCTCCAACAATAACCAAATTTCTTGGCTGAACCATTAGAGCATCTTCAACTCCAGTTGTAAAATAAATAATTTCGATTGGTTTATCTGCGATTTTATTTTTTGGAATATTAATATAAGCTCCTTCTAGAGCAAAAGCAGTATTTAATGATGTTAACGTTTCATCTTTACTAGCAATTTTATTGAAATATTCATCAATAACTATTTTATATTTTGGCTTGGTTAATGCCGATGACATTAAACAAACATCAATTCCTTCATGCGTTGTAGCAGATAAAAAGGAACTGAATTTTCCATCAATAAAAACAACTTTATAAGTATCTACTTCATGCAAAAAATATTTTTTTACCTCAGCAAATTCCACTGAATTTTCTTTTTTAGGAAAAACAGAAAAGTCATTTTTTAAAATTGCATTCAGTGAAGTATATTTCCAAGCTTCTTCCTTTTTTGAAGGAAAACCTTTATTTTCAAAATTCTTTATAGCGTTTGTTCGTACATCATGTAATGCTGAAGAAGTGTCTATTCTTTCTTCAAAAGCCATGAATGACGAAACTAATTTTTCTTTTAAATCCATTGTTTTGGTTTCAAATTTCAGGTTGTTTTGGTTTCAAATATTTAACTTGAAACAAAAAAACTTGAAACAAATTTTT
Organism: uncultured Flavobacterium sp.; assembly: GCF_963975005.1. Lineage (GTDB taxonomy): Bacteria > Bacteroidota > Bacteroidia > Flavobacteriales > Flavobacteriaceae > Flavobacterium. Next base: position 5,406 of record NZ_CAXBFR010000005.1, read on the forward strand.
AAACTAATTCAGCTTTAATCCAATCGTATCCTCTTTCTTCTAATTCTAAAGCCAATTCTTTTCCACCAGACTTTACAATTTTTCCATCCATCAATACGTGAACGAAGTCAGGAACAATATATTCTAGCAATCTTTGGTAATGCGTAATTACTACGACAGCATTATCTTTGCTTTTTAATTTATTTACTCCATTTGCAACAATTCTTAAAGCATCAATGTCTAATCCTGAATCCGTTTCATCTAAAATCGCTAGTTTTGGTTCTAACATTGCCATTTGGAAAATTTCGTTACGTTTCTTTTCACCACCAGAAAAACCTTGGTTTAAAGAACGAGATAAAAATTTACGATCAATTTCTAATAATTCAGATTTCTCGCGAATTAATTTTAGCATTTCGTTGGCTGGCATATCGGCTAAACCTTTAGCTTTTCTACTTTCATTAATAGCTGTTCTCATGAAGTTAGTTACTGAAACACCTGGAATTTCAACTGGATATTGAAAAGATAAGAAAACTCCTTTATGAGCTCTTTCTTCTGGAGCTAATTCAGATATCTCTAGTCCTTCTAATTCAATTGTTCCTTGAGAAACTTCGTAATTTTCGTTTCCTGCAATAATAGATGCCAACGTGCTTTTTCCAGCACCATTTGGACCCATTATAGCATGAACTTCTCCAGCTTTTACTTCAAGGTTAATTCCTTTTAATATTTCTTTATCTTCTATTGAAGCGTGTAAATTTTTTATTGATAACATTTTATGAATGTGTTTTATATTCTTATTAATAGTTGATTATCCTACAGAACCTTCTAGTGAAATTTCTAGTAATTTTTGAGCTTCTACAGCAAATTCCATTGGCAACTTATTTAGTACTTCTTTACTAAAACCATTTACTATTAAAGCAATAGCTTTTTCAGTTGGAATTCCACGTTGGTTGCAATAAAAAACTTGATCTTCTCCAATTTTTGAAGTTGTAGCTTCGTGTTCTATAATTGATGATGTGTTTTTACTTTCAATATATGGAAAAGTGTGTGCTCCACATTCGTTTCCCATTAATAAACTATCACATTGTGAAAAGTTACGTGCATTTTCTGCTCTTGACGAAATTTGCACTAAACCTCTATAACTGTTTTGTGATTTTCCGGCAGAAATACCTTTTGAAATAATGGTTGACTTAGTATTTTTACCTAAGTGAATCATTTTTGTTCCTGTGTCTGCTTGTTGGTAATTATTTGTTACTGCAATTGAATAAAATTCACCGATAGAATTATCTCCTTTTAGTATAACCGAAGGATATTTCCAAGTAATGGCTGAACCAGTTTCTACTTGTGTCCAAGAAATTTTTGCATTTTTCTCACACAAGCCTCTTTTGGTTACGAAATTATAAACTCCACCTTTACCTTCTTTGTTTCCAGGAAACCAGTTTTGGACAGTTGAGTATTTTATTTCTGCATCATCTAGAGCTATTAATTCAACAACTGCTGCGTGTAATTGATTTTCATCACGACTTGGAGCAGTACATCCCTCTAAGTATGAAACATAACTCCCTTCGTCCGCAATTAAAAGTGTTCTTTCAAATTGACCTGTTCCTGCTTGGTTAATTCTAAAATAAGTAGATAACTCCATTGGACATCTAACTCCTTTTGGAATATAACAGAAACTTCCATCAGAAAAAACAGCAGAATTTAATGCTGCATAAAAATTGTCTTTTTGAGGAACTACCGTTCCTAAATATTTTCTAACTAATTCTGGATGTTCTTTGATAGCTTCAGAAATACTCATAAAAATGATTCCTTTATCTCCTAACGTTTTCTTGAAAGTTGTAGCTACTGAAACAGAATCTACTACAATATCCATAGCAACATTATTCATTTTCTTTTGTTCATCGACAGAAATACCTAGCTTTTTGTACATGGCTAATAATTCTGGATCAACATCGTCTAATGTTTTGTTTGGATCCACTTTTTTAGGAGCCGAATAATAAGAAATGGCTTGAAAATCTGGTTTTGTGTAATGCACATTTGCCCATTCAGGTTCAATCATTTCTTCCCAAGCCCTAAAAGATTCTAAGCGCCATTCGGTCATCCATTCTGGTTCTTCTTTTTTTAAAGAAATTGCACGAACTATGTCTTCATTAAGACCAATAGGAAATGTTTCTGATTCTAGTTCAGTGTAAAACCCGTATTCGTATTCTTTATTTTCTAATTCGACTTTTAAGTCGTCTTCTGTATATTTTGACATTTTGTTTTTTTAATGATTAAAGTGAAAAACTTTCTCCACAACCACAAGTTCGTTGCGCGTTTGGATTGTTAAACACAAAACCTTTACCGTTTAATCCACCTGAAAATTCTAATATAGTTCCAGCCAAATAAAGAAAACTCTTTTTTTCTACTGCAATTTTTATATGATTATCTTCAAAGACCTTATCGTTTTCTCTTAATTCTTTGTCAAACTTTAACTCGTATGACAAACCAGAGCACCCACCACTTTTTACGCCTACTCTAACAAAATCTTGAGTAGCGTCAAAACCATCTTCTTGCATCATAGCAAAGATTTTTTTGCTTGCTGTATCAGAAACTTTTATCATTTGTTATTTTGATTTTGTCTAAATTAACGGCAAATATAAGGTATTTAGCTCTTTTTACAATGGATACTAACATTTTTATAACTTATAAGACTATAAAATAGATTTATACATAAAACACTTTATTGAATATAGCTTTTTTTGTAACTTGCAATCAAATTTTTAAAATGAAATTATATCCTATTGAAGCCGGAAATTTTAAATTAGATGGCGGTGCAATGTTCGGTGTTGTTCCTAAAACTTTGTGGAATAGAACAAATCCAGCTGATGAAAACAATTTAATTGACATTGCCGCAAGGTGTTTGTTAATAGAAGATGGAGACCGTTTAATTTTGATTGATACTGGAATGGGTAACAAGCAATCTGACAAGTTCTTTGGTTATTATTCGCTTTGGGGAAATCATTCTATTGATAAATCGTTAGAAAAATATGGTTTTCATCGTGACAATATAACTGATGTATTTATGACACATTTGCATTTTGACCATTGTGGAGGAAGTGTAATTTGGAATAAGAATAGAACGGGTTACGAAGTTGCTTTCAAAAATGCTAAATATTGGACTAATGAAAATCATTGGGAATGGGCAACTAAACCTAACAATCGAGAAAAAGCTTCTTTTTTACATGAAAACATTCTTCCAATGCAAGAAAGTGGTCATTTAAATTTTATTGATAGGCCTGAAAATGCTTTGCTAGAAAAATCTGAATTAGGTTTTGGAATATTCTTTGCAGATGGTCACACAGAAAAGCAAATGATTCCAATGATTAATTATAATGGTGAAACTTTTTGTTTTGTGGCAGATTTGTTGCCAACAGCTGGTCATATTCCTTTACCTTATGTAATGGGTTACGATACAAGACCTTTGTTAACACTTGGAGAAAAAGAAATTTTCCTTGAAATGGCTGCTGATAAAAACTTTAAATTAATCTTAGAGCATGATGCACATAATGAAATTATCACTGTTCAAAAAACAGAAAAAGGTATTCGTCTAAATGAGATATTAACTTGTAACGAGGTTTTTGACTTATAACATGTAACTATTTTAAAAAATAATTGTCTAATAACTATAAATAAATTCAAAATAATGAGAACATTTAAACCTTTTTATGTATCTGCGGCATTAGCGCTTGTATTAACTAGTTGTGGTGGAGTTTCAAAAATGGTATCAACACCTGTTGAAAACATTGATGCTATTCAAACAAAAACAACTAAATTAACTGAAAACGATTTAAAACGTTGGAGTCATTTAGATTTAGTGAAAGACTCTGTTCCTGGAATGAGTGTCGATAAAGCTTATGCTGAATTACTTAAAGGAAAAAAAGGAACAAAAGTAATTGTAGGAATCGTTGATTCTGGTGTAGATATAAATCACGAAGATTTAAAAGCAGTTATTTGGAATAATCCAAAAGAGATTGCTAATAATGGTAAAGACGACGATAATAACGGATACATAGATGATGTTCATGGATGGAATTTCTTAGGAGATGCTGTTAACGAGCAATTAGAAATGACAAGAGTCGTTAAAGCTGGCCCAACTGCTATTGATTATGTTGAAGCTAAAGCTCAATTAGATGCTGAGAGAGGAGATGCTCTTAAAGGAAAAGAAATGTATGAAGGTTACTTAAAATCGGTAAAAGATTTAAAAGAATACCTTAAAAAAGACGACTTTACATTAGAAGATGTTAAAGGAATTACTTCTGATAATGAAACTATAAATAATAATAAAGCTTTCTTCACAAGAGTTTTATCAAGAGTTTCTTTAGCTGATTTTTCTGAACAAGTTAAAGGTGGTGTTGATCATTTTAATGACCAATTAAATTATAATTTAAATCCTGATTTTGATGGTCGTAAAGTTGTTGGAGACAATCCAAATGACATCAACGACACAAAATACGGAAACAATAATGTAGTTGGACCAGATGCTGAAGAAGCATTACATGGAACTCACGTTGCTGGAATTGTAGCTCAAGTAAGAGGAAATGGTCTTGGTGGAGATGGAGTTGCAAACTTAGTTGAAATTATGGCTGTAAGAGCTGTTCCTAATGGAGACGAATACGATAAAGATATAGCTTTAGGAATTCGTTATGCAGTTGACAATGGTGCTAAAGTAATCAACGGTTCTTTTGGAAAATATTTTTCTCCTCATAAAGAATGGGTTCAAGATGCTTTAAAATACGCTGCTAAAAAAGATGTTTTAGTGATTTTTGCTGCTGGAAATGATGCTAAAGATTTAGATGTAATAAATAAGTACCCAAGTGATTCTTATGATGGCGCTCCTGAAGTTTCTGATAATGTTTTAATTATTGGTGCTTTAAATGCAACTTATAGTTCTAATATGGTGGCTCCTTTTTCAAACTATGGAAAAAAGAACGTAGATGTTTTCGCTCCAGGAATGCAAATTTATGCTACTACACCAAATAATAACTACAGATATTTACAAGGAACTTCAATGGCTTCTCCTAATGTTGCTGGTGTTGCTGCTTTAATTCGTTCTTATTATCCAAAATTATCTGCTGCTCAAGTAAAACAAATTATTATACTTAGTGGAACGCCACTAAAAAATGCTGTTTTGGCTGGAGAAGATCAACACGATGCAAATTTTGCTGAAATTTCTAAATCAGGAAGAATAGTAAATGCTTACAACGCATTACTTATGGCTTCAAAAATGTAATAAAACTTTTTAAGTTTCAAATATAAAACCACAAAGTCATACCAGTAATGTGCTTTGTGGTTTTTTTAAATAAATCACTATGAAAAAAACACTTTTAATTACGCTTATTTCATTTATTGGATTTGCTCAAAATAATCCAAATCTTGGTTATTGGCAACAACATGTTGACTATAAAATGGATGTGAAAATGGATGTGAAAAATTATCAATATACAGGAACACAAGAATTAGTTTATACCAATAATTCTGCTGATACTTTACGTAAAGTATACTATCATTTATATCCAAATGCTTTTCAACCAGGTAGTGCAATGGATGTTCGATTGCAAACTATTTCTGATCCAGACAAACGAATGGTAAGAAAGTTTAAAGTTGCCGAAAAAGAGGTTACAGAAAGTAGAATCAAAACTTTAAAACCAGATGAAATTGGTTATTTAAATATCTCAAACTTTAAACAAAACGGAAAAAATGCAACAACAAAAGTAGTAGGAACTGTTTTGGAAGTTACTTTAGTTGAAGCATTATTGCCAAAATCAAAAACAACCCTTTCACTAACATTTGAAGGTCAAGTACCATTACAAGTTAGACGTTCAGGAAGGAATTCTGAAGAAGACGTAGCCTTATCCATGGCGCAATGGTATCCAAAAATGGCCGAATATGATTTTGAAGGCTGGCATGCTGATCCATATATTGGTCGTGAATTTCACGGTGTTTGGGGAGATTTTGATGTAAAACTAACAATTGATAAAGATTACACTATTGGTGGAACTGGTTATCTACAAAATAAAAACGAAATTGGTCATGGTTACCAAGAAAAAGGAATTGAAGTTAAGTATCCTAGAAAAACAAAAGAATTGACTTGGCATTTCGTAGCACCAAATATTCACGACTTTACTTGGGCAGCTGACGGCGATTATGTTCATGACATTTTGATTGGTGAAAATAATGTGGAACTGCATTTCCTTTACAAAAACAAAGCAGAAAACATAGAAAACTGGAAAAAAATGCAACCAAAAACGGCTGAATTATTAGTCTTTTATAATAAAAATGTAGGTCCATATCCTTACAAACAATATTCTGTCATTCAAGGGGGTGATGGTGGAATGGAATATGGAATGTGTACTTTAATTACTGGAAACAGAAGTTATGGTAGTTTAGTAGGTGTCACAGCGCACGAGTTTGCCCATTCTTGGTTTCAATTTGTATTGGCTACAAATGAATCTAAACACGAATGGATGGATGAAGGGTTTACATCTTTCATTTCAGATTTAGCAATGAATGAAATTATGCCTCCAAAAGAAAAAGAAGATAATATTTTTGAAAGCGCTTATAAAAACTACACCTATTTAGCCAATTCAGGAAAAGAACAACCGCTTTCTACACATGCAGATCGATATGATTATAATATGTCTTATAGTATTGGAGCTTATAGCAAAGGAGAAGTTTTCTTAGCGCAATTAGGCTATATTATTGGAACAGATAATTTAATGAAAACTATCAAACGTTATTATTACGATTACAAATTAACGCATCCAACACCTAACGATATAAAAAGAAGTGCTGAAAGAGTTTCGGGAGCAAATTTAGATTGGTATTTAGTGGATTGGACACAAACCACAAATACAATTGATTATGCGATTAAAAATGTTGAAAGTGCAACAGATGGTGTTCAAAGAACTGCTATTACTTTAGAACGAAAAGGAAGAATGCCAATGCCTATTGATTTACTCGTGGTTTATGAAGATGGTTCGAAAGAAACATTTTACATTCCAAATACTTTAATGCGATTTGAAAAAGAAAATCCATATTTAGATATTAAAAGAACCGTTTTAAACGGATGGGATTGGGCGTATCCAACATATACTTTTGAAATTCCAAAAGCTAAATCATCTATAAAAGCAGTTGTTATTGATCCAAGTGGATTAATGGCCGATGTGGATAGAGCAAACAATATTTATGATTAACTAAATTGTATTTTGATAAAAAATAACACCCCAAAAAACAAATTCTTTTTGGGGTGTTATTTTTTTGTATTTTAAATTGTTTACCGGTTTTCTTGCTTTAATAAATCGGTTTTCTTTTTAATAATTTTTATTACAACAATAACAAAAATTAATATTATTAAACTATATAATAAAAACGGGTTTAAATCGGTTTGATTTTCAGTTAATATTCCTAAATAATCATAAAAAAAGAAAATAAGTATTAAAAGGAAAAGACCATTAATTTCTTTTCTAACGACTTTTTTCCAACTAAATGTAAGATTGGGTTTTACAAAGTTTTTAAAATCTGGGACAAAAGCAGGAACTTTTTCTGCCCATTTTAAATAATTTTCTCCAAATTTACTTCTTAAAAATTTCTCTTCAGAGAACATTATTCTTTCATAATAAACCCAATACAGAAGTGTAAATGCAACTGCAAACCAAAAGTTTTCAGACATCATTGCTAATCCTAGCCACATAAAATAATTTCCTAAATATAATGGATGTCTTACTAATGAGTATATTCCTGTTGTATTTAAACTATCCGCTACTTGTGTTTTTACCGTTCTACCAGAAGTGTTTTTTGGAACATATCCAATGACAAAAATTCTAATTAATAATCCCAAAAGACTTACCCCCAAACAAAACATTTCAAAATAAAGTTCAAAAGGGGAATTTTTTAAATAAAAGGTCTCAGGATGCATTTCCGTTTGTAAAAAAAGGAGTAATCCAACAGCTAAAATGATAATGGGTAGAACACCCCTATATCTAAATAACCAAATTCCTTGTTGTTCTAGTTCTTCTTGTAATGCCATTGTTTTTTTTATTAATTAAATTCAAATATAAAGAAAATATTTTTGCTGTTTCGAAGTATTATATGATCAAAAAAATGTTTTAAGAACTACCTTTTTAAGAAAAGCACTTGAACTGATTTGTATATTGCCTTTAAGTTAAAAAATCATTAGAAATAAAAAAAGCTGATTTGTTCAAGTTTAATAAAACGACAATGTTTGTGAAAAACCTCAATAAAATTGAAAAAAGCTATCGTAAAACAGAAGTCTTTTTTTATACCTTTGCTGCATGGCATTCACTTATCCAAAAACCGAAAAGCTTAAAAGCAAAAACACCATAGATTTACTTTTTAGTGAAGGAAAATCTGTTTCCAAATATCCATTGCGATTGGTTTTTGTAGAAAATCCTTTAGAAGAAAAGGAAATAATAAAAATGGGCGTTTCTGTTTCAAAAAAGTATTTTAAAAATGCTGTTGACCGAAATTATTTTAAACGTTTATTGCGTGAAACCTATCGTTTAAACAAATACATCTTAGTTGATAAATTAGAGAAACCTTATGCTTTCATGTTTTTTTATCAATCAAAAGACCGCTTAACTTATCAAGAAATTAACGAGAAAACTATCCAGCTTTTCCAAAAATTTATTGAAAATGTTAAGTAAAACCTAACTTTGGTTTACTTTTTGATCAATTATAATTACATTCGTATTTCATTTTACTTAATTCTATTGTTATGAAGTCCATTTTTAGAAAAAGAATCATTATTCCCATTATAGCTGTTTCGTTTTTATTTGTTGGAGTTAGTTTCAAAGGAGATTTCTTTGAATTAGCCAAACAAATTGAAATTTTTACCAACTTATTCAAAATCGTTAATCAAAATTATGTGGATGAAACTAATCCCGGTGATTTGATGGATAAAGGAATAAAAAGCATGTTGAAAGAGCTCGATCCTTATACCGTTTTCTTTAATGAACAAGATGTAATCAAATTCAAAATCAACAACACCGGAGAATATACTGGAATTGGAGCTATGATTACTCGAAAAGAAGATAAAGTCATTTTAAAAGAAGTTTACAAAAATTTTCCTGCAGATAAAGCTGGTTTAAAAGCTGGTGATGAAATCATTCAAATTGATGATGTTTTACTAAAAGACTTTAAAGAAGACGCATCGCAATTGCTAAAAGGAACAAAAAATACTAAAGTAAATATTGTTTATTTCCGACAAGGTAAAAAAACGAACGGAACTATCATTTTAGATGAAGTTGAATTAAAAGCGGTTCCATATTACAAATTATTGGAAGACAATATTGGTTATATCGTTTTATCAAAATTTACTGAAAAAGCGTCTTCAGATACTAAAGCAGCCTTATTAGATTTGAAAAAACAAGGAGCTACCAAAATTATTTTAGATTTAAGAGGAAATCCAGGTGGTTTATTGGGTGAAGCTGTAAATATTTGCAATTTATTTGTGCCTAAAAACGAAACAATTGTTACTACAAAGTCGAAAGTTGAAAAACACAACAGTACTTATAAAACAAGAAACGAACCGGTTGATTTAGAAATTCCGTTAGCTATTATTGTGAATGGAAGAAGTGCTTCAGCATCTGAAATTGTTGCCGGTGCTTTACAAGATTTAGACAGGGCCGTTGTGGTTGGAAATAGAAGTTTCGGAAAAGGTTTAGTACAAAGACCTTTGAATTTATCATACGGAACGCAAGTAAAAGTCACAATTTCTAAATATTATACTCCTTCAGGAAGATGTATTCAGGCTTTAGATTATTCACATAAAGATGAAAATGGAAAAGCTATTCGTACTGACCAAAAAGATTATACAGCTTTTAAAACTAAAAAAGGTAGAACCGTTTATGATGGAGGTGGAATTATGCCAGATATGGAAGTTTTAGAAACAAAACCTTCAACAATTTCAAAAGCATTGACGGCAAATGATGCTATTTTTAATTATGTAACTGAGTTTTATTATAAAAACCAAAACAACCCTAATGTCCTTTTTACTAATTCAGATTTTGACGGCTTTAAACAGTTCGTTAAAAAGAATCAGTACAAAATGAACACAGAAACCGAAAAAGCACTTGAAAACACTCTAGAAATAGCCAAAAAAGAAAATATTGACGGAAACATTCAGTCTGAATATAATTTGTTGAAAGCAGCTATTGAAAAAAGCAACGAAAAAGAACTTGACAAAAATAAAGCTGAAATCATTATGCTTTTAAACGATGAAATCATTACTCGTTTTCAATATAAAGAAGGTTTGTATGATTATGATGCCAAAAACAATATTGAAATCAACAAAGCCAAAGCCGTTTTAAAAAACACATCAGATTATAACAAAATATTAAAAAAATAATGCGCTTTCTTAAATACATTTTTCTGCTTTTTATCATGACTTCATATGCTCAAGACGATGAAGTAATACAATCTATTTATTTTGATTTTGACAAGTTTGACATACGCAAAGACCAACAAAAAGAACTTAAAAAATTCATTAAAACTATTGATACATCAAAAGTAGAGTCAATACAAATTCATGGCTATTGTGATGATAGAGGAAAAGACGCTTATAATTTTGACTTATCTACAAAAAGAGCCAACACTATTAAAGACTCATTGTTGTTAAATGGCATAAAAAATAAAATTATTGTTTCTATTGAAGGAAAAGGAAGCATTGTAATCGATGAAGATTTAGAATCAAATATTCCTGATGTTCGTTCCAAAAACAGACGTGTTGATGTTTTAATAAACTTTAAACCTTTACTTAAAGAAAAGAGAACAAAGCCAGAAAATTATACTGTTTTGAGAAAAGATGTCATTGTTGGAGACAAAATCACATTAGACAAAGTTTTTTTTGATAGAGGAAGTAGTAGACTAACAACTTCTGCAAAAAAAGAATTGGATAAAATTGCGATAAAAATGCACCGTTTTCCCAAAATACAACTTGAAGTTCAAGGCCATATTTGTTGTACACCTTCTTATCAAAAAGAAGCTATTGACAAAGACACCAGAAAACGCGAATTATCTGTCAACAGAGCAAAATCAGTTTATAAATATCTGATTTCTAGAAGAGTTAATGAAAAAAGATTGATTTATAACGGTTACGGAAACACACAACCACTTGGAAATAGTACTGAACAAGACAGAAGAGTTGAGTTGGTGATTACTAAGATTGATTAATTGTTTAATTTTTGAAATCATACAAATATACAAGTTATGCACAATTATACCTAAAAATCTAATAATGAACAAACTATACCTAATTTTAATATTTATTTGTATAAAATCGAATGCTCAAAAAAATTTTGAAGGGTTAATCAAATTCACTACTTATATTTCAACAACTAAAATTGCTCCAAAAGATTTTGATAAAGATCTCGAAAAAAAATATGGAGATAGTTTAATAATGTATTATTCAGCTAATGGTGATTTCAAAAGAGTTCACAAAAATAGTGATAAATTTGGCACAGACTATCAATTATATATGGCGAAAAAAGGTGTACTTTACATAGCAAGTAAAGAAAAATATGTTGATTCTTTAAATGTTAAGTTAAATTCCCTAGAATTAAAAAATAAGAAAAAAATCAATAATGAAATTATAATAGGTTTGGATTGTGAATGCTATCAATATGAAGCAACTAGTATGTATCAACAAAACGTTATTCTAAATTATTGTTTCAGTAAAAAAACACCTAAACTTAATGAAAAATTATACTCTCAGCATAACGATTTTTTCTTGTATGATTTTTATAGAATCTCTAAAAGACCATATCTAAAATTCTCAATTCGCACTGATGAATTTAATATAACATATGTTGCGAATGAATTAATTAATCAAAGTTTAAATAAAGACATTTTTCTATTAAAATAACTGTGCATAAAAGCAATTACAAGAAATTGCTAGGCTTGGTTTTTGTCAGAATTTTTGATTTCTGAAACAAAATTTTGTCAGTATTTGTAATTGTCAGTAAATGAAGTACGCAACTTCTTGTAGCTGCGAAACGTTTTACCTCATTAAAAAACATGAACAAAGAAGAATTTTACTCTTTAAGCTTTAACTCAAACAATGTAGAATTATTTGTAGAGGTTATTGGCGATTATGACGACCAAAAACTTAAGACAGGTATTTACAATCCTAACCCTTTGAAAGTGATAAAAAGTCAAGGAAGAAAAGCTTATGATATAGTTCGCTTTGAAGACGTTTTTAATTTCCTGATATCGCCTAAACTTCTTAAATCATTTGAATCAAATGATTTAACTGGATGGAAAACATACACAATTGAGTCGGATATTGAACTAGATGGATATAAAGGATTTCAATGTACTTCTTCTTGCGGTTCACCCATTCGTCCAAAGAATAGTGGCTTTGTGACAGGTTATAACTTTGACTTAAAAACTTGGGATGGTAGTGACTTTTTCATACCTGAAACCACAATGATGATTATTTGCTCTAATAAGGCTAAAGAAGTTATTGATAGCTTTAAGATTAAGAATATAGAATTGGAAAATCTAAAAACGCTTAAATGGTATAACGCATAAAAAACGAATGCACAGCACCGTTTATAATTAATTGCTATGGCTTATTCTCATCTGGAAAATTCCTTCGGAATTTTCTCTGGCAAGTATTTGTTTACTAAATTACTTGCTGAAACACGCAACTAATCTTACACAAAACGCTAGCTTAAAACTGAGAGCAAAATTTTTGAATGAAATTTTTGAATAGAACAAGAGCGTTTTAGTATTATTAACGTTTTTAATCCCTTTTACGTTTAGCGAAAAGTAATCGTTTTCAAAATCCACCAAAATCGCTAAGCGAACTAATATTATCAATAATGTAAAATGCATCACAAGTACTTTTCTAAATCTAACAAAGAACAAAACCAAATTCAGTTGAAGATTGGCTCTGCTGCTTTCGCTTTGAATTTAATAGTTTTAGTATTATCAATTTTGAGTGGTTTTTACTTTTTTATTTATCTTTCAATAATTATAACTCTTTCAATAATTGCTCCCTTTTATGATATTCCAGCCCTTAAAAATAAAGGCAAATTGATTTACTATTCTTCTCTTTTTATTACCGAAAAAGAAGAAAAAGGAATCATTAAAATTCACGGTGGTTCATTGTTTGATTATGTTTTTGTTATAGACAAATCATTAGGTGGGAAGCAAAGAACCAATTTTGTACTTCAAAAATATTTAGAAGGGCTTTTGAATTTAATAAAAGCCTGTGAGGAAAATCATAATACTTTTGTTAAAATAAAGGGGACTTCTTACTTTCTAAATGCAAGAACAGCAGAAAAAATCGGATTAAAAATTATTAAAACTGACTTTAATCAAAAACTGATCCTAACATTTAATTATGTTAATATTCTAATGTCAAATTCAATTGCAAAACGAAAGATTTCATTTCCAAAATTGACTAATATTAAAACGTTTGAAAGTAATGTAGTCGAATTAATTAAACAGAGGGAATTTATTGAAGGATTAAATGATAAGTTAAAAAACGCAATTGCTAAAAAGGTTTAAAACAATATGTGTTAAGTGACTTACATAAAAAAATGGAAATTTTGTACTAATCACTTATTCTATCAGCGATACTTTGCGCAAAATAGAAGTGTTCCTCTTTTAGAATGCATGAAGACTTTTTCCTACATGAATTTTATGCAAAATATGAAAGATCTTATTTAAAATTTCTAATTAAAGTACCTGCATTTACAATCACAGCAACTGAGTACTTGGAAAAATCATTAAATGATGAGTAAATAAAGATGAAATAACATCGCTAAACAACAGTTTATAGAAATTGAAAGACGTTACTTTCTCTTCATCTGAATATGAGGAATATCATCTTCTAAATACATTTCGCTAGTTTGTTCAAATTGATGTGCTTCGTAGAATTTTTTTAGATATTCTTGCGCTGAAATTGTAATAGTTGACGTTTTGAATTCTTTTTCAATCGCATCAATAGAAACTTTCATTAAATCGTGTCCCCATTTTTTTGCTCTTACTTTTTGGCTAACCACTACTCTACCAATTGAAGCTTCGTCAAAATAATATCCTTTGTCGAATAATCTGGTGTAAGCCACAATTTCGTTTTCATAAAACCCTAAAACGTGTAAAGCTTTCTCATCTTTACCGTCAATGTCTTGATAAACGCAGTTTTGCTCTACCACAAAGACTTCACTTCGTAATTTAAGTAATTGATATAGTTCGTGAATAGAAAGTTCGTTAAATCGCTTTATTTGAAATGTTAGCATGTCTCGATACATTGAATTAAAAAAGAGCAAAAAACCAATTTATAAAAATGAGTTGCTTTGCTCTTCAATAATATAATTATTATTTTATAATTTTTGCTGAATTTATAATTGCTTCCAATTCAAACATATGATCTCTTTTAGCTTTTGAAGGCAGATAAGTAAATCCTTCAATAACAAGATAACGATTATTCTTAGTGTCTTTTATAGCGTAATTCACAAAAGGTCCAGCCATAAAATCATTTTTTAAAACCCAAGTACCTTTTGCTAAATAAGTAAATTTGTTGTCTAATTTAGTTTCAAATAAATAAGGTGCATAAGCTTCTTCAGTAATCATCCATGTATTTGGTAACATGCCGCGAATATTAGCTTTTCCTATAGAATCTCTAATGTTAATTATATTTTGAACTATATCCTGATTTTTCTCAATACTTTCTATAGGCACTTCATAAATTAAAATACTATTATAACCTGACTGATATTCTTTTCGCAACCAAATAAATTTATCTTTAACAGTATCGTATTCATAGCCATAACCAATGTTCATAGATAAACCAAACATGTCTTTTATCTTTTTATCATTAACCAATGATTTTTTCATTCGTTTTTGATTCTCAATAATTTCTCCGTTTTTAATCGTTTTGATTATTTCTTGCGCTTTTGTTTCAATAACTTTTAATAAATCTTCATTTGTTTTTCCAGATATAAAAAAAACATTTTGAGGGGCTGCATATAAATCTTTAGAAGCTCCAAACCCACTTTTATCAGCTTTTTGAACAACAATAATATTTCTTCCTTTTTTTACAAAACCATCAAATATTTTTGTAGGATATTGATTGATGTTAAACAAAGGTTCTTCTTGAGGCAAACCATCTACTGGAGCAGCCAGTTTTTTTCGCAAAGAATCTCCAATTTCGCCATTCCAAAGTGGCTCATCAATAAAAATAGAAACGTTATTAATATTTCCTGATGATTCAGAAAGTCCTTTGTTATTTGAGGCTTCTTCTTTGCAAGAAAACAATAAAAAAGAAACAAACAGAAGTAGAATAGATTTTTTCATTTGAGGTTGATTTAATAAAAATTTACCCGTTTATTTTCAATTTCATTCCGGGATGAATATTATCACCACTAATATCGTTCCATTTTTTTAAATCATCTGTAGAAACTCCAGGATATTTTTTTGCAATAGTGTATAATGAATCTCCATTTCTAACTATATAAGTAGTTGTGCCAGTAGATCTAGAAGATTTTGAATTATCTTCTTTTGTACTATAAATTTTCAATTTATTTCCGGCTTTGATTGTTGAAGACCTTAGATTATTCCATTTTTTTAATTCTGTAACAGAAACATCATATTTTTGTGCAATTAAACCTAAACTTTCTCCACGTCTTACAGAATGGTAAGCTAATTTACTTTTTGTTTTGGTTTCTTTATATTCAACTACATTTGTTTCCTCTGGAGTTGAAATTTCAACAATGGCATCTTGTGCTTTTTCTCCACCATTTTTTACATAATCAATGTAAGCATAAACCGCTTCTTCATTAGAAACAAATAAACCGATTTTGTCTTTTGGTAATCTTAAAAAGTGTGGTTTATCTTCGTTAAAAGGAATTATGTTTAATTTATAAATTGGGTTTAAAAATTCTACTTGATCTTGAGGAATATCAAATAATTCCGAAACTTGTTTGAAACTCATTTCTCTTCTAACCTTAATTGTATCCGTTTCGAAATAAGTTAAAACTGCTTTTTTAGGTTTAATTCCTAATTCTTTTTTGTACTCATAAATGTACATTGTTGCTAAAAAGGCTGGTACATAATTAGCTGTTTCTCTAGGAAGGTTTTTTCTAATATTCCAATAATTTTGACTTCCTCCTGAACGTCTTATTGCTTTTGAAACATTTCCTGGGCCAGCATTATATGAAGCTAAAACTAAACTCCAATCTCCAAAAATTTTATACAAACTTGATAAATATTGACAAGCTGCTTCAGTTGCTTTTAAAGGATCGTATCTTTCGTCAACATAAGAATTGACTTCTAAATTAAATTGTTTTCCTGTTGGATACATAAATTGCCAAAGACCAGAAGCACCAACTCTACTTTTAGCTTTTGGGTTTAATGCTGATTCTACAATTGCTAAATATTTAATTTCTAAGGGCACATCATATTTTGCTAAATGTTCTTCAAACATTGGAAAATAATATTCAGAAATAGCCATTAATCGTTCAAAACTTGGTTTTCTGTTTTTTAAGAATGATTTTATTACATTTTCTAGTGAAGCATTGTACTCAATATTAAACGGTGACTTATCATCCAATTTCTTAAGTCTTTTCTTAAGGACTTCTGTTGACATTTCGTAGGCAACGGCTTCTTCAATATTTAATTCAGAAACATCTTCATACATTGTATCAAAAAGCTCTTGGTTAGATAATTCTTCCATCCATCTGCTATCAATACAAGTACTTGTGCTATGGTTAACAAAAGACGCTTTTAAAGAATCTAAATAAGATACTTTTGCAACTGTTTCTTCAATTAAATTGGCTTCTACACTTTCTTGTGCAAAAGAAATTAATGGTAATAGTAAGCATAAAATGTTTTTGATTCTCATTTTGCAGGAATTTGTAATTTAGTAATTTGTTAATCTATGATAACTCAAAAAAGTCAAAAATAGTATTATTATTGAATAATTGCTTGAATTCCAGGTAAAGTTTTTCCTTCTAACATTTCCAACATTGCTCCACCACCAGTAGAAACATAACTTACTTGATCTTCTAAACCAAATTGTTTTACTGCTGAAACCGAGTCACCACCACCAACAAGTGAGAAAGCACCATTTTTAGTCGCTGCCGCTATATATTCTCCAACTTTAATTGTTCCATTAGCAAAACTTGGCATTTCGAAAACACCAACTGGTCCATTCCAAAGAATTGTTTTTGATTTAAGAATTACTTCTTCAAAAATTTCAAGCGATTTTGGTCCAGCGTCTAAACCTTGCCAACCATCTGGGATCTTAGTTACATCGATAATTTGAGTTTTAGCATCGTTAGAAAAAGCATCAGCAGCAATTACGTCTACTGGTAAATGAATTTGTACTCCTTTTTCTTTAGCTTGTTTTAAAATTTCTAAAGCTAATTCTAGTTTGTCATCTTCACAAATAGAATCTCCAATACTTCCGCCTAAAGCTTTAATGAAAGTAAAAGTCATCCCTCCACCAATAATCATGTGATCAACTTTATCCAAGATATTTTCAATAATTGTAATTTTTGAAGACACTTTTGAACCTCCTAAAATTGCAGTAACTGGTTTTTGTGAATCTTTAAGTACCTTATTGATGCTTTCAATTTCTTTGGCTAATAATAATCCGAAATATTTGTCATTTGGAAAATAGTTAGCAATTATAGTTGTTGAAGCATGTGCTCTATGTGCTGTTCCAAAAGCATCATTTACAAATAAATCTCCTAACGATGCTAATTTTTTTGCAAAATCAGAATCTCCTGCTTCTTCTTCACTGTAAAACCTAAGGTTTTCTAGTAGAAGTACTTGGTTTGGTTGTAGATTACTTGCTTTTGAGTGTGCATCGCTTCCAATACAATCTTCTGCAAAAAGTATTTCTCTTCCTAAAACTTCTGAAACTTTATCAATAATATGCTTTAATGAATATTTTTCTTCCTTCCCTTTTGGTCTTCCTAAATGTGACATTAAGATTACACTTCCACCGTCATTCAAGATTTTATCAATGGTAGGTTTTGCAGCTTCAATTCGTGTAGCATCCGTTACATTAAAATTTTCATCTAAAGGAACATTAAAATCTACTCTGATAATGGCTTTTTTACCTTTAAAGTCTAAATTATTGATTGTTTTCATAAGAAGTTATTGTTTTCAGTTTATTGAAATTGATCTATTTTTATACAAAATTAAAAAAGACTCACAAATGAGTCTTTTTTTAATACTAATTTAACGTTTACACGAGTTCGTCTTCTTTTGATCTCGTGGCAACCATTTTTTGTTGGGGACAAAAAGGGTCATTATAATCTATATTCTGTTCATTACTTACTAATTGATCTGGACTTGTATTTACTAACATTATCCAGGTATCTCCAAAATACTTTCCGTTTACATTTGAATAATATAAATTTAGAGCACTAGACCACGAATCATTTTTACTTACAAAGACATATCTGTAATTATTTTTTGGGTTGATAAAGAAATTTGCATCAATACCTAGGCTTCTTAATTTTGCAACAAAACGAGTCGCATTTCTATGAACAGCAAAGACATTTGCAATTACATAAAATCCACGTTGTTGATTGTAAATCTCAACCATTGGTCCAGGAATTGCAGTAATTTTTTGTTTTTGTCCATGTTGACTTTGTGCTACTTGGCTCAATTTCTCGCTAATCATAACTGGGTCAATATTTGTTGTGTTTGATGCAACAACCTCATTGTTCTCCGTCTTAACTTTTGGGTGACTAACTACAACTTCTTTTTTTGGAGCTAAAACAACATTATTAGTGTTTTCTTTTGGAGTATCAGCTTTAGCAACAATTATTGTTTCTTTTTTGATTGGTTCTATTACTTTAACTTCTACTTTAGCTGTTTCAGCAACAATAACCTCTTTAGATGGAGTTATAGTTTCTGGCTTTATTTCATTTTTAACAATTGTTGTTATAGGTTTGGTATTATCTGCAATAACTGATTCTGCTATAATTGGAGTTACTTCAACAGCTTCTATTTCGTTACTATTATTTGAAACAATCATAACTGGTTCTTTATCAACATCTTGAACCTCTACATTGAAAGCATTAAAGAACATAAAGTACCTATCACCAACTGTTTTGAGCTTTAAGGTTACATTATCTGTATTATTTTGGATGACAGAATTGTCAGGATTTCCAATTGTTATTAAACTTGTATCATACCCTAAAGTATTTTTACTGTTTGGATTTCTATCGGTAAAATATTGGTCGTTTATAATAATGTTACTGTTGAAAAAATTATTTTCTAATTTTAATGGGCTACTCAATAATGTAAAAATTTCACTTAATTGAGATTTTATTTGCAGTTGATCACCAGCCAAGTTATTATCTCCTTCTAAACCGGCACAAGCTAATTTAGCAAAAACATTTCCTTCAGGTAAAGTTTTGAATCCTGTAAATAATATTTCAGTCGATTTATCTGTTACACCTGCAAATCCATCATATGAAGAAATAAATTTTGCCGTTTCATTATCATCTTCAAAAACAAAAAACATTGTCCATCCACCAGAAACACCACCTTCAATAACTCCTTGAGTTGCTTTTATGTTTGCTACTGTATATTCCCCTGAAGGACTTCCTAATTGCTTTACTAAATCAGTAATGTCAGCATAGACTGCATAAGGAGCACTTTCATCAAATCCTTTTTTGTCTAAACCATCAAAAATTATATTTCCTTTTATATCTACATATCTAGATTCTCCAGGAAGTTTTAATTTAATTTGATCAAATGCTTCTCTATTTTTGTCAAATGCTTTAAATTTGTTGCGTTTCGTTTTGATTCCGCTATTGTATTTATAAGTAGCAGACCAGTATAAACCAGCATAAACTATTTTTTTGTTTTCTTCATTTTCAAGATATAATGTTGCAGCACTAGAACTGAAAGTAGACATGTCGCTATCAATATCAATGTAAAACATTTCAAACTCGTCATTAAGTTTGGCTGTTTTAGTTGCATTCATATATGGCATGTTTGGATTATTTCCATAATCTTTTCTGTTTACAATGTTATTTGCAATCACAGTCATATCTCCTTTAACATAAGATTGATATCTCACTTTAAAAGGAACGGGTAATTGACCATAAGAAAAAGATGTTGCAAAAAGAATTGCAAACATTAACCCTAAATTTGAAATTTTGCTTAACATAATACTTAGTTTTACAATTATTATACTAAAGATTCATTAACAACTAATTTTGTGTACATTTACTTTTTTTGTTAGCAAGTGGACTCAAATTGATGATAAAAGAACTGTTTTTAAATCTTTTACTAAACTATTAAGAATAGTGTTTGGTTTATCAACAACAGAGAACGAGTTGTTAACAATTTTTATTGTGTTATTAACAAGATATAAAATTTAGCGCATAAATAATGTTTAAAAATGTAATTGGAAATAAAAAAACGGTAGATTACTTAACCTCAAGTGTTGATGGTAGTAGACTTGCGCACGCGCAGCTTTTTGTTGGACCTGAAGGCATTGGTTTGTTGCAAATTGCTATATCTTATGCTAAATATATACTGTGTAATGACAAAAATGTTGAAAACTTTGATTGTGAAAAGTGTCAAAACAAGGTCATTCAACTGTCACATCCTGACATTCACTATGCATTCCCAGTCACTACAACTGAAAATGTAAAAAGTCATCCTGTTAGTGATAATTTCCTAAAAGAATGGAAAGAGTTTATTAATCAACAACCCTTTGGAAGTCTTCAAGATTGGTATACGCATTTAGGTGTAGAAAAAAAACAGGGCCAAATCGGTGTTGATGAAGCTCTAGAGATTGTAAAAAAACTTTCTTTGAAATCTTATGAAGGAGGTTATAAGATCATGATAATTTGGATGGCTGATAAAATGAATACGGCAACTTCCAATAAAATTCTTAAAATTTTAGAAGAGCCACCACAAAAGACAATTTTTTTACTAGTCACCGAAAGTGTTGAAGAAATCATCTCAACTATAACTTCTCGTTGCCAAATCATTGAATTTAAAAAACCTGAACAACGTGAAATTGAAGATTTACTGAAGACAAAAGGAGTTCCTGATGCTCTTGCAAAAAAACAGGCCCATTTAGCACAAGGAGACATTAATAAAGCTCTGAAATTAGCTAATAATGAGAAGGATGACAAATTGTTTGAGGAATGGTTTGTAAAATGGGTTAGATCTGCCTTTAAAGCTAAAGGAAATGCTTCTTCTATTCTAGATTTAATAAGTTGGAGCGAAGAAGTGGCAAGCTACGGAAGAGAAGTTCAGAAGCAGTTTTTACATTATTGTATTGAGTTTTTTAGACAAGCTATGTTAGAGAACTATACAGCTGATGATTTGGTCTATTTAGATGAAGGATTAGACGGTTTTGAGTTGAAAAAATTCGCACCATTTGTAAATGGTGGAAATATTAACGAAATTTTTAAAGAAATTTCAGAGGCAATTTACCATATTGAACGGAATGGAAACGGTAAAATCATATTAACTGATTTATCAATTAAATTGACCCGTTTAATTCATAAAAAATAGATAGTATTGATTTTCAGTCAATAAAGTACATAAAGCTAAAGTATTTCTTTCAAACTTGCTTTATATAACTTAAGTTCTTCCCAGGAGAACTTGTCACCAATGGTTTCTTTTAGTTCTGATAAACTTTCTCCTTTAAAATATTTAAACAAAACTTGTAATTGTTTAATTTTTTCAGCTGAAAGAACATCTTCGATGGCAATATAATCTTGTTGAATTAACTTTGCCAAATGACTGCTAATTGTAGTTTCCGTTAACTTTCTAATGGTTGCAATTTCTTTTATGTTTTGGTTTTGCTTCCAAAATTCTAAAGTGATTTCAATAGTAGGCTTTTTACTTTCTTTTGGTTTTTTAACCTTTGGTTCGTAATAAGAAACATCTGGATCAACATCAAAAACACCTGGTTTTACAGTGTTCAAATCTTTAATCTTCTTAAGTTTATTAGCCTTGTAGGAAAGTATTTCTTCAGAAATAAGATTTTCTTTCGAAATTTCTTTTCCTGAAGCGACCATTTCAATTAACAATTTGGCTTTCATTAAGCGTTGCATTGTTTTAGTTTGAGAATCTTCAAGATCATTTAATTCATCATAAAATGTTTTCACTTTTTTTATGCGTTTTATTTCATCAATTTTAAGTAATAATTCATACACAAAATTATCTAAGTCTTTATAAAAATAGTTGTACGCTGCTTGAAACCTTTCATTAATGTATTGAACTTCAAAGGGTTCTTTAGAGAAAATATTGCTTAATTGTTTAATAAAATTTTGAGCAGGAACAACCAAATTATCAATTTTATTCGATTGGTTTTCAGCCCATTTAGCATATTTAGCTTTTGGTGATTTTGGTGCTTCTTCTTTATAACTAAATCTGTGATTTCTCCATTCTTGTGCTAAGTCTTGCCAATCAAACGTCGCTTTTAAATAGTTAAATAAATAGTTTTTTGTTTCTTGTTCTAATGATTTCTGAATGTATTCGTCAGAAGCTTTTTGTTCAGCGTAAAGCATAACATCACTATCATTAGAAAGTCCATTCATCTGAATTGGTGCAAGTAAAACCAATCCTTTTAAAGATCTCAAACGAGATAATGCAACATAAGCTTGCCCAGGTTGAAAAACTCGTGAGACATCTAGTGCTGCTTTATCAAACGTTAATCCTTGGCTTTTATGAACCGTTATTGCCCATGCTAATTTTATGGGATAATGAGTAAATGTACCAAGTACTTCTTCCTGAATTTCTTTAGTAGTTTCATTAACTTTATACCTTATGTTTTGCCATTCGTATCGTTCAACGTCGATTGTTTTTTTCTCTTCTGGAAACTCAACAGTTATCTCATCTTTAGACAAATACTTAATTGTTCCCATTTTGCCGTTGAAATAATTTTTCTCAAAGGAAAGATCATTTTTAATAAACATAATTTGGGCTCCAACCTTTAATTCTAAATTATCTTCAACAGGATAAATTTTATCTGGAAAATCATCTATAACTTGAGCTTTATAAGTGAAAGATTTGCCTTCTAATTCATTTAAAGCTTCATTATTTATTGAATCTGCCTTTCTATTGTGTGTTGTAAGTGTAATAAAACCTTCATTCTTCTTTAAATCAAAATTAGGGTTAACAAATTGATTTAGAATACTTAAGTCATCTTTAGTTATAGTATTATTGCGTAAATTATTAAGCACTTCTATAAATTCACTATCAGTTTGACGATAAATTTTATCTAATTCAATGTATAATGGTGGATTTTGCTGCACAACATGAGAATGAAAGAAAAACTTACCTTGATAGTATTTTCGTAAGATGTCCCATTCTTCTGGTTTAACAATTGGTGGCAACTGTAGTAAATCTCCTATAAATAAAACTTGTGCACCTCCAAAAGGAAGTTTATTTCTTCTAACAGATTGCATCATGAAATCAATTGCATCTAGAAGATCTGCACGCAACATACTGACTTCGTCTATAACTAATAATTCAATGTTTCGAATTACATTTCGTTTGACAGCACTCATTTTAAAATGACGAGAAAGAGTACTTTTTGACTCAAATTTAACAGCGTCTTTAAAATGCGGAGCAATTGTATCTGGAATAAAACCGCCAAAAGGCAGTTGAAAAAGAGAATGAATAGTTACACCACCAGCATTTAAGGCAGCAATTCCAGTAGGAGCAACTACAGCAGTGTTTTTATGTGTTGTTTTGATTATTTCTTTGAGTAGAGTAGTCTTACCTGTTCCAGCTTTTCCAGTTAGAAAAACAGATTTGTTAGTTTGATTAATAAACTTCAAGGTATAACTTGCAACGGCTGATAATGAATTCATTGGCTTATATTTAACACCATAAAAGTATAAAAAAAACACAAATAAAAAACCCCATTAAAAAAATAATGAGGTTCTAAATGATTTTAAAAGAAATTATTTTTTAACTTCTTCTTTTTCAACTGTTTTAGTGGCTTCAGTTGGTTTATATTTATCATTAAGAGTTTTAAGTATCTCATCTGTAACATCATACGAATCTTTAGCATATAAAATACTAGGAGAAGTTAAACCGGTACCATATACATAGTCGTAGTTATTCTTTTTTCCGTAATCTTTAATGTAAAGTTTAATTTCTTTTACAAGAGAATCTAATTCAGCGTTACTTGCTGTTTGAATTTCTTGATACATTGATTGTTGCTTAATATTCAATTGTTGTTCTCTTTGCTGTAATTCTGCTGCTTTCTGTTGAGCCCATTGTGGTCCTTTTGCTTGCGCTTGTCTTAAAGCATTTTCATAATCTGATTGAAATTGTTTTGCTTCTGTATCAAGCTCACGTCCCATTTCTTCAGATTTTACTTTGTATTTATTTTCTATGTCAATAGCTTGTTGATGTTCCTTCATTAACTTTTCAGTATCAACATATGCTGTTTTTAGACCAGAAGGTCCTTCTTGTTTAGTACAAGACAATATTGCAAATCCAAGTGCAATAAATAATAATTTTTTCATATTCGTTATTTCTAAATTTTGGTAAAAGTAAACAATTGAAAATAGTAATGCAAGAGTTAATTTTTAAGGCATAAGAAATAACTATACTCTTTCTTTTTAAAATAGGTAATGCTTATGAAAAACAATATATTTAATTTATTTTTAAAACAACTTCTCGTTTGAAGCAACGTAATGCATATATAATTCTAAAAAAGCCTTTAAAAGGGTTTAAAATACTGTTTTAAGTGTTTTTTATCACATAAATATGAGATGAAAACTCTTTTTTATAGATTCCAGAGCAATTTGATAAAAAACCGTAGAAAAATCCTTTTAAGAAATTCATTTTTCCGGTTTTATATTTTTCAGATAAAAGACAAACATAAAAACTATCAAACCACATAGGTTTAACTTTTGTTAAAAATAAATTCTCTTTTGCAACAAGTTTTTGAATACTAGTTTTTGAAAAATGCCATAAATGTCGAGGCACATCATAAGCTGCCCAAAACACTTTATAATATTTTGCATCAAAAGATTTATAATTTGGAACCGCTATAATAATAGTTCCGTTTGGTTTTAACAATCTTTTTAAAGTTTTAATTTGATTTTCTAAATCTGGAACATGTTCTAAAACGTGCCACATTGTAATTACATCAAAAGAATTGTTTTCTAATTCATCTAAAGTTTCTGTAAAACTAACACCTTTTGATATTGAAATGTTTTTAGCTTTTTCGTTTGGTTCAATTCCGACACAGTTCCAACCAGCATTTTTAGCCTGAGTTAAAAAATCTCCAGTTCCTGCACCAATATCTAATAAATTTCCTTTTTTTGGATTTTCTTTTGTAATTAATACAACTTTATTCTTTAAAGCATTTGTTTTTACTAAATGATATAATTTTTCAAACAAGGTTCTTTTTGAATCTGTATGTGAAATATAATCTTCACTTTCATAATAGGAGGGAAGTTTGTCTAAAGAGGGTTGAGGAGAAGTTTTTAATAACTGTAATTCTTCGTCTAAAAGTAAATCAAATGATTCTTTTGAAACAGAATGATCTTTAACTTTTATAAAAACATTGTTGGGAGAGAAATTCATATTTTAAAATAAAACTTAAACAAAGGTAGTAAATGTAGTAGTTAACAAAGTATGTTTCACGTGAAACAATTTTTAGTATTCAGTGTTCAGTAATTAGTGTTCAGTTAGAACTGCTTACTAAAGACTGAACACTGAGCACTTTTTAACGTCCCATATAAATTAATAATACAGAAATATCACTTGGTGAAACACCACTAATTCTTGAAGCTTGTGCAATTGTCTTTGGACGAATTTTATTAAACTTCATTTTTGCTTCTGTAGAAATTGATTTAATTTTATTAAAATCAAAATTATCTGGAATTATTGCATCTTCTAAACGATTAAGTTTGTCAGCATGTAATCTTTCTTTTTCTATATAACCTGAATATTTAACATCAATTTCAGCTTGCTCAATAATTTCATCATCCAAAACATGTGTATTAATATATTCTGAAACTTTCTCAAACTTAACAATGTCTTCTAAATCTATTTGTGGTCTAGAAAAAACTTTAAACATTTTATCAGGTTGTGACATCAAACTCGATCCTTTAGATTCAAGAATAGGATTTGCTTCTTCAGGTTTTGCACTTGTATCTCTAAAAAACTGAACCATTGCATCTGACTTAGAAAATTTTTCTTCCATACGAATTAAACGTTCTTCTGAAGCTAAACCTAGTTCAAATCCTTTAGGAGTTAATCTTGAATCAGCATTGTCTTGACGAAGCAGTGTTCTATACTCTGCACGAGAAGTAAACATACGATAAGGCTCTTCTGTTCCTTTAGTAATTAGATCATCAATCAAAACTCCAATATAAGCTTCATTACGTTTTAGTATAAACTCATCACGTTCTTGAACTTTTAATGCTGCATTAATTCCTGCCATTAAACCTTGAGAAGCGGCTTCTTCGTATCCTGTTGTTCCGTTAATTTGACCAGCAAAATATAATCCTTCTACTAATTTAGTTTCTAAGGTGTGTTTTAATTGTGTAGGAGGGAAGTAATCATATTCAATTGCATATCCAGGTCTAAAAAATTTTACTTTTTCAAAACCGGCAACAGAACGCAAAGCTTTAAATTGAATATCTTCTGGAAGAGAAGTAGAAAATCCATTTACATAAACTTCTACTGTATTCCATCCTTCTGGCTCAATAAATAACTGATGTCTGTCTTTATCTGCAAAACGATTTATTTTATCTTCAATAGATGGGCAATATCTTGGACCTATACTTTTTATTCTTCCGTTAAACATCGGACTTCTGTCAAAACCTTCACGAAGATGATCGTGAACTTCAAGTGAAGTATAAGTCATATAACAAGATCTTTGATGGGTTAGAGGTTTTATACTTTGTAAATAAGAAAACTTATGAGGCTTTTCATCACCTGGTTGTTCAGCCATTTTTGAATAATCTAAAGAACGACCATCTACTCTTGGAGGCGTTCCAGTTTTCATTCTTCCAGATTCAAATCCTACTTTGACTAAATCTTCTGTGATTCCAAAAGAAGCACTTTCACCTGCACGACCACCTCCAAATTGTTTGTCACCAATATGGATTAAACCATTTAAAAAAGTACCGTTTGTCAACACAACTGTTTTAGCTTTAATCTCCAAACCTAGTGAAGTTTTGATTCCCACTATTTTGTTGTTTTCGATTAACAATCCCGAAACCATCTCTTGATAAAAATCTAAATTAGGAGTTCGCTCTAACATCAATCTCCATTCTTCTGCAAAGCGCATTCTATCACTTTGAACTCTTGGCGACCACATTGCAGGTCCTTTTGATTTATTCAACATCTTAAATTGAATGGCTGTTTTATCAGACACAATTCCAGAATAACCACCAAGCGCATCAATCTCTCTTACGATTTGACCTTTAGCGATTCCACCCATTGCAGGGTTACAAGACATCTGTGCGATGTTTTGTAGATTCATTGTGACTAGAAGAGTAGAGCAACCTAAATTTGCTGCAGAAGCCGCTGCTTCTGAGCCAGCATGACCACCACCGACTACTATAACATCGTATTGTTCTTGAAATATACTCATTGTTCCACGTGAAACATTAAAATTTATATTATAGATGATTATTGTTGTTCCACGTGGAACAAAGCAATTTTTTCATCTTCTTTTTGACGCATTACTAATGCTTCGTTATCTGTTTTGTCTTTATAGCCACAATAGTGCAGTATGCCGTGAGACAAGACTCTTTTGATTTCGTTTTCAAAAGGAACATTATACTCAATTGCATTTTCAGCAACTCTTTCTGTAGAAATAAATATATCACCTTGAATTAAGTCTCCGACAGAATAATCAAAACTTATAATATCAGTATAAGTATCATGATTCAGATACTCATTATTGATGTTTATTAAATATTCATCATCACAAAAGATGTAATTTATTTCACCTTCTGATTTGTTTTCTGATTGAATTATTCTTGATATCCAATCTTGATAAATTGATTCATCTTCTAAAAGAAAATCATTTTCGTAGTTAAATGTAATCATTACTTATTAAAATATTCTTTGACTTTTAGGTCGTAATTTTTTTGCAAAGGTAGACTTTGTCTATTTAATATCTCAATGCTTTTAATATAATCTTGTAATTCCTTTGGTAGGGTAGAAGCGTTGTTAGAAAACTTATCATCTGTTGTATTGGATTTACGTTTTTCATCTTGCCCTTGTTGTTGAATTGCATTCTCTAATTTTAGTAATTCATGTTTAAGATTTAGCATTTTTTGTAAGGTTTCATTTTTAAAACCTTTGTTGATTAATTGCTTTTCAATGTCTTTCATTTGGTTTAAAACATTGTTACCATTAATACCTTGTTGTTCTAAAGATTTCTGTAAAGCATCTCGCAGTTGTTGTTGTTCTCTTAGGATTTCTAATACCTTTCCAGCGTTTCCCTCAGAACCTTCTCCTTCACCGTTTTCTCCCTGACCTTTTCCATCTTTTTTTCCTTCACCAGATTTTTCGCCAGGTTTATCACCAGGTTTATCACCAGGCTTTTCTCCTGGTTTCATTCCTTCTTTCATTTTTTCAGAAAGTCCTTCTTGTTTTTTTATTATATCTGATAATTGTTTTCCAGGATTACCTTGTCCTGGTTTTGGCATTCCTTTGCCTTTTCCTTTACCTTTTCCAGACATTTGCATATTCATATCACTCTGAACATTACTTAAAAAGTCAGCCAATTTATTTGCACTTGATAAAACATATTGCTGTAAAGAAGCTCCTCTGGCAACGTTATTGTCCGCTAAAGTTTCCAAAGAATTATCTAAGTTATAGTGAATTTCTCCTATTTCGTTTAATACAAATTCAGAAATCATTGGGTTACGAAGTGAAACTGCAAAGATACTATCATCCACATGTTGAAACTGCAATTTAAGTTCTTGTTGTTTTTTAAGGATTTTATTCAAAGCCAAAGATCGGGATTGAGAAGATTTTGTTGGTTGAATTAAAGCTTCTTCATCATAAGAAAAGGCTAAAAGATTATCTAAAATTTGACGTAACGCTTTTACGTCTTCTTCCATTTGTTGAGATTCTCCACCTTCCATTGATGCGCTCATTTTCTGACTCATTTCTTTCATCTTCTTTCCTGCAGATTTTTGAGACTTTGAAGCGCTTGGTTTGTCATTCTTTTTTAGATCTTCTTCAGATTTTTCTAAATCATCTTGAACATCTTCTTGTTCGTTTTTATCATTTGGAATGTCCATAGGTTTTTTTAAATCCTTATTTTCTTTATCCAATTGTTGTATCTCTTCTTTTATTTTTTCAAATTCATCAGCTACTTTTTTCTGTTCTTCTAAATTATTTTTATTTTCGTTAGCTAATTTATCTTCTTTTTCTGCTAACTTATTTAATTTATCAGCAATTTGTTCAGCCTTTTTTTCAACATAAAAACGTTTCGTTAATTCTACAAGTTGCTCTAAATTCTTAGCTTGATTTTTTGAATCCTTTTTTAATTTATCTGCTTTTTCAAACAGTTCATCATCTTGTAATTTCTTATGTAATTCTTCTAATTCTTTTAAAAGTTTTTCGTTTTTTTCTGATTGTTTTTGACTTTCATCTAAACGACGTAATAATTCTTTTTTAAGTTTATCTTCTTCTTTTGGATTAAAATTCTCAAGATTTTCAGAAAGTTTTTTGGTAAATTCTTTCATCATATCATCTTGTGATTTTTGTTTTTTGATGAAATCTTCAATCTTTTTTTGATCTTTAAAGTCAAGATTAGCTTTCTCCTTTTTCATTTTTTGGAGTTTATCTAATTCCTTTAATTGCTTGTCTTGATTATTTAATGACTTTTCTAAACTGTTAATATTGTCATTTTGATCTTTTAATAATTCATCTTGTTTTTGATCATCCGTTAATTCGTTATGAGAAAAAACAGAAGACTTACTTGACTTGTAATTATTCAAAGCATCATTATCAAAAACTTCAAAATAGTATTCATAAATAATTCCTTGTTCTACATTTAAAC
Organism: uncultured Flavobacterium sp.; assembly: GCF_963975005.1. GTDB lineage: Bacteria > Bacteroidota > Bacteroidia > Flavobacteriales > Flavobacteriaceae > Flavobacterium. Next base: position 35,440 of record NZ_CAXBFR010000005.1, read on the forward strand.
CTGTGGGAAAAGAATAAACAAATTGATCAACGGTTTGATTCTTTACTGCAAGTGTTCCACGTTTAACCATTTGAGGTTTTCCTTTTGGATAATAAACAATTTGTAATTTACTCAACCCATAATCATCTGACAATTGACCTATAATAAAGTTCTTTTTTAGGCTTAAAGAATCAGGTGCTTTATTAGCAACTATAAAAGGATATTGATCTTTAACGATATTTACTTGATAATCTAGTTTTTCAAAGTTTTTTACGTCTTTATTTGATGTTACTATTTGATATTCAGTATTTTGACTAATATTTTTAGAGAAATTAAACTCACCGTTTGATGAAGAGTAAACAGATTTACTATTATTTGAAATAAAAGCAATATCAGTAGTAGCAAAAGTTGATAATTTCCATAGAATTGTTGTTCCTTCTGGTACAATTGCGTTTCCTGTTCCTTTAATAATTTCTGATTTACGCTTTAAATAACTTGGATAAGTTAATATCATTTCAAAATTATTGATAGTAGGAACATTAACAACTTTAAGATTAAAATCTTTTGAGTTTATAGAGTTAGCTTTCAGACTAAAATTTACATCCGAAATAACATTATCAAACTTATATTGAAACTCTCCAGGATTCGTGTTTTCCAATAAATATTCTTCATCACCTATTATAAGTGAAACATTTTCAGGTATAACATTACCAACAGTCTTTACTTGTAAAGTAAAATCTTTGTTTTGTTGAGTTACCAAATCTTTATTCAAAACCACAAACTGAAAAGGTGCAGGTGGAACATATTTTGTATTGTAATTAACAACTCTATCAAGTCCTTGTGAAATAACTTTTGAATTTCCAGACACAAAAAACAAAGCCAATAATAGAATTGGAACTATGGCATAAGGCAAGAATTTCTTATTCTTATTAAAATTAATCGCATTAGAGAAAGGAATTGGACTTAAGGTTTCCGCTTTTTGATTGATTGAAGCTAAAAGTAATTCCGCCCCAATACCTTGGGATCCTGTTTGATTTGATAACTGTAAAAAATTTGTAAGTTTATCATTGACTTCACTAAAGTGATTTCCAATAATTACTGAAGCTTGTTCATAATTAATTCCTTTTTGAAGTTTAAATAATTTAAACAATGGAAAAAATATAAAACGAACTAATAAGAAAATTTGAACAGCTACAAACAACCAAAATAAAATCGTTCTTCCTGAAGTTGGTAACCAAAGGAAATATTCGACTAAAATGGTAAATAGAAAATATAGTAAACCAAGTCCAACAAAAAGAATAATTCCTTTTATTAGTTCATTGGTGTAAAACCTCTTGATAAAGGCTTCTAATTTTTCAAAAATGATAGCTTTTGTTTCCAAATTGTTTATAATCTGTTAATAACCGATAAAAATACAATTTAAAATGTAATTAGTCAAAACTAAATAGTGATTAGCAAAACTTTAACTTGATATCATGTTGATAAGTAGCAGATTTTCTAAAATCTAAATTCTTACTTCTAAATTCAAATTGTATCTTTGTAACAAATTAGAAAAAAAATGTCAAAACCAGTTAGAGTACGATTTGCTCCAAGTCCAACAGGAGGATTACATATAGGTGGTGTGAGAACCGCTTTATTTAATTATTTATTTGCTAAAAAAAATAACGGTACATTCTATTTAAGAGTAGAAGATACAGATCAAACTAGATTTGTTGAAGGTGCTGAAGAATATATATTAGAAGCTTTAGAATGGTTAGGTATTTCTCCAGATGAAACGGTTGGAAAAAATGAAAAATTTGGACCTTATCGTCAAAGTGAGCGAAAAACAATTTATAATAAATATGCTGATCAATTGATTGAAAACGGTTGGGCTTATTATGCTTTTGACACGGCTGAATCATTAGATGCACACAGAAAACAACACGAAGCTGAAGGAAAAACATTCATTTACAATTGGCATAATCGTGAAAAATTAGATACTTCTTTAGTTTTATCAAAAGAAGAAACGGCTAAAAGAATTGCGAATGGTGATGCTTTTGTGATTCGTTTTAAAACTCCAGTGAATGAAATTTTAGAATTAAAAGATATTATTCGTGGTGAAATTAAGTTTGATACGAATTTATTAGACGATAAGGTTTTATTCAAAAGTGATGGAATGCCAACATATCATTTAGCCAATATTGTGGATGATCATTTGATGGAAACTTCGCATGTAATTCGTGGTGAAGAATGGTTACCAAGTATGCCATTGCACAGTTTATTATACAGAGCATTTGGTTGGGATGCACCTGAATTTGCACATTTACCTTTAATTCTAAAACCAGTTGGAAACGGAAAGTTAAGCAAGCGTGATGGTGATAAATTAGGATTTCCTGTATTTCCCTTAGCTTGGAAAACTGCTGAAGGAACATCAATGGGTTATAGAGAACAAGGGTTTTTTCCTGAAGCTGTAATTAACTTTTTAGCTTTATTAGGTTGGAATGATGGAACAGATAAAGAATTATATTCCTTAGCAGAATTAGTTGACACTTTTGATTTAAACAGAATTCACAAAGCAGGAGCAAAATTTGATCCAGATAAAAACAAATGGTTCAATCATCAATATTTGATTACTAAAGATGATGCTGAATTGGCTGAAATGTTTAAAGTTGAGTTATCAAATAAAGGAATTTCAACAGATTTAGATATAACGAGAGTTGTTGGTTTAGTAAAAGAACGAGCTAATTTCGTGAATGAACTTTGGGATTTATCAGATTATTTCTTTGAAGCACCAACTTCATATGATGAAAAAGCATCAAAAAATTGGAAAGAAGAAACTCCTGAATTGATGCAAAAAGTGATTGTTAAATTGAATAACATTGAAGACTTTACTTCTCAAAACATTGAAACTCTTTTAAAAGAATGGATGACAACTAATGAAATGGGAATGGGAAAAGTAATGCAACCTTTACGATTAAGTTTGGTTGGTGCTTTAAAAGGACCACATTTGTTTGATATCATTGAAATGATTGGAAAAGAAGAAACCAATAAACGTATTGAAAAAGCGATACAAACCTTATAAAAAAGTTAATCCCGAAAGTTTCGGGATTTTTTTTTGTAACTTTTCACAACATTAAGCGTATAATTAACATAACCATTTAAAAAACAAACTATGTACGGACTTTACATTTTCATATTTTTAGGAGTAGTCATTTTATTCTCATCCTTTTTTACAGTAAAACAGCAAACAGCTGCTGTTATTGAACGTTTCGGTAAATTTGCCAGTACTCGTACTTCTGGTCTTCAATTAAAAATTCCAATTATTGATAGAGTTGCAGGAAGAGTAAATCTTCGTATTCAACAATTAGATGTAATGATTGAAACAAAAACTAAAGATAACGTATTCGTGAAACTAAAAGTTTCCGTTCAATTTAAAGTATTACAAGAAAGTGTTTACGATGCTTTTTATAAATTAGAATATCCACATGATCAAATTACATCTTATGTTTTTGACGTAGTTCGTGCTGAAGTACCAAAATTAAAGTTAGATGACGTTTTTGAACGTAAAGATGATGTTGCCGTTGCTGTAAAAAGAGAATTAAACGGTGCAATGTCAGGTTATGGATATGACATCATCAACACACTGATTACAGATATTGATCCAGATATTCAAGTTAAGAATGCAATGAATAGAATTAATGCTGCTGATCGTGAAAAAACAGCTGCAGAATATGAAGCTGAAGCAGGAAGAATTAGAATTGTAGCTAAAGCAAAAGCTGAAGCAGAAAGTAAAAGACTTCAAGGACAAGGTATTGCTGACCAACGTAGAGAGATTGCACGTGGATTGGTAGAATCTGTAGATGTATTGAACAGAGTTGGAATTAACTCTCAAGAAGCTTCTGCTTTAATTGTTGTGACACAACATTATGACACTTTACAAGCAATTGGTGCTGATTCAAATAGTAATTTGATCTTATTACCAAATTCGCCACAAGCTGGAAGTGAAATGTTGAATAACATGGTAGCGAGTTTTACGGCAAGTAATCAAGTTGGTGAATCAATGAAAAAAGCAAATTCAACTAAGAGAAAGAAAAACGAAGATGATGTTAATATGGGAGGGTAGGTTTTAGAAATTCCAATTCTAAAATTCCAAATTACAAAAAGGCTGCTTTTGAAAAAAAGTGGTCTTTTTTATTTGTGATAAAGAAAAAAATAGTCAACCACAAATAATTTTAAAATCTGAATTTGAAAATTGCTGTTTAAAAGGTAAAAACGCCAATAAAAGACGTTTTTGGAACAAAATAAACTAACTCAATAAAGAAGATGAAATAAATTTAAAAACACCTTAAATTTAATTTATGAAGGTTGTTTTTGATAGACAAAAACTATTGCTTGAGTAGATTTTATTATTTAATTTTATGCTAGGTCGAAATCGTTTTACTTAGAAAAATAAATGATAAATGATAAATTTTGTTGTTTATCTATTGAAAAAGTAAATTATCGATTGGTTATCTATAATTCATCTTTTTAATAAAATATTAGTAAAAAGTAATATTACTTTGAAAATAAATATCAAAAAGATGAAAATAGAAATAGAGAATAATAATGTTATAAAAATAAGTAGTAATAAAAACAATTACAACTACAACACAACAGAAATTGAAAAAATATATGTCAATTTTAAAAAAAAATGGCTCTTCTCTCTTAAAAAATATTATTTAGTTATTATTTTAAAAAACGGCAAAAAAGATAAATTCAACTTAGACAGAAAACACAAAGAAAAAATTAAAAATTTTGTATTAGATTATAACTATAAACTTCGGAAAAACAAACGAACTCTTGCAAGAGTGTAAAAATGTATTTACTGATTACTAATTTTAGCCCAAGTATCTCTTAATCCAACTGTTTTATTAAAAACTAGTTTCTCAGCCGTTGAATCTCTATCCACACAAAAATAACCTAAACGTTGAAATTGATAGTGTTCTAATTCTTTAGATTCAACCAGTGAAGGTTCAACAAAACCAGTAATGACTTCTAAAGAGTTTTTATTTATGAATTCTTTAAAATCAATTTCTTTGTTTCCATCAGGGTTTTCGTCTGTAAATAATCTGTCATAAACTCTAACTTCAGCTTCAACAGCGTGTTTTATAGAAACCCAATGAATTGTTCCTTTTACTTTTCGTTGACTAGCTTCAGAACCACTTCCTGATTTAGAATCTTTATCATAAGTACAGTGAATTTCAGTAATATTTCCGTCAACATCTTTTACAACTGATTCACCTTTAATGATATAAGCATTTTTAAGACGTACTTCTGTTCCTAAAGTCAAACGGAAAAATTTCTTATGCGCTTCTTCTTGAAAATCTTCTCTTTCGATATATAATTCTTTTGAAAAAGGTAAATTTCTATAAGTCATTACTTCTTCTTCTTGATTATTTTCAGCTTCAACCCATTCTTCTTCTCCATCAGGATAATTGGTAATTATCAACTTCACAGGATTTAAAACAGCCATTACTCTAGGAGCAATTTTATTCAAATCTTCACGAACGTAAAATTCTAATAAAGAGACATCTATAAGATTATCCCGTTTAGCAATTCCGATAGCATTTGCAAAATTTACTATGGCTTTTGGAGTATAGCCACGTCTTCTCATTCCAGAAATTGTTGACATTCTTGGATCATCCCAACCAGTTACATGACCTTCACTTACTAATTGAGCTAATTTTCGTTTACTAACAACAGTATGAGAAAGATTTCTTCTAGCAAATTCACGTTGTTTTGGTCTAACTTTAGATTCATCGTAAATTTGGTTTAAGAACCAATCATATAATTCTCTATGAGGTAAGAATTCTAATGTACAGAAAGAGTGTGAAATTTGTTCGATATAATCACTTTCACCATGAGCCCAATCATACATAGGATAAATACACCATTTGTTAGCTGTTCTATGATGATCTTTGTGTAAAACTCTGTAAATTAAAGGATCACGCATCAACATATTAGTTGCGTTCATGCTTATTTTAGCACGTAAAACGTGTGTTCCTTCTGGAAATTCACCATTTTTCATTCGTTCAAATAAATCAAGGTTCTCTTCTACGGTTCGGTTTCTAAAAGGAGAATCTGTACCAAATTGTGTTGGAGTTCCTTTTTGAATAGCCATTTCTTCAGAAGTTTGACTATCTACGTAAGCTTTACCTTTTTTGATTAATTCAATAGTCCAATCATATAATTGTTGAAAATAATCTGAGGCGTAACATTCTTTATCCCATTGAAATCCAAGCCATTCTACATCTTTTTTGATAGCGTCAACAAATTCTTGTTCTTCTTTTGCAGGATTTGTATCGTCAAAACGAAGATTAACTGGAGCTTTATAATCTAAACCTAATCCAAAATTTAAACAAATAGAACTAGCGTGACCAATATGTAAATAACCGTTTGGCTCAGGTGGAAAACGAAAGCGTAATTTATCATTAGATAAACCTTTTTTCAAATCTTCTTCTATAATTTGTTCGATGAAATTTAATGCTTTTTGTTCTGACATTTCTGTATATTTTTAGCAAAAATAACTAAAATTATTAAGGCTAAAAATTGATTTTATATATAATATAGTTAAAGTACGGTTTTACAATTTAAAAGAGGTGGTTTTACCGTAGAAAAGGGTGTTTTAATCGATTTTAACGGTTGTCAACATTATTTGTTAATAAAAAATATTTGGATGTTAATAAAATTTTATATATTTGTAATAGTAATATTCGGACACTTATATTAAATTAGAAATCAATATGTTACAAAAGTTAATAGCCCCGTTAGCTTTGTTGAACAAAAAAGTTTTTTTAACAATAGCCTTGTTAATAAGTTGTATTGTTGCCTCTGCGCAAATTACAATAAACACACCTACACTGGGTTTTTCTCAAGTATGTGCTTCAACAACTTTTAACAATTATAATCTTAGTTTTTCATTTTCTCCTACCTCTAATTTAGGTTCAGGGAATATATTTACTGTAGAATTATCTAATGCCGCTGGAAGTTTTACTACACCAACCGTATTAACAACCTCTACTGCAATAACTTCTCCTGTAAATGTGTCTTTTCCTTTTCCAACAAATGTTAATGGAACGAACTATAGAATTCGTATAAAAAGTTCTTCACCAGTAAGCACTAGTCCTTCAAGTCCAGCTTTTTCGGCAAATTACGCTGTCTACAATCAACCTTTTACAATTAACAACAACGTTTTTAATCAATCTATCTGTAGTACGTCTACTTTCAATTTAACCATTGACAGTGGTCCAAATAGTCCTTTAAATTTTTCGCAATTAACATATGTTTGGAAAAAAGATGGTGTAATTATATCAGGTCAAACAGGTCCAAGCTTACCAATTACAGCAGCAGGAAGTTATTATGTTAGTGTAAATTATGGAACGTGTAACTATAACTCTTATTCAAATGCTGTTGCTGTAAGTGTAACACCCTCTGAAACATTAACTATTAGCTCACAAGGCAATGCAACAAATATTTGTCCAACAACTGGTTTATTTTTATCAAGTATGATTGCTAGTTCGGGTTATACATATCAATGGTATTTAAACAATATATTTATAAGTGGAGCAACTAACGCAACTTATAGTGCAACACAAGCGGGAAGTTATTCATTAGTAGCTTCAAATTCAGCTTGTGTAATTAATTCAAACGTTTTAGTACTAACCGAAAACAGCTTTACTCTTTCATTAGATTCTGGGACAGAAATTAACTTGTTGCCTGGGGAAAATAAAACATTGACTTGTACAACTAATGCTTTAAGTCCTACCTATAAATGGTATAAAAACAACGTAGAAATTTCTGGAGAAATAAGTAATTCTTTATCCGTATCGCAAACGGGAACTTATAAAGTAATAGTAACACAAAATACAGATTGTATTCTTGAAAAAGAAGTTTCTACTTTAGTATCTCCATATACATCTTATAATTTAACAATAATTCACGACGCTGACTATTCAAGTTGTGAAAACCTTTCAGAAATTTTAACTGTCCAAGATTTTGAAGCAAGTTCGAATTTAATAACAGTTGCCGTTCCTTCAAACATTGGTGTAACGTATAAATGGTATAAAAATAATGTCGTGATAATTGGAGCTAATTCATCTAGTTATACTATAGCGAATTATACAGAAAACGGAAGTTATCGTGTAGTTGCGAATTTTACAGATGGTCAAATAGTTTCTTCTAATGATTTGGATGTTAAATTAAAAATTGACGAGATTATAAACTTAACAACAGATGGTGTTTTGTGTAGTACGAATAATGATGTTACAATTACTTCTTCTGTTACAGATCCAATTTTTACTTATCAATGGTTTATGGATGGTGATGCTTCAGTTTTAGGAACAAATACTAGTTATACTGCAACCTTAGAAGGTGATTACTATTTAAAAATATCTCTTTTTGGCTGTGAATTAAATTCAGATTTGATAGCCGTTGCAACTATAGATGAAAATCAATTAGTAACAAATTATGATGAAGATATTTTTATCAATGAAAACGAAGAAATAACCATAACTGCATCTGGAGCTGATTCTTACGAATGGTTTATTGATGGCGTTTTAGAAAGTTCTTCTAACGAAATTATTGTTAATCAAGAAATTACGATTCAATTAATAGCTCAACTTAATGGGTGTGAAATCATTAAAAATTTCAATGTGTTATATCAAGCTCAAGTGTTTAGTGCTGTAATTCCAAATACGATAACTCCAAACAATGATGGTAAAAACGATACTTGGATAATTACAGAAGAATTGGCTTATCAAAACAATGTTGAGGTTGTAATATTTTCATCAAATCAACAAATTGTTTATAGAACAAAAGATTATCAGAATAATTGGCCATTTGATCCCATTTCAAAAAACAATAGAATTTTTTATTACAAAATAATACGTGATAATTCAACCGTACATCAAGGTACAATATCAGTAATACAATAAGAATGAATAGACACAAACTTCTTTTTATTATAGGGCTAGCCTTAAGCTGTGTTATGAATTACGCTCAAACTGATAGCAGTGATGAGTTTATAATGCCATCTCAGACTTTTATGCGCTTTAATAGAAATTTAGTTAACCCTACATTATCAATATTTAATAGTCATAAAGCTGAATATGTAGCTTATCATAGAAAACAATGGTTTGATTATGATGAGTCACCAATAACATACATGGTGAATTACTCAGGAAACGATTATGAAAATAGTGGTTATGGACTGGGAATTTATCAACAAGAGGTGGGTGTTTGGAAAAGCATTGGAGCTATTGCTAATTATGCAAAAGGAGTCCGTTTAAATGACGAAACTATATTGTCTTTTGGATTTAATATGGTCTTTTTTAATTCGGGTTTAAACAGAGGTAAAATAATAACCGGTGAAGCTGATCCGTATTTGGAACAATATGATAATACAAGTATGCTAATGCTAAATCCTGGATTATCTATCCAAATGGGAAAATTTAATTTTGGTGTTTACGGAGATAATTTAGTGGATTATAATTTTAAGTTGGGTGAAATGCAAACCAAATTTGGAGAAAAAACGATATCAAGTCATTTGTCGTATATATACACTTTGGAGAATGCTTCAAATTTATTTGAAAATAGTAGTTTAACCTTTTTAGGAAGAGGAAAATATATAGCCATGAAAGACTTTGACTACTCAGGTGGAATTTTATATAATGTTCCAAGAGCAGGTTGGATACAAGGTTCTTATAGTGATTATTATGGGGTTTCTGGTGGTTTAGGAATAAACATATCACAAAAAATTGCTGTAGGTTATAATTATGAAAAAGGATTAGGTAAAGAAATTACAAATTTAGGAGCTACTCACGAAATATTTTTGGCCCTAACATTAGATAGTAATGAAGAATTTTCGGCTTATGCTAAAAAACCAAAAGTTGATAAACAAGAAGAAGCTGAAAGACTTAAAAATCAAACCTTAGAACAAGAAGAAATTGACAGGTTTAAACAAAACATTTATAACCAAAGTATAATAGAAACTAACAATACGATTGTTAAGAAACTAGAAGAATTTGTATTAAATGCAGAGAACGATAACATTAATTATTTATTACTCCCAGAGAAAAATACAGGAGTTAAAAAAGGATATTATGTAATTGCTACTATTTATAAAGATAAAAAGAAAGCATCAAAATACATAAATGAGTTAAAGAAAAAAGGATTAAACAAAAGTGGATCATTTAAAACATCTGGCAATCAATGGAACTATGTTTACATAGAACGTTTTGAAAGTTATGATGCTGCCAAAAAAGCATATCAAACTAAATTCAACAATAAGTACCCCGAAACTATGTGGATTTTACCAATACTATAACCTATGAGAAAAATTACTCTATCTCAAAAATTTGTTGTTATTCTAATTGTAATATTAGGAACAATTACGTCTTCAGCACAAATTAAAAACCCTTTTGATGTTCGATTTCAAACAACAGTAAGAGGTGATTTAACAATGATTTCTAACAACATTGTTAACAGAAGTCCAAATCCAAATACGGCATATAATACTACCGGAAATTCATCTATTTATAATGATCAAACCAATATGCAATTTATTGATATTGATGGTACAACTCAAACATTTAATTCTAGTAGTGCAAATTTAACAATTGCGGATGCAACATGTTCAAATATTGTTCATGCAGGATTATATTGGTCTGCGACATATAGATATAATGTAGGAAATGATCCTTCTAGTGGAAGAGCAACAGATTGGAATCAAGTAAAGTTTAGAGTACCAGGTGGTGCTTATGTTGATGTAATTGCTGATGAAGTTTTATATAATGGTTTTGCTGATGCTAATCAAACAAATGTAACACACGGTCCTTATGGCTGTTTTGCTGATGTAACATCTTTAATTGCAGGTTTAGCAAATCCAAACGGAACTTACTTTGTTGGAAATATTAGAGTAAGTACAAATGGTAGTAGTAGTGGTTCATTTTCAATTCCAGGAGGTGTAGCGGGTGGATGGACTTTAGTAATTGTGTATGA